>SVDT01000103.1 GCA_015057775.1 Paenibacillaceae bacterium | reverse complement strand
AGAGAGAGCAGACCGATCCCTATATTCTCACTTCCTATGATAATGAACATGAATATTTGTACGCAAAAAATATTTACACCATGAACTTTCAAAACAACTATGCCTACCTGTTTTCCAATGAGACAATTGTGGGTTACACCGGAGACAGACAGGAGTTTCTGGGACAAAAAGGCAGTATCAGAGAACCCAGAGGGGCGGAAGTCAAGCTCACCTGCAATACAGGAGTGTGCTATGACTCCTGCGGCGCAATACAGGTATCCATAGCAATTCAGCCTCAGGAAAGTAAAACAGTGGTATTTGGACTGGGACAGAGCAGCAGCTTAAATGAGATCAATCAGATCAGAAACAGATTCAGAGATGTGACTGCGTCAGAAAAAGAACTGGAAGAGGTCACAGCCCACTGGGACAAATTATTAGGAACCATTCAGGTAAAAACAAAGGACCGGGCAGTTGATATTCTGGTTAATGGCTGGCTTCTCTATCAGACATTATCCTGCCGGATTCAGGCAAGAGCCGGATTTTATCAATGCGGGGGAGCTTATGGCTACCGGGATCAGCTTCAGGATACTCTTTCTCTGCTTTTTACCGATCCGGGTATTTTGCGCAGTCAGATACTCACTGCCTGCAGCAGACAGTTTGAGGAAGGAGATGTCCAGCATTGGTGGCATCCTCCCATGGGAATCGGGGTGAGGACACGAATCTCCGATGATTTGCTCTGGCTGCCTTATTGTACCGCTGCCTATATTCAAAACACTGGAGATTATTCAATTTTAAAGGAAACAGTGCCTTACATTAAAGGTCCGGTACTAAAGGAGGGACAACATGATGTAATGTTTACTCCTGAAGTATCCCAGCAATCAGGAAGCGTTTATGAACATTGCAAAAAAACCATTGACCGAACATTTTTCGGAGAGCATGGACTTCCTCTTATGGGCGGAGGCGACTGGAATGACGGTATGAATGAGGTGGGAATACAGGGAAAGGGAGAAAGTGTATGGCTTGCCTGGTTTTTGTATACCGTATTAGGGGATTTCATTCCTTTATGCAAACAGGAAGGGGAAGAGGCATACGGACAGGAACTGGAACAGAAACGGCAAACTCTGCTGCAAAGCATCGAAGAACATGCCTGGGATGGGGAATGGTATCTGCGGGCCTTTTATGACGATGGTTCCAAGCTTGGATCAAAGGAAAATGATGAATGCAGAATTGATTCCATCAGCCAGTCCTGGAGCGTAATCTCAAAAGGAGCCCGCAAAGACCGTGCCAGTACCGCAATGCAGTCAGCATGGCGTTATCTGGTACGGGAGGAGGATGCCCTTTCCTTACTTCTTGCTCCTCCTTTTCATAAAACAAATAAAAATCCTGGCTATATCAAAAATTATATTCCAGGCATCCGGGAAAATGGAGGCCAGTATACTCATGCAGCGGTGTGGCTTGCAATAGCAACGGCGATGGAGCACGATTATGACATGGCGCAGACTCTGTTCACCATTTTAAATCCCATCTATATTACACAGAAAAAGAAAGAGGTTCTTCGTTACGAAAAAGAGCCTTATGTGATGACCGCTGATATATCATTAAGCCCGCCTTATACTGGAAGGGGTGGGTGGAGCTGGTATACTGGTTCCGCAGGCTGGATGTATCAGGGGCTGTTAAACTGGTTTCTGGGAATACGCAAAGAAGGGAATGAACTGGTGATTGATCCGGCAACGCCTGCAGATTTTGGGGATTTTACCATTGAATATAAGTATGGCAGTTCTTATTATGAGATCAGGGTTGAGAGCAGAAGTAAGGGGAAAATGACAACGGAATCCATTATTTTAGACCATAAGCCGATTCAGGGAAACAGAATTATACTGGAAGATGATGGAGAAAAGCATCATATTATGGTATGATTAGAAAGGCAGTTAATAGGAAGAAAGGCAAATTTTATGTCAGACAAAGAATATGGGAAAGAGCAGTTTCTTAAAATAGACGATCACCTGCTCCATGATAACTGTCCATCCGAATATCTGGAACAAATCAGCGTGGAGCCGTGGTTTTCTGAGTATCCGTTTTCCATGCTGTCAAAACTAAAGGATACACCTCAGTCAAAACGTTACCATCCGGAAGGCAGTGTCTGGGCTCATACGATGATGGTGGTAGATGAGGCGGCAAAGCGGAAACGGGAGAGTCAATCGGAACGAACCCTGATGTGGGCAGCGCTGCTTCATGATATTGGCAAACCGGGGACCACAAAAATAAAGAAAGAAAAAATCACCTCCTATAATCATGATTTTGAGGGAGAACAGCTGACAGAAGATTTTTTATCCTGTTTTACCGGTGATGTTTCCTGGATTAAGTCCGTGGCTAAACTGGTCAGGTATCATATGCACATTTTGTATATTACGGAGAAACTTCCATTTGGAGATGCCGGCAGAATGAAACAGGAGACGGATGTCAATGAAGTTGCCCTGCTGGGGCTTTGCGACCGCATTGGCAGGGGAAATAGTGATCCGGATTATGAAAAGGAAATAGTAAGTAAATTTCAGAAAATGATGTTCAGATAAAAGCTATTATATAAGGAGCAAGCCATGATACAAAAGAGCAGATTAGATTCAGAAGAGATTATGAGCAAAGAAATAGAAATAATGAATGGGTTTGGCAGCCGGGCAACCGGCTCAAAAGGTCATCAGGAGTTTATTACATGGTTAAAGCAACAGCTGGAAGAAATGGGGCTTCCGATTGATAGCGACACCTATACGTTTGAGCGATGGGAAGAAAAGAGAAGTGCTTTAAAAGTAAACCAGGAAGATATTCCTGTATCCTCAGCCTATCCATATTCTGGAGAAACAGATGAAAATGGAATAACAGCAGAACTGATTCATGTAAAAAGCGGTGATTACAGCAAGGCAAAAGGTAAAATTGCGGTTGTGGAAATTAAAATGATTAAAAAACCTCCTCTTGGTCTGATTATGAACAAACGGAAGGCATTTCCGGACGGCACCAGGATTGCCTCAGGTGACGGTGATCTGGTACTTACCTCTGTGTTAAGAAATCCCGGTTTAAAGAAGGCAAAGGAGAAGGGAGCTAAAGCGGTTATATTAATCTGGAAGGGAGTGGCAGATGAAAAGGTGAAAGATCAGTATCTGCCATTTACCGATGAATATATGGGAATTCCAGCCGTTTGGGTGAATGAGACGGAGGGAAAAAAGGTAATTGCTGCTGCGAAAAGACAGGAACAGGGAACTGTGATATTAGAAGCAGACAAACAGGTCAATGCTCTAACCGAAAGTTTTCATGTAATACTGGAAGGGAAAAATAAGGATGAGACCATTCTCATTAATACACATACAGACGGAATCAATGTGGTGGAGGAGAATGGTGCAATTGGTATGCTTTCCATGATCCGGTATTTACAAAACAAACAGCTGAATCGTACCATGGTATTTTCGTTTGTTACCGGACATTTTCGTTTACCAGTATTTAAAGGAACATCACAGGCTACCTCAACCTGGTTAATGGGTCACCAGGAACTATGGGATGGGAAAAACGGTAATAAAAAAGCCGTTGCAGGAATTACGGTAGAACATCTGGGCAGCATGGAGTGGAAAGAGAATGAGGACGGGCAATATAAGGCAACTGGAAACATCCAGACAGAGTACACATATGTGGGAAATGCCCGGCTGGGAAAGATCTGGGAAAAGGCAGTGGAAGACAGAAGTTTAACCCGTACTGTCACACTCAGAGGCCACAACAAGTTTGAATTTGGGGAAAGCCAGCCTCTGTTTGAAGCAGGAATTCCGGTCATTGGACTGATCCAGATGCCAGATTATCTGATGGGGAACAGCAAGGACAGAGAGATAGACAAGTTTAACGTCAGCTTAATGAGGGAACAGGTAAAATCACTGTTAAAAGCAACAATCATGGTGGATAAAACGCCGAATAAACAACTTGGAAAATCTGACGGGTATTCATTTTTTTATGGAAGAACATGGTGAAAGATATCGTTTTAATGAAGTAAAGATTTGAGCTGAAACTGGGGGAGTTGGGTATGATTGAAATCAATAAAAATTATCGTTCATTTGACGCACTGAAGCTGGCATTGGCAGCGTCTCCTGTCTGTATGGTTACAGATATACTCTTGTCTGTTACCCAATCCATTCTGCAGACGGGGGCTCTGGCTCTGGCCACAGCTGATTTTGTGGACACGGCATCTGCTATATTAAAGGGCGTCCGTCCACGTAATGATATTTATCTGCCATTGGTACTGCTGTTAGTGACGCTGGGGGTGACTACCATCATTGGTGCGCTGATCCAGCTTGCCAGCTCTCGTATCCGTTTAAATCTTAAACGCAGACTGATCCCGTCTGTGGTTAAGATTTATGCAGCATTGGACTACAGGCACATAGAAAATAATACCAGTTGGGAGTTGATCTCACGGGTATCCAGAGACCCGGTTAATTCCATTATGGAAGGTGTGGAGGCGTATATTCAGTCTTTGAAGATTATCATATCCCTGGCTTCCGTTCTGATATTGATTGTAACCCGGGTGTGGTGGGCAGCAATAATTATCTTAATTTTCTCAGCCCCCATGTTCTGGCTGTCGGTGCGAGCAGGGAGAAAGGTCTACCAGGCTGGGCGTGAAGCTGAGAAATTCAACCGGCGAACGGAATATCTGGGAGAAGTGCTGACGGGGCGGGATAATGTGGACGAGCGTACTCTGTTCGGCTATAGCGATGAGATCAATGGTAAATGGCAGAATCAGTATGAAGCCGGGCGGAAATTACAGCTCAGGGTGACGGCCAGAATGTTCCTTTTTATTAAGGGGTCCAGTCTGCTTCTGGTTCTGATTTCTCTGTTGGTGGCATTGACACTGATCGGACCTGTGTTAACTGGTCAGATGACAGCGGGTTGGTTTATGGGTATCGTAAGCGCAGTATTTGGAATGATTCAGAAACTTGGCTTCCAGATGTCCCGTTCCCTTGAAAGCATATCATGTGTCGGGGAGTATATGAAGGATTTAACTGCATTTGCGGCAATGAGTCAGACGAAAGACTCCTTAACTGAGCCGGATGCCGTACCTATGGAATTTAAATCACTGGAATTTCGCAATGTCTGCTTTCGATATCCGGGAAGTGAACGGCTGGTATTGGATGGAATGTCTTTTAAGATGGAGGCAGGGCGTCATTATGCCTTTGTTGGTAAAAATGGTGCAGGCAAAACAACAATTACCAAGTTGTTAACAGGTTTGTTCCCACAATACCAGGGTGAGATACTGATCAATGGGAAGGAACTAAGGGAATATTCTGCCAGTGCGGTCAAGGCTCTGTTTTCTGTGGTATATCAGGATTTTGCCAGGTATTATATACGATTGAAGGATAACATAGCTCTTGGGGATTTACATAGAAAAGGGAATGAGATGGAGGCAGCGCATCTGGCTGGGTTAGATGAAACGGTGAACAGTCTGAACCATGGACTGGATACGCCGCTGGGGAAAATTATGGCAGGCGGACAGGATCTTTCCGGCGGTCAGTGGCAGAGAGTGGCCATTGCCCGTTCACTGAACAGCCGTGCTCCCGTTAAAATCCTGGATGAACCCACCTCTGCGCTTGATCCCATCAGCGAGAGTCTGTTATACAGAGATTTTGAGAGACTAATGCTGGGCAAGACTACAGTATTTGTCAGTCACCGTCTTGGTTCTACGAAGCTGGCCGACGAAATATTGGTCATTGGCAGCGGGAGGATTATAGAGCGAGGAACCCATGATGAGCTGATGGCAGCAAACGGGACGTATGCAGGGATGTTTGAGGCTCAGAGGGGGTGGTATCTATGAACACAGAAAAGAAGAATGATACGTTTTTTCAAGTCATTACCCGTATTATACCAATGCAGTTTCAGGCAGCACCATTTAATTGTATCCTTGAAAATATACTGGCTGTCATACACGGGCTGTCATTTTCCCTGACAGTTGTGGCAACCCAGCATCTTTTTGATACGATTTCCAAAGCATCTGCCAGCGAAGGGGGCTTTTCGGATTGTATGGTTTCTCTGTTCTTATTAACTGGAGCAACGTTCGGGCAGCAGCTTTTAAACGGGATTCATAACTTTTACGGTACCGGCATTCTATTTCCCAAATCATCAGGAAAACTGACTGTTTTGCTTCACAGGAAATTAAAAGATATCGATCCTGCCCAATTTGAAAACACAGATTTTTTAGATGATCTGAATAAAGCCAGGGAGGGAATCCAGGCGATTCCTTTATGCTGCATGGTTTTGTTTTTGTGTGTCTCTTTTTATGGAGTGTATTTCCTGTCAATCGGAACCTATCTGTTTACATTAAAGCCCATGCTGTTAATTACACTTCTGTTAGCTTTTATACCTGCGATAATGGCACAGACCATAAATATCCGGGTGTTCACAAGGCTGGAAGAGCAGAGCGCACCATTGCGCAGGGAGCATGAATATTACCAGAAGGCAATCTGTGACAGAGAGTATTTTAAAGAAACCCGTATACTGGGAGCATTTTCATTTTTCAATCAGCTCTTTACAGACACATTGGAGTTGCTTACCAGTAAGATATGGAGGGCAGAGCGGAAAATTGCACTGCTGCAGCTGGTATTAAATATAACCACATTTGCAGGTATGGGAACATCGGCTTATCTGCTCTTTACTGCAACCATGAATGGGGAAATTACGGTTGGTATGTTTGCCGCTGTGTTTGCGGCTCTGGGGCAGATATTCGATATTATGAATGAAATAGTAAGCAAACACATAGGCAGTATGAACAGGGATATCGGCAAGATTAACAACTTCCTGCATTTGCTTGACATGCCGGATCGCACCGGTTCTTTAAGCACACCGGATTTTACCAAAGGAGTGGCAGCTTACGGAATCAGTTATACCTATCCAGGAAGGGAGAATCCGGCGGTGAAAAACATATCACTGAACCTGGCAGAGGGGGAGACCATTGCCATTGTGGGGGAAAACGGCGCGGGGAAGAGTACCCTTGTACGTTTGCTGACCGGGATTTACCGCCCGTTGGAAGGCAGGGTTATCATCGGCGGCCTTGATACCGCAAACATTGCTCCTTCCTCTTTATATAAGGGCATATCTGGCGTATTTCAGAAATATCAGCGGTACAAAATGACACTAATAGAGAATGTTACAATCAGTGACAGTCTGGCCAACGCCGGTTTGGATCAGGCGGAATCGGCCCTTCGTGAATCGGGTTTTGAAAAGGGCAGTATCCGGATGGAGGATATGCTTTCACCAGAGTTTGGCGGCATTGATCTATCAGGTGGACAATGGCAGAGGATTGCCATTGCCAGAGGGTTATACCGGGTGAATGACTTTATTGTACTGGATGAACCCACCTCCGCCATTGATCCCATTGAGGAGACCAGAATTTACAAACAATTTCAACGGCTGGCAGAAGGTAAATGCGCTGTCGTGGTGACCCACCGTCTCGGCTCTGCAAAGCTGGCTGACCGCGTCGTAGTGCTGGAGTCTGGAGAGATTGTAGACATGGGGACACATGACGAGCTGCTTTCCCGCCCAGGCAAATACGCAGATATGTGGGCGGCGCAGGCACAGTGGTATGAAAGGGAAGAAAAACAGGAGATACAATTATGAAAGTAAACGTATATCAATTAAATTCATTTGCCAAAACAAATGGAGGTGGTAATCCGGCTGGTGTTGTAATTGATGCAGATTTATTAACGGAAAAAGAGATGAGAAGAGTAGCTGCCGTACTGGGATTTAGTGAAACTGCGTTTATATTACCTTCCAGCGTGGCAGTTTTCAGAGTAAGATTTTTTACACCAAAGGCTGAAGTTGATTTATGCGGTCATGCAACAATTGCAGCCTTTCATACCATGGGAAAATTGGGTTTGTTAAATCCAGGCATGTATAAGCAAGAGACAAATGCCGGTATTCTTGGTATTGAAATAAAGGAAGATAATTCTGTTATGATGAATCAGACAATTCCGGTATTTTCAGATATAATAGAAAAAAAGGAGCTTGCTGATTCGCTGAATATTTCGGTTACTCAAATGCCGGAAGATTTGCCAGCTCAGATAGTATCAACAGGACTTCGGGATATTATGATTCCTGTAAAAAGTATGGAAATACTCAATGGAATGAAACCTGACATGGAAAAGATAAAAGCGATCAGCCAGAAACATCATGTAGTGGGGTATCATGTGTTTACGCTGGAATCCTTATATGGTGCAAATGCCAACTGCAGAAATTTCGCTCCATTGTATGATATCCCGGAAGAAGCAGCGACAGGGACTTCCAATGGTGCACTTGCCTGCTATCTTTATAACTACAAAAAAATGGGTGGCGGACAGAAAACGGACCTGGTATTCGAACAGGGGTATTCCATGAACCGGCCCTCTGAAATCCTGGTATCGCTGTCAGTAAAAGAAGATGCAATCTATGAGGTCAAGGTCGGAGGCAATGCGAAGAATCTGGTTTTAACTGAGGTGGATATATAGTGATCAGATTGTAAAACCAGGTTTCATATAGTAAAATCTATATCAATTTAATTAATTATGGAGGAGCTAAAATGAGTGTATTTTTTTATGGCTGTATCACTTTGGATGGCTTTCTGGCTGATAAAAACCACAATCTGGACTGGCTTTATCAGACTGGAGATGCAGAAGAAACAGAATATGAAAGTTTCTACAATCGCATGGATGTGACGATTATGGGCAAACGGACATTTAATGAAATAGAAAAACTGGATAACATAGACAGTATCTATCCCACAACTGAAAACTACGTGATCACCCATGCAGAAAGCTTATCATCCAGGGAATTTATTCCTGTAAGTTGTGATGTAGTTGAATTTGTTAAACAGATTGAAACGGATAAAAATATCTGGATTGTTGGGGGTAACACAATCGTGGCTCCTCTATTAGATAATGATATGATTGATAATATGATCATACAGATTGCCCCGGTGTTATTGGGAGAAGGAATCCCGTTGTTTACCCAGAAAGAAGGATTAAAGCGGTTTCATTTGAAAGAAGTGAAACAATACGGGCAGTTTGCAGAATTGAATTATGTTAAAATAGAATGAAACAGGTATGAGAAAGCAGTGTTTTTTTCATACCTGCTTTTTCATATGAGATTCTGAAAATTACATGGTGCAAAATCGGATGATAGAATGAAAAAAATATAGTAAACTGGAACCATAAGAACAAAGGAGGTTAAATTTATGAAAAATACAGCTATTGTACAGACATTCCTTGGTCCGGTTATTATATCGGAACAAGATGGTTTCATCACGGAACTTTTCTTTGCTGAGGATACACAGCTAAATGCCGTTAACCGGATAACACCCTTGTTAAAAGAAGCTGAAAAACAGCTTTTAGAATATCTGTCAGGTATCCGAAAAACCTTTGATTTAAAGATTGCCCCCCAAGGAACAGAATTCCAGAAGACAGTCTGGAGCACCTTGCATAGGATCCCATATGGAGAAACACGCAGCTATAAACAAGTTGCAGAAATAATTGGCAGACCGGAGGCCTCTCGCGCCGTGGGTATGGCCAACAGCAAAAACCCAATCCTTATTTTGACGCCCTGTCACCGTATCCTCGGTACAGATGGCAAATTAGTGGGGTATGCAGGTGGTTTGGAAAGAAAGAAAAGACTGTTGGAGCTGGAAAAAAATTATGTGTGATGTCAAATATAAGTTTTTTGATTACGGTACGAAAGAAATGGAGTATCTTTCCCTGGCAGATCCTGTATTGGGTGATGTGATAGCCCGGCTTGGGCGGGTAGAGCGAGAGGTGATACCTGACCCGTTTTCAGCGCTGGTATATGCCATTATCGGCCAACTGATTTCAACCAACTCTGCAAATACAGTATGGAAACGTTTGCAGGAGAAAATCGGTGAAATTACCCCGGAAAATTTTTGGGATTTTACTCCTGATGATGTGAAGCAATGTGGAATGACGATGAAAAAAGCCATCTGTATCAGTGATGTGGCAAAAGCGATCGTTTTAGATGATTTATCCCTGGACAGTTTGGGAAAACTGCCTGACATAGAGATTATCCGCCGCCTGACCTCTTTCAGGGGTATAGGACAGTGGACTGCAGAAATGCTTCTTATTAATATGGAACGCCCTGACATAGTCAGCTGGGGTGATATTGCGATCCGCCGTGGAATGGAAAAACTCTATGGCACTCCCAATCTGACGAAGAAACAATTTGAATCATATAAAAACAGATATTCGCCCTATGGATCCGTTGCTTCCATTTATTTATGGGCGATTTCCTCAATACCAATGCAGACAATTGCAGAAACAGGAGGTAATAGCGTGTCCGATATGAAAATAACTGATGAAGAAAAATGGCAGGCTTCTTGTTCCTGCAATTCCGATTATGACGGAAGATTTTTTTATGGTGTGAAAACAACCGGAATTTTCTGCCGTCCCTCCTGCAAGTCGAAAAGTCCGAAACGGGAAAACGTTGTCTTTTTTGACACAGCGAGACAGGCAGAGGATAGCGGTCTGCGTCCATGCAAACGCTGCCGGCCGGATCTTCTGGAATTTCAGCCACTTAAGGAATCGGCAGATAAAATCAAGGCTGTCTGTGATTTGTATTTCGCTGATCGCAACCGTTTGAATGAAGAACTCATGGGGCTCGGTTTGAGTAAAAATCGTATGATACAGCTTTTTAAAGAGGAATATAAGAAAACACCATCGGAATACTTAAACCAGCTACGCATTGACCGTGCAAAAGAACTGCTTTCCCATACACAAAATAGTATATTGCAAATTTCCCTGCAGAGTGGTTTTGAGAATCTTTCCACATTTTATGCACAGTTTAAGAAGGTGACAGGTATGTCGCCCAAAGAATACCGCGGATACCAAGTCTAATTGGAAAATACCGAGAGAATAATGCTTGACTATCTGGGATCGACTCGATATATTAAAACATAAGAAGATTATGGCAAATAATAATATATCAGTGTTAGAGAACAGGAAGGACTATGAAAATTATAGATGGACATGCCCATGCATGTGGGATGTTTTTAAATGCAAGTGATACGGTTCGTTACATGAAAGTAAATAATATCTATAAAATGGTGCTTACAGCAGGAGAACCTGATAGTGATAAAATATATAGACTCCCCTACATGGCAAGATGGTTCCGCAGTTCAAGGCTTATTTATATGAATAATGCATTTAAACTGGCAATCGGTCAAATGCGTGAAGAAATTACTGGGTATTAATTAAAATAGAGCCGTAAAACAAATGGTAGTCAATAAATATAAAGGAGGAGTAAATGATATGTCTAAAATGCCCATGATATTTGCAGGCCATGGTTCACCAATGAATGCAATTGAAGATAACCGATACACAAGAGGCTGGAAGGAGATGGGAAAGAAAATCCCCAGACCTGAATCAATCGTATCAATCTCGGCACATTGGTACACCCAGGGTACAAAGATTATGAATGAGGAAAATCCAAAGACAGTATATGATATGTACGGATTTCCCGAAGACTTATATAAGGTTGTATATAATGCTCCGGGCAATCCGGAGCTTGCAGGTACTGTAAAAAATTTAATCAGCAAACCCAGTGTATATGATAATACCTGGGGCATTGATCATGGCACCTGGTCAGTTCTGACTCATATGTACCCGGAAAGGGATATTCCCGTTTTCCAGGTCAGTATCGATGCCTTTGCACCGCCGCAGGTTCATTATCAGATAGGCAAAGAGTTAAAGGCCTTAAGAAATCAGGGGGTTCTTTTGTTTGGTACCGGGAATATCGTCCATAACCTGCGAATGCTTGACTGGGGGATGGAAGACGATGGTTTTGAATGGGCTTATAAGTTTGATGATTATGTGAAAGAAAATATTGAAAATAAAAATCACGAAAATATCATTCACTATATGAGTCAGGGTGAGGCGGCTAAATTGTCGGTACCTGCGCCGGACCACTTTAATCCAATCTTATATTTACTGGGAGCATCGGATGAAGAAGATAAGATAACCGTATATAACAACAGCTGCATGCTTGGTTCCTTATCCATGACAAGCTATTTATTTGAATGATTTTATAGCATCTACGCCATAACGGAACCCTAGCGTCAACAAATAAACAGTTAAAATACTCAGTGTGTCAGGCGGAACGTGGGCCAGGCACCCTGAGTTTTATTTTGGCAGAATACCGAAAGAAATCATATCCACTTCTTAAAGCATCTGGTATAATATCAGATATCTTATTCTGGATAATGAAAGGAAAAGAAAATGACAATTGATAAGACAAAGAATGGAATCGAGGTAATGCTAAAACTTCCCCAGGAGGCAGACGCGAAAGAAATAATAGAGTTTTATAAGCAGGTTGGAAAAGAAACAACATATCTGGGATTCAGTGATGGAGAATACCAGGTATCAGAAGATCAGCAGTCAGCGATTATTAAAGAAATCAATGCATCAGGAAATAATATGATGATACTTGCAATGATAAATTCTAAAATAGCAGGGATTGGAACCATATCATCAAATAATAAACGGATAAAAATCAAGCACGTTGGAGTGCTGGGGATTGTTATAAGTGAAGAATATTGTAATGCAGGCCTTGGAACTATCATAATGGATTATTTAATTAAATCGTGTAAAAACAACGGAGAAACTGCTAAAATAAGCTTGACCGTAAGAAAAGATAATCCCAGAGCAATTGCATTATATGAAAAGTTTGGTTTTGAAACAGAAGGTATCTTGAAAAATGAAACGTTTATTGATGGAGTTTATTTTGATTCTGTAGTTATGGGATTAATGATAAAGTAAATAAGTGGTAAAGACAGGAGAAATAAAATGTGGTTTATACTTTCACTGATAGCAATATTATTCTGGAGTGGTTCTGACCTTTTTTCAAAAATAGGTTCCAGGCCAGATGATAAATACAGTCATTGGAAAATGATTATGGCAGTTGGTACGGTCATGGGAATACATGCTGTGATTGAACTTTGCAGAGGTGCAGAGTTTCAGATATCAGATATTCTCACCTATTTGCCTGTATCATTTCTATATATTCTC
>SVDT01000102.1 GCA_015057775.1 Paenibacillaceae bacterium | reverse complement strand
GACAGAGTTTTTTGCCGGATACCTTACTATGACAAAAGAAGAACTGACAAATCAAAGATATGATAGATTTAGGAGAATGTGATGGGAACATTAAAACCATTGGTAATAGGAGATCTGGTGGCAAAATATCCGGTAATTCAGGGTGGAATGGGAGTTGGAATCAGCCTTTCCTCTCTTGCAGGAGCTGTGGCTAAGGCAGGAGGAGTTGGTATCATTTCAACGGCTCAGATTGGTTTTAAACAGCCCGATTTCCTTAAGAATCCCCTGGAAGCCAATTTACGTGCAATTGGTGAGGAAATGAAAAAGGCCAGAGAGATTGCTCCAGAGGGAATTATAGGCTTTAATATTATGGTTGCCACCAAGAATTATGCAAGCTATGTGAAAAAAGCGGTGATAGCAGGAGCTGATATCATCATTTCAGGAGCTGGTCTTCCTGTAAGTCTTCCAGAGTATGTGGCGGAGGCTGCAGAAGAAGCTGGTATTAAACTGAAAACAAAAATTGCCCCCATTGTTTCTACTGTAAAGTCTGCTATGGTTATCTGTAAGATGTGGGATCGTAAATTTAATCAGGCTCCGGATCTGGTTGTTGTGGAAGGCCCTCTGGCAGGAGGCCATCTGGGATTCTCCAGAGAAGACTTATCTGAACTGGGTGTTGATACAGCAGATGTAGAACACACCTTTCAGCAGGCGAAATATGACGAAGAAGTAAGGGGTATTATCCGGCTTGTAAGAGAGTACGGGGAAAAGTATAACAAAGTAATACCGGTAGTAACTGCAGGCGGAATCTATACCCATGAGGATGTTATGCATCAGATTGATCTGGGCGCTGACGGTGTACAGGTGGCAACCAGGTTTGTCACAACCCAGGAATGCGATGCCCCGGAGGAATTTAAGGAAGCTTATATAAAGTCAGCCAAAGAGGATATTGTCATCACGAAAAGTCCGGTTGGAATGCCAGGCAGAGCAATAAAAAATCCATTCTTGGATCATGTGGCCAATACCCCCTTTAAACTGGAACACTGCTACGATTGTCTGGAGAAGTGCGACAGAAAAACCATACCCTACTGCATTACAAAAGCCTTAATCTCATCGGCGGAAGGAAGAGCCGAAGATGGACTGGTATTTTGCGGAAGCAATGCTTACCGGGCAGAGAAGATGGAAACGGTTGATGAAGTAATGAAAGCTCTTGTTTTTGGAGAATAACATTTCATAAACTCTTCTTTTTAGGAATAGGATAAAAAGAAAACAAAGAAATGTGGAGTGATGGATGTTAAATTATCTCTGGGCATTTATGTTATTGATAGGTGTTATCTGGGGAGCACTTCATGGAAATTTAAGTGCTGTAACAGACGGAGCTTTAACTTCTGCAAAGGAAGCAGTGATGCTGTGCATTACCATGCTTGGAATTATGTCTTTTTGGACCGGACTGATGGAAATCGGAAGTAAATCAGGGCTGATTGAACGATTGTCAGCCAAAATGGGGCCAGTGCTTCATTTTTTGTTTCCAAAGATACCTGAAAAGCATCCATCCCTGGAGTATATATCTACCAATATCATTGCAAACATTCTGGGACTGGGATGGGCAGCGACGCCTGCTGGTCTGAAGGCAATGGAATCGTTAAAGGATTTAGAGGAGACCAGAAGAATAGAGTATTCTCAGGGTAAGAAAATCCCCAAACCGGTTTCCCATGATACTGCCAATAATGAGATGTGCACGTTTATGATTATTAACATATCGTCGCTCCAGTTAATCCCTGTCAATATGATTGCATACAGAAGCCAGTATGGCAGTCTTGATCCAACAGCAATTGTAGGGCCAGCCATTGCAGCAACCTTGTTTTCAACGGTAATCGGTGTTGCTTTGTGTAAGCTGCTTGACCGGTAATATCTTTACAGACTAAAAAACCGCCGGTCCTCCAGATGCTTGGAGGACCGGCGGTTTGCATTTATTTGGTGTTGAAAGAGCAGTTGACTACTGTGGCGCCTACAATGACATCTTTACTTGCACCGCCGCTGGAAATACAGTCTGAAAACTTATGAGTTCCTGAGGAAGGAGCTTTTGGGAAGTAGAAATTAACGTTGTTATTCTTTGCTGTACAATTTTTGAGAGTGATATAACCGGTATTGTTATTCTGGTCATATCCTCTTTTTTTATTGCCAATAGCAACGCAGCCTTCCAGATAATGGTTGTCGCTGGTATAATTTCCGCCTACTTTAAAGCCCTGTCCGTTTCCATTGCCTTTTCCGTTGTAAGAAGCTTCGCAGTTATATAATTTAACTGCATTGCCTGCGGAATAGAAATCAAAGCCGTCATCAGAATTGTTAAGAGCGTTACAGTTTCTAAATACATTGCCGCTTCCGATGCTTAACTTGGCGGCAAAACCATCTGCATTTTCTCCGTTGGTTTTGGAGTCGTAGTTATAAGTAGAGGTAACACGGGTGATTTCATTATTGAATGCCCCGTTGCTCATCTGGAGGCCGGTGTCTCCACATTTAGTAATGAAGCAGTCTGTAATCTTGTTGTTGCCACCGCTGATATGTATTCCGTTATCACCCGCGTTCTGAATGGTAAGACCGGATATAACCCAATAGTTTCCTGTAATCTGAAAGCCTCTTGAGCTGTCAGCATATGGCTGGCTGGAGAAATCAACAACTGGCTTGTGACCGCTGTAATTCATAATCCGGATTGGTGAACCGGAAGTACCGCTTTTGCTTAATTTGTAGGTATTAGATGATTTGTAGGTCCCATTCATTAAATAGATGGTAGTACCTGCGGAAGCGTTGCCTAATGCCTTATCAATGGACTTATAAGGCTTGTCCTTAGACTGTCCGTTATTGGAGTCGCTGCCGCTTGCAGAAACATAGTACTCCTTTGAAGCACCATGCGCTGGTGTGGGACTCATGACACATAAACTGGTGACCATAAAGCAGGTAGTGATGATACTGATGATTCTTTTTCCATTTCTCATTTTTTATCCCCTTTCTTTCTATCTAGATCCCGTGCCAGTTATTTGACCCGGTATTTCTAGCTACATAAACTATAATTAGATACTAAAATAGTAAAAAACAATTGTCAATGAAAAAGAAGGGGATTGTTGAATTATTCCAAAATGTCATAAATAATACTATAATTATCAAGTGAATAGAATATAAATAAGAAAAAAGCATATAGAAATGATCGGTATTCTCGTCATCTCTATATGCTTTTTAACATGCATGAAAAACTACTGGTTGCTTTCCTTATACTCTTTTAATGCTTTAGAAAGCTGATCCGGGCAGGAAGTTGGACGAAAGCCACATTTGATTCCTTCCAGACGGCGAATGGCATCATCAACATCCATGCCTTCTACCAGTCTTGATACGCCCTGTGTATTTCCTGAACAACCGCCTACAAACTGTACATGGCCAACCTTACTGCCTTCTATTTCAAAATTAATTTCCTGGGAACAAACTCCGTGTGTTTTATATTTCATCATTCATACCTCCGTATAATTGTAACGCTTACCTCAACTGGAACTTTAAAGAATTATAACGAATTCCATGGCAAGTGTCAATAGATCATAAAAGGAAGAAATAGGAAGCATCACGCAGTTAACATTCTGGCATAAGTTCTTTCTGTTCTTTTAAATATTCATACAACATATTGGATTTGTCTACTAGTTGGGGATTGATACAGTTGGAGGATAATTTGGCAAAACCAATATTTGTTTTAACCGAATCTCTGATTCTGTAATATGTAAGGTTTGGAAACATCTGAAGATTGGCAAGCTGTCTGGGTAAAATGGCACAGCCGCCTTTTTGAGACAAAAAAGATAGAAGCATCATATGCCGGGGGAATGTCCCGGCAATACTGCCTGTGTATCCAATTTCATAAAGTTGTTTTTTTGTCAGCCGGTAAATATCTGATTCCTTGGCTATGGTGTAGATATTATCAAATTTAAAGCCTTTTAAATCAATCTCACTGCCTTGTTCAAACGGAAATACATTCTTACTGCAGATCATCACCATCTCATCTGAGACCAGAGAGACCGTATCATATTCTGTGTCATTCATTAAATCCGTGCGGCAGATTGCAGCATCAATCTCCTGCTGAGAAAGCATTTTAAGCAGATTTGACTGGTCATCCTCCACAATTTGGATAGAATAGTTACCAAATTTCTCCTGAAAGTTAAGAAGCAGCTGCATAATCCCGCTTTCCGCAAGGCAGGGAATGGTTCCTATGGTCAACTCTGTAACATAGCAGGAAGTACCGAACTTTTCCAGTTTCGTTCTTAAGTCCTGGGTACACTTGCGGATGTTTAATGCATATTCCAGGTAGACATTGCCTGCTTCTGTCAGTTCTGCCTTTGTATTACTTCTTATAAACAGTACAATTCCCAACTCATTTTCAATTGCCTTAATATGTTTTGATAAAGCTGACTGGGAAATATAAATGCTTTCGGCAGCGGTAGAAAAATTTTGATACTTTGCCAATGCTAAGAAATCATCAATCCATTTTGTCATAATCAAATAGCCCCCTTAAGTTACTGATAAATCGTAAAAATCTACACTCAGATGTACGTTTTGTCATTAACACTATTATAATACAGAATGATGAGAAGGAAAATATGTTTATACTATTTTGTCATGACATTTTAGAATACTTTTAAATATTGAAAAAACATAAAGTTAACTATCATTTCAATGGAAAACTGCAATAAAATGCGTATTTATAAAACGTTTATTTTTGGTTTACTATTTGTTATGAATCATAAATGAAAAATTTAATGATTTTTTGATTCCATTATGGAATAGTTGCGCGAATTTAATCGAATTGCCACGAAAATTGTAATTGATTATAATTTAACTATGTTGGAAAAATAATCCAGCTGGGAACCGTATCAGCATCATATGAAGAAAATCAGGAGGAAAATTTATGGCAAAAGTTTATCAGGATTTGCGCAGTTTCCTTTCCACTCTGGAAGAAAACGGTCAGTTAGTACGAATTAAGGAGGAGGTTAATCCAGAACCGGATATTGCGGCAGCAGGAAGAGCTGCGGCAAACATAGAGAGTGGTCCGGCGGTTTTATTTGAAAAGGTAAAAGGATATCCTTACAGCGTAGTTACCAATGTGCATGGTTCATGGGCCAATCATGCTCTGATGCTTGGCATGGATAAAACGGCATCAACCAAAGAGCAGTTCCATGAGATCAACCGCAGATGGGACCGATTCCCGGTTAAGCCTGAAATCCTCAAACGGGAAGAAGCACCCTGTAAAGAAAATACCATTGATAAAGCGGAGGATATCAACCTGTTTGAACTCCTTCCATTATACAGAATCAATGATCAGGATGGCGGTTTCTTCCTTTCTAAAGCGTCTATTATTACGGCTGATCCCAATGAGCCGGATAATTTCGACAAATTAAATGTTGGTACATACCGCATTCAGGTTAAGGGAAAGAATCGTGTAGGAATCCAGGCACTGGCATTTCATGACATTGCAATCCAATTGGAAGCTGCTGAGAGAAAGAATGAAAAGGTTCCGATCTGTATTACAGTTGGAAACAGCCCGCTGGTAACCTATATGGCATCTACGCCTGTTATGTATACTCAAAATGAGTATGAATTTGTAGGTGCGCTTCAGGATGGAGTTCCCACACAGATTGTTCAGTCCGATCTTTACAAAAACCTTTATGTTCCAGCCGGCTCAGAGGTTGTTTTAGAAGGTTATATTGAGCCAAGGGTACGTGAGGTAGAAGGCCCGTTCGGAGAATTTCCGGGCTCCTACTCAGGTTCCAGACGCCAGTGTGTGATTACAATTACTCATGTAACCCATAGAACAAATCCTATTTTTGAAAACCTTTATCTGGGTATTCCGTGGACTGAAATTGATTATCTCATGGCTTTAAATACATCAGTTCCTCTTTACCAGCAGATCAAACGGGATTTCCCTGAAGTACAGGCAGTTAATGCCATGTATACTCATGGAATCGGCTGCATTATTTCCACAAAGGTACGGTTTGGCGGCTTTGGCAAAGAAGTGGCATTCCGCCTTCTTTCCACTCCTCATGGCGGTTCGTACAGTAAGATTATTATTATCGTTGATGAATTTGTTGATCCGTTTAACCTCCCTCAGGTTATGTGGGCACTGACTACCCGTGTGAGACCGGATAAGGATGTTGTAGTGATTCCAAACTGTCCGGGTATGCCTCTTGATCCCTCCTCATATCCTGCTGGAATGCATTCCAAACTGATTATAGATGCGACTACACCAAAGGATCCGGAACCTAATCCAAGAGAAGTTGAACTTTTAGAGCCGCCGGCTGGTTATGAAAAGTATGAAGCTTTGATTCGTAAACTGATGTCTGAGATGTAAGCTCTATAACGAAAGGAGATTGAAACTATGAAATGTCCACGCTGCGACGGAAATAAAATTGAAGTGATTGCAACCTCTCCTGTTGGAAATGTCTGGGAAGTTTATGAATGTATGGATTGCTTTTATTCCTGGAGGTCTACTGAGACGCCTCATATTCATGATAAATTTAAACTGAAAAAAGAACAGATTGATACGTTACAGATTATACCCCCCATTCCGCCCCTCGATAAATAATTTACATATAAAGGAGAAGCTTCGTGACATTCACTAAACAGAAATCAGGTTTTTTAATCGGTATTATTATTTTTGTTCTTGTCCTACTTCTTCCGCTTGATGGCCTGTCCAGAGAAGGACAGATCTGTCTTGGATTAACACTAATGACCGTAGTCTGGTGGGCTGCACAGGTTGCCCAGTCAGGTTACGTGGGGGGATTCTATCTGGTCTCCGTATGTCTTTTAAAGCTTGCAGATACGAAAGTGGTATTTGCAGGCTGGACAACTTCAACCCTGTGGCTGGTTATCGGTGCTTACATGATTGCGGCAGCAGTTAAAAAGTCAGGATTAGGGGAACGGATCTCTTATGCCTACATCCTGAAATTTGTAAGATCATGGAAGAGCATTATTATCGGCATTTTTGTATTGACTTTTATTTTGTCCTTATTTATTCCTCACCCATGGCCCAGGGCATTCTTAATCATGTCGGTGATGTCCGTAGTGATTAAGGCTGCGAATATGCCAAAGGAGGATGCGGTTAAGGTGGGATTTACGGTGTTTGCAGCATCGGTTCCGGTTTCGCTTATTTTCCTGACTGGCGATTCGGTTATTAACCCGCTGGTAGTGACTTACTGTACAACAGAAAGCATTAATTTTGTTCGCTGGTTTCAGATTATGGGACCTCCGGCTCTGTTTTTAAGCATTACTACCCTGATCTTAATCCTGATTTTGTTTAAACCATCGAAAGCAGTTGAAGTTAATTTCGATGAGGTTCGTACCGCTCAGTCTGCTCTTGGTAAAATGACCGAAAAAGAGAAGAGGACTTTAATCTGGATTATGATAGCAATTGGTCTCTGGCTTACCAACGGTATCACCGGTCTTGATGTAGGCTGGGTTACACTGGCGGTAGCCATGTGCATGGCTTTGCCTGTAATCGGTAATGTCTTAACGGTAAAAGAGTGGAGCGATGTTCCCGTTCATGTTCTGTTATTTCTAACCTCTGCCATTGCAATTGGTAAGGTTGGGGCAGTAACCGGTATGAATGAATGGATTGCAGCGACTCTGCTTCCCAAAACCATGCCGGGTAACATACTGGTACTGGCCATAATGATTGCAGCAATTGCGATTCTGATTCATATGTTTATGGGTTCTGTGATTGCAGTTATGGGAGTTGCCATTCCGGCCATCTTGGTGTGCACCAATGCACTGGGAATTAATGAGCTGGCAGTAATTTTTGTTATTTATCTGGCTATTTCAGGCCATTATATTCTTCCGTTCCATCACCTAAATATCCTGGTGGGGCAGGGAGAGGAAAACGGAATGTATACACAGAAGGAAACCATTAAGATGGGGGTTCCGCTGCTGATTCCGATTTTCCTGACAGTTGGTTTTGCCGTAGCGTGGTTTGCAGTTCTTGGCATTGTATAACTGTTAAAAGAGAGGTGTTTAAATGAGAATTATTGTAGGAGTATCAGGAGCAACCGGCGTGGTCATGAGTCTTTATCTGCTGAAAGCGCTGAAAAGTGTTAAGGACTGTGAAGTCCATCTGGTGGTATCGGACTGTGCCAGAAAAACCTGGGAGTTAGAAACCGATTATCCCTTTGAGAAGCTGGTTGAACAGGCGGATTATTATCATGATGTACATAACCTGGCTGCAGCAATCTCAAGCGGCTCTTATCAGACAGACGGAATGATTATACTGCCCTGCAGTATGAAGACTCTGTCAGGAGTTGTAAATGGTTTTACCGATAATCTCCTGATCCGTGCAGCTGACGTCTGCATGAAAGAAAACCGGAAGGTAATTCTGTGTACAAGAGAAATGCCTCTTGGTAAGGTTCATCTTCGCAACATGATGGCAGCAGCAGATTTAGGCTGTACCATAATACCTCCAATGCTTACTTTTTATAATGGTCCCAATTCCCTGGATGATCAGATTAACCATGTGGTTGGAAAGATCCTGATGCAGTTTGGGCTTGATTATAAAAATTTCGTCCCATGGCGTGGTGCAGATTAACTGCGCATATGGAATTGTAAAAGGGAGAGATATTATGATAAACAAAATTTACGGAGACGGAAAGTATGCGGTAAGTATGAGCGTCCATATAACAACAGGAAACGGACTTGCAGTTTTTATAAGCGGCGGTGAAAGACCACATCTTGGAGGAGTAGCATTGGCTGCCCCCGGTGCAGAAATTGATGGACAGCAACTTTCCAGCTGCGATCTGTGGACCCTGACAGTACCGGGGCATAAGGACGCACAGCTGGCACAAAAAATCGCGAAGAAGCTTTGCACTGCGCTGGGAGAGCCGGTATCTGTAAGTCTTGGAGTTCATGTTGAACATGCCACAATGGATGAGATTAAACTTCTGTGTGACAATGTGGAAGCTGCAGCAGATTTATTTTTAAAAGAGTATCTTAAAAAGGACTGATTGGGGTAATTATGGACCATTTGATTTGTGTTGACATACTGGATCGGGAAATAGGGAAAGCGACCAAAGAAGAGTGTCATCAAAAAGGATTGCTTCACAGGGCTTTTTCGGTATTTTTGTATTATGAGGGGAAATTGCTGCTTCAGCGGCGTGCATTGGAAAAATACCATTCCGGTGGTTTATGGACCAATGCATGCTGCTCTCACCCCCGATTTCAGGAATCTTTAGAGGAGGCAGTTAAAAGACGTCTTTATCAGGAACTTGGAGTCGTCTTAAACTGTGAGGAAGCAGGTTCTTTTATTTATTATCATAAGTTTCATGATGATATGTTTGAGTACGAATATGACCACGTGTTTATTGGTCAGTATCATGGAGAAATCAGTCCGGATCCGGAAGAAATTATGGATCTGAAATGGATGGAAATAGCTGATTTGTCTGAAAGCATGCTGCAAAATCCGGAACAGTATACGGTGTGGTTTTTAACTGCAGCACCTATGGTTATTAAAAAACTGATGAGCGGAAAAGTACCAGGGTAATGACCTGGATTTTTCGCTGTTCAGAGATAGATTGGCTTTAAAATAAATACTTAATGGGAGGTACACGAATGAGTGACAAGAAAGGGTTTAAGGTTTGGATTACAAATTTATCGGTTAAATGGAAATTATCAATTGGGTTTGGTATATTATTTTTAATATTATTAATTTCGCTGGGTACATCTGCTAGCAGTATATCCAAAATTGGAAACCAGGTAGAATTATATTCAAAATTCACCTATCCTCTTACCTCTAACAACCTGGAAGCCCAGAGGGAAGCTGTGTCAGTACAGAGATTTTTACTAATGGCGCTTCTTGAAAAAGAATCAGGAAAAGATTATCAGGCATCTCTTGACATGTCCAGTAAAAGCGCACAAAATTTTATGGAGGTTTTTGACAAATTTGCCAAAAACCAGCGAAGTGCAGCAAATGATAAAAACATAGCAGATGTGAATCAGCATGTTCAGGAGGCGGAAGTAGCCCGTAATAAAATTCTTGACCTGTTAAACGACCCATCAAAAAAAGATGCATCAGCAGCTTATACAATTTTCCAGGAAGAATTTTTACCACCCTTTAATCAGATTACAGATATAATGGAACAGATGAATGTGGTTGGTGCACAAAAAGCGGATGTACAGAAACAGACAGCTAAAAGCGTTATTGCAGAGTCATGGGTAATGCTTCTGGTAGTACTGGTGGCATCTGTGTTGGCTACCCTTTCTATTATAATTGTACTGACACGGGCAATTTTAAAACCTGTTAAAGAAATAGAAGAAGTGTATAAAGGCATGGCAGAAGGAAATCTTCGTTCAGAAATTCACTACGAGAGCCGTGATGAACTGGGACGCATGGCTGAAAGCATTCGTTCTACCAATGCAAGACTTATTACTTATATTGAAGATATTATTTCAAAGCTCACTATGCTTTCTCAGGGAAACATGAGTTTTACGGTTGATCTGGATTATGTTGGTGATTACTCTGCAATTAAACAGTCTTTACTCAGCACAATTGCCTCATTAAATGCAACCATGCAGGTAATTCATTCAGCAGCTGAGCAGGTAAACTCAGGAGCAGGACAGGTCTCTGATGCTTCTCAGGCATTAGCATCAGGAGCAACCGAGCAGGCGGCAACCATTGAAGAACTGACTGCTTCCATTCACAGCGTAACGGAAAAAGCGGAAAAGAATACAGTATCTGTACGTAATGCGACAGAGTCAGTATTCCAGGCTGGTCAGGGAGTGGGAGAAAGTAATAACCGGATGAAACTCCTGAATGAAGCAATGAAAGAAATCAGTCATTCTTCGGAAGAAATATCCAAGGTAACAAAGATAGTGGAAGACATCGCTTTCCAGACAAACATTCTCGCATTAAATGCGGCAGTAGAAGCAGCAAGAGCTGGTGAGGCAGGCAAGGGCTTTGCTGTAGTTGCGGATGAAGTGAGAAATCTGGCTGCAAAATCAGCGGAAGCGGCCAAACAGACAGCAGATCTTGTACAGAAATCTACAGATAAAGTAGCAGAAGGCGAGCGGATGGCAAACGAAAGCTTACGGCTTTTAGATGATGTAGCTGAAAAGTCTTCAATGGTGGAAAAAGCAATTAAACAGATCGAGTCCGATACCCAGGATCAGGCAAATTCCATTGTCGAGATTAACCAGGGGCTTTCCCAGGTTTCCGCTGTTGTACAGACCAACGCTGCAACTGCGGAAGAAAGCTCTGCTTCCAGTGAGGAACTGGCTGCACAGGCACAGATACTCAGGGAGCAGATTTCAAAATTTAAGCTCACAAGTGTATCTGTCAGCACAGGAAATGAACCGTTCGCTCCAAGATTTGCGGAACCGGAGATAAACCAATCTGCAGCCTTTGATTCAGCGTCCGGAAAATATTGAAATTAATTACACAATTGCTCCGTTTTCCGTTATAATAATACGGTAGTCGATGAAACAATAAAACAAAAAGGAGGACTGCTATGTTAGGAATTATCGGAGCAATGGATGTGGAAGTTGCAGAAATAAAAGAATCCATGAAGGATGTTACGGTTGAAACCATAGCGGCAATGGATTTTTATAAAGGTACATTAAAAGGGCTGGAAGCAGTTGTAGTCCGTTGTGGCATAGGAAAGGTCAATGCAGCTATCTGTACACAGATTCTGGCGGATCATTACCATGTGACTGCAGTTATTAATACAGGAATTGCCGGGTCTTTAAAGAATGAGATTAATATTGGAGATGTGGTGCTTTCCACAGATGTAGTACATCATGATATGGACGCAACAGGCTTTGGTTATCCGGCAGGACAGATCCCACAGATGAAGGAATTTTCATTTCATGCAGATGAAAAACTCCGTAATCTGGCTGAGAATTGCTGCAAAGAGGTGAATCCTGAAGTTGGAATTTTTAAAGGAAGAGTGGTTTCAGGGGATCAGTTCGTCTCTGACAGGGTTAAAAAAACCTGGATCTCTGATACATTTCAGGGATTTTGTACAGAGATGGAGGGGGCTGCATTGCACAGACCGCTCACTTAAACCATATACCATTTCTCATTATCAGAGCTATCTCAGATAAGGCGGATGACAGCGCAAATATGGACTATAGCGAGTTTGAACAAAAGGCAGTGAAAGCTTCTGTGAACCTTATTTTAGCTATGGCAGAAAAATATTCAGATTAACTTAATAATCGAATTCTGGCAGGATTTGACGAACGATTCTAGGCTCTCTCATCTTCCCAAAGGCAGTCCGGGTGTTTATAATAAACCTATCACCCGGAGATGCCGGGAAGAAAGGGGAGCTATTATTATGCTGGAATTTTTACAGACAGGCAAAGCGTTATACGTGATGGCAGTTTTCTGCGGCATTGGCATTATTACCAGATGGCTTACACGTAACCTCTACAAAAGACTGATTAAAGAATCAGACAATCTGACACTTACTAAAAACAGGAACCTTCGTGCTTTTAAACAGAAGACCGAATCAACTTATCAAATGAACCAGGGGATTCCCAGAGTCAAGCCTTATTTAGAAAGACAGATGTATGATTTTAAACATATGGGTATTACACTCCATGGCTGGAACATGTTATCGAATCAAATGACACTCTGGTGTTTCTTAGCGGGTGGTGCAGCCGCGTTTGGTTCTTACTGGTACCGGACAGATCCTTATTACATAGTTTTATATGGTTCGGTAGGAATTATGGCAGGTTTGTTTACCATATTGGTGGATCATGGTGCGGGAGTTACAGAGAAACGTCAGCAGCTGTTTGCAGCACTGGATAATTATCTGGAAAATACACTGATCTACCGACTGGATCAGGAACGGGAGGAATCAGCTTCCATGTCGGGGCCGCGGCTGGAGCCTCGTGAAAATATCCGATCTATCTATGGGGCTCAGTCCAGAGTTGCGGCAGAACCGGATGCAGAGCCTGATCGAAAGGCTGACAGAAGGAGCGCCAGACAGAGGGTGCGCAACCGTCCTCAAAAGCAGGCGGAGGAATATTCTGATGAAATGGAGCGTTTGCCAATGAGAGGAGAATCCATGGATGCATCGG
>SVDT01000101.1 GCA_015057775.1 Paenibacillaceae bacterium | reverse complement strand
CGCTATGACAACGGAAGTGAATACGCGGAGGTATTCATCTCCAACTATGACACCGGGGAACGGCTGAGAGATAGGCCAATACAAATGAATCTTTTTGATCCTGAACTATTTTTCCGTGAGTCTTAACCGGAAAAAAATATGAAGGAGGAACTTATTTTGAAAATTATGAAAACAAAAGCGGCAGTCGACCACCATGGTCTTCTGATTATTCCTGTGATTCCTGCCGGCCTTACCCCTGGTGAACAGGTTGAAGTGGTGCTTGCATTCAGGGGAGATGAAGCAGCTCCACTTCTTTTACTTACGCAGACAGGGATTGAAGTTGCCATACCACTGTGCGCTCTGCCGGAGGAGGATACGCTGGAAGAGAAGGATGAACCAGAGGAAGAGGACGGTCTTAATCTTCCCGAAGAGGTGCTGGAGGGGGCGGGGATTTCTGCCAATAGTGATCTGGAAATCATCTGCGGCGATGGTGCGATTGTTATTTTAGCCTCGGATATTTTGAACCGTCTGCCGGAGGAACTAGCTGGGCTCTTCCAGGAGCTTGGAATTCACCTCGATACTATTCGGGAGGTAATGAGGAAGGAGGGATACTATTTATGAATTCAAAAAACACATACCGAATCATTGACTGCAAGGGCCGTGTGCTGATTCCAAAAGAGATGCGCTCCGCATCTGGATTGGACTATGGCGATATCGTAAAGATGAATGTCCGCCAGGGTGCGGTCAGTATTCAAAAGGTGGAGCTCATCGAGGTGGGAGACCAGTCCCCGGAAGCGGTGGAAGCCTTCGTCCGTGCAGCCATTAAGCAAATGCCGGACGGCACACGTCTTGGACTGATCGGTGAATTGACTGAGCTTCTTAAGCAGCGGAAGGAGGACTAAGTTATGGAAGAAAATATACTTTTTACCCCGCTGGATTGCCGGAAGATCGGATATGACTTTTCTATTGCCGGCAAGGTTGTCATTCTTCGCGCCTCCTCTCTGCCCGAAAACGATAGAAGTGCAAAAAATCAACTGTATTTTTGTACCGGAGGTTTCGGCAGCAAGCCCAATCCCAATGGACGGGCGGTCTTTGCCGTGTCTCTGGAAAACGGGGAGCAAACACGCTGGAACCGCAGCGATATCATGGGCATTGCAAAGCCAGAAATTCTCACAGACCATGCCAGGCTCCAGCTTAGTCAGATACGCCCGGCAGGAGCGATGGATATAAAAAGCCATCAACCGCGGTACAGCGGCTATTGTTTTCTGCCAGATGGTCGCTATACCTCCGGCGTATGGCTTTGCAGCCAAAAGGAAATGCAGGAATTTATAGAAATGCAGATGGATTACCAGCATAGAATTATGATCTGCGACCGGAATGACTTCTGCGTATTTGAGATGCAGGAGGGAAAGCTCCTTTACCCGACGCAGGATATGCTGGAAGCACATCAAAAGGAACAGGAGCAAAATGGCGGCATGGAGTTTAAGCTATGAAGATTACATACTTTAACTGCTTTTATCAAGAAAATGAAAGGAAGGTATTCTCATGACAGATAAAAAAAAGAAGAGGGTCGGCGTACTTGTCATCCTCCTTCTATTCCTGCTGCTTGGCGGCGGTTTTTTTATTTATACTCAGGAGCGTCCGGAATTGTTTATACCGAAGGATGAAATCATTACCCGCGGTGAATTTGCCGCAATTTTAGTACGGGACATTTCGCTGGATACGGCGGATGCAAAAAAGGAAACAGCCAGCTTCCCGGATACCCGCGGTCACTGGTCGGAGAAGTATATTGAGGCACTCATCAATGCGGGGATAATTGATCCTGCTGATTATCCGGATGGCTTTAAACCAGATGAACCAATTACCCGTGCAGAGATTATCAAGATGCTGGTGCGTATCAGCGGAAGGGATGAGGAAGCCAAGAATACAAAAGGCCACAGTGGATATGACGATGACAAGGATATTAAGAATAGTGACAAGGGCTATGTCATCATTAGCAGGGAAAATAACATTATTGGAGATGAGGAGGGCGGCAAATTGAAACCGAATAAACCAATCACCAAGGGCGAAGCAGAGAAAATGATTGATAAGACAAAGCCGCTGCCTATTCCAACCTCTGAAATACCTAAACCAATCCCAGAGCCCACTACGCCTGTTCCGGTGGAGCCTACGACTACGCCAGAGAAGCCTACACCTAAACCAAAACCCGGACGGGATTCGGCTGACCACGGTGATTCCGGCGGTGGCTCCTATTCCTATCCAGATACGCAGGTGCACTTTGAGTTTCCCGTTAACGCTCATACCGATACTGAAATTAAAATCATGCCGGTATGGAAATACATGGAGAACTTTTCCTGGTCATTGACGAAAACTGCTGCGGATGGCTCCGAACAGCCAATGGAGCTTACAGGTATCGGCACTCTCGGTATGGAGGGAGGATCGCTCCAGTTTAGGGAGCCAGGGAAATACACCCTGACCGCAGCTGCAAAAAATGTCAGAGGAAAAGAAACTCTGCTCGCTAAAACAGTGACCATTTACCCGACGATTGACCTGACCTTTACCCTCCCTGAAACGACTCATACAGATAAATCCGTTACGCTGGACTATTCTTTGGAAGCCCTCTATGGATATGACATTGTGTGGACGGCAGAAAAGGACGGAGAGGCGGTTCAGCCAGCCGATATTTTGGACGGTATTCTCTCTAATGAGGGAGGCAGCTTTGTCTTTAAAAGCAAGGGCACATACACTCTTACTGCCACTGTCATGGATAAAACCGGGCGCATCTTTATCCATACGGAAAGAACAAGAGTCTATCCCGTCGCGGAGATTGCATTCACGCTTCCAGAAGCGTCTCACACCGATACCTTTTTGGAAGTTACTGCAGCACGAACGAATGCAGATGGATTACCTGTGGTCTGGAGCCTTATGAAGAAAGGAGAACCTGCGGAAACCGCAGACGAGCTGGAAGGTTTCCTGACCGAAACTGGTGGAAGAATCCGCTTTAAGGATAAAGGAGTGTATCGTCTCACCGGAACGATGACCGATGAAACTGGCAGAATTTTTGATGCAACGCAGACTATTATTATTTACCCGGTAGGCTCTGTAGGTTTTTACCTGCCAGAAATCACGCACACGGACAAGAGTGTTCAGGTAGAAGCTACATTCCAGAATCTTGGGACTTCTGAAATCCAGTGGTCACTGACCCGAAACGGTGAAGACATCCCTCTTTCTGATTATATGGAAGGAACACTGACCGATAAAAACAGTACCGTCCGCTATAAGAAAAAGGGAGATTATGTTTTAAAAGCCGCCTTTACAGACCCTGCCGGACGCAGCTACAGCTATACCTCACCCATTAAGGTTTATCCGGTTCCAGGTATTATCTACCAGCTGCCGGAAACAGCCCATACGGATACCCCCGTTTCTGTGATTCCCAAAACCATGGATTTGGATGGTTTAACTGTGGAATGGCTGTTAGAGAATAGCTTTGGATTCCAGAATCTTGCGACTTATCTTGATGGTGAGCTGACAAATAACGGTGGAACGATCCGCTTTAAGCACGCTGGAGTTTATGAGCTCATTGCAAGAATCACCGATGAAACCGGGCGTGTATTCCTGTATGAAAATGGCGGAAAAATTGAAGTACTTCCGGTACTGTCTCTTTCCTTCGAACTTCCGGCAGCGACTCATACCGACCGAACGATTGATCTGCGCACCCGCGGTAACAATAACACACTGCCGATAGAATGGACGATCACAAAGGATGGAAATCCTGCGGAACTTACCAATGTGCTGGAGGGTAGCCTGAATGCCTATGGCGGGAAAATCCGTTTTAAAGAAGTGGGGACTTATACCCTGACAGCTTCTATGACGGACGCATTGGGACGGATATTTTCCTACAGTGCCAGTACTACTGTCTATCCAGTTCCTACGATTACACTAAATGTACCTCTCATCTGGTATACAGGTGAAGCCGGGACGATCACCGTTAGCGGTACGGACCTGGAGAACCTCACTGCCAGCTGGAAGATTATTCAGGACGAAGGAGGCTTGGAGCCTTATGAAATCTACGCCTCCGGAACCCTTACCAGAATGGGCGGTACAATTACATTCCCTGCAAAGGGGAAGTATCAGCTGATTTTGACAATGACAGATCCTGCCAGCCGTGTCTACGAAAGAACCCAAAGCTTCACTGTATACCCAATCCCTGATATGAACATAAGTATTCCAGCATTGACCTACAGCGGAGATTTTATGGCGGTCAATGTCACAGGTTCCGAGCTGGATAATATGAGTATAGTATGGCTCCTTTCAGTGGATGGCGGCGCAGCAAAGCCCTATACCCAGCATGCGGATGGCTCCCTTTCTGCGGATGGCGGGAATCTGCGTATCTCTACAGACAAAACAATAGCTGTAAAGCTGATGGCAGAGGTAACTGATTCCAACAATCGGAAATTCACCTTTACTTCCAATACCGGAACCATCAAGCCCATTGCCAGTTTCCTGTTTACGGTTCCATCTAACGTTCACATTGGTTCTGGTTTTCAAGTATCCCTGCCGTCAGCTACCGGACTGGACGGTAGAATCCTTTCGTGGTCATTAACAAAAGGAGGAAATACCGCCAGCTATACCGGAAACCTATCTAACAGCGGAGGTAATATTTCTATCAATGTCACAGGAAGCTATGTCCTGACTGCCAGCACTACCGACAGCATGGGCCGAACCTTCAGCCATTCCCAGAGCTTTGCGGTCACTAATAATGCGCCGAACAAGCCTATAGGATATGCCTCAGTCTATAGAACTGCTCGAAACGGTAAGCTGTTGGTAAACATTACTGCATCAGCTGCAGATCCGGATGGAGATACAGTAACGCTGGAATACTCAGGTAACACTGCTGATAGCTACTATGCTGTGGGTACCCATACTGTCAGGGTACGTGCCAAAGATGCATGGGGGTGGTATTCCGACTGGACGGATATTACATTTACCGTAACCAATTCTGCACCCAGCACTCCAGTCATTACCCGTACACCAAATGGCAACAGTATAGCCCCTGGTGTTCCTGTCACCATTACTGCTTACAGCACAGACCCGGATGGTGATGCCATTACCTATATGTGGGAGGGACGCCCTGCTGAAACCAGCACAGCGTATCCGCTGGGCAAAAATGTGGTGCGGGTAAAAGCAGTGGATTCCACCGGAGCCGAATCCTCCTGGGCAGCCATTGTATTCTTTGTAGCTGATCCAAACCGTGGTGGTGGTATGACCCTGACCGGTCCGGAATCCGTAATTCTGGAGCAGGGTATTTTCGGCGCGACCATCACCAATTATACCTTTACTGTTCCTCCGGTATCGGGGCATTCTGGTAATGATTATGGACGTGTCCGAGGCTACAACATCCTGACTGGACAATGGGATCAGTTAGACTATGGAACCACCACAAACGGCATCACCTTCAGCCGTTCACTTTCACCCGGCATCTACAGTCAGCTAGAGTTTTATTATTATACAAATCACGATTGTATGTATAACAAGAGTAATATTACATATAGCGTAGAGTTCTACTTCCAGTAAGGGTGAATGCATCTGAAGGGAGGAATTTTCATGAGCAACATTCAAATTAGAGGCAATAGAGTTCTTTATTACGGTAACACAGCGGGCTACCTCTCCGAGGAAAAAGCCGTTGTAGATCCCATGTTTCAGACCGATGAACTGGAGTCCTATCTTACAGAAAAGAGAGGACTGGAGGTAGACTGGAAGCCCGGCACCTTTGAGAGTCTGGCGGCAGGAACCATTGATCCGGAGGGCAATGCAGCATTGCTCAAACGCTGCCGCGTGTGGCAACTTGCACCCGATGTAGATATTATGATGAAATTCATTAGCTATGATACGCTCACAAGCCGCTTCGGGGAGCCGGACTTTGCCAGCTATCAGGTAGTGTATGACGGCGAAGTGGAGACTAATGATTTGGAAGCACTCTATACGAAATTTAATATCGATCACCCACCCGGCTACCAGGGACATAGCCTTTCTATGTCCGATGTGCTGGAGTTGTACGATGAAAATGGCTGTGCATTTTACTACTGTGATACCTGCGGTTTCAAAGAAATTTCTTTTCAGGAGCCGCAACAGAAGCAAGGTCATGAACCGCAAATGAATTTATAATTACAAGCATTGCAGTTGAAAGGCTGCATTTTTTATTCTAGAACAAGGAGGAACTCAAATGGATTCACAGACAACACCTATGAAAATAGACGTGAAGATCGGCTCTATTCACCCGGATGGTAATGTTCGCGCCTATGCATCCGTTAATCTGAATGACTGTTTTGCCATTCGCAACATAAAAATTGTTGACAGTGCGAAGGGACTGTTCATTGCAATGCCAAGTTATAAGGCAGGGAGCGGAGAATACAAGGATATCTGCTTTCCGGTTACGAAAGAATTTCGGGAACAACTAAATCAGGCAGTTTTCCAGGCTTATGATCTTGTTCTAACACAAAATCATGAACAGAACCAGCGGAAAGTCGAGATGCCTACTTCGGATCAAATGACGGAACAGAATACTGGCATATAAATGGCAGGGCTTTAAAGTCCGACATTTTGTCATCTGATATTAAATAATTATTTGGAGGGAAATTGTCATGAGAAATCTATTAAATAAGGTAAGATACAAAATGTTAGGTATTTCTTCAATTATTGAAAGCAAGCTGTTATACCTTTTTGACAAAGCAAAAGCCACTCTGATCGTTTCAAACGCATGGAAGCTTCTTAGCTCCCAGCGTGGGGAAGGTTTTGTGGATACTGCTATTAAGATTCTAATTTCTGTAGTCATTGGTGCGTTGGTGTTGTCGGGACTCTATGCCCTGTTTGGAGAAACAGTATTACCTACGCTCAAACAGAAGGTTGTTGATATGTTCAATTACGGAGGATAAGTAAAATTGATTTTTATGATGTAATAATGCAAGGAAAGGATAAGAACATGGAAAAATGATTTCAAGTAAAAAGGTTTCTATTTGAAACAAAAAAAGATGAGGTAGTCTGTCGCTTCATGCTGACAGATTACCTTCTTTCCATGAGGGTACCCAACCAGTATATCAAAATAAAAAGAGTCAACAAAATTGGTACCGGGAAAGTAGGCTATGACATTTTACAAGTCATCAATGTCGTAAAATTAACATTGTGGTAGTGGTGAAATATGGATCAATCGTAAATGAGCTATCTTATACATTAGAACATCTAGGCAATAGCACCGTTATGCAAAGGAATTGGAGGAAAAGCTGTATTTTGAAGAACAAAGTTTGAGATAGCAATATTAAGATTTTACGTACCATCACCGATATAAATAATGAGAGTTAAAAAGTAATTATTTAGCTTCTAATGGATTTTATAGGATTTTCAAGGCAACCTTTGCAAAACCTTATATTCTAGTATTGCTTGTAGATTATGGATGCTAACAAAGAGAAGTTATCAACAATTCTAAAGGTAAAAGAAAAGAAGAAATCAACGGATAAAGACAATACCATATCATATAAGGAAATGACTAGGTTTAAAGTGCGAGTGAGGTGTTGTAAAAAAATGTTTTTGATGATAGAGAAGGAGATTATATAATTGGATATAAAAATCAATAAATTTGAACAAGATGTAGATTCTTTAATTAATAAAATGAATATTTATAAAAACAATTGGAATTATTTACTGCAAATTATCTTTACAGTATTCGAATATCGTGTTGAAAAAATTAATCATCAAAAAAATTCAGAGTCATTATTTCATACTGAATTGACAATATTAGATAGAGTAATAAAGTTATGTAGTAAACATGAAAATGAAACTATACGAAGAGATGCTGACATAAACAAAGTTAATACATTTTTTGAAAATGTATATAAATATTTGGAAATTGAAAATAATTTTATTTTGAGTAAAAATGGATATTTAAATATAAGTATTGAAAAGAGTAATGTATACTTTACTAATATTAAAATAGATGAAACTCTTGAAATTATAAATTTCTATAACAAATTGAATTTCGCTGAAAATTATAGACATAGATTTTTTAAATACTCAACAAATGATACAAGCCATACTGAAAATCTTATTAAAGATTTTAGGAAAGGGATTGAGAATATTAGGGAGTATAAAGAAAATTTTTTATTAAAAAATGATATATATATTAATGAAGTTTATGATATATATGCCATTTTAATATTTTTCTGTTCTATAATAAAAAATTTTAATAAATTTGACGACTTCATTATTGAAGAAGATAAACTCCTGAATAGAATTAGGCGAATAACAAAACTGGATGATAATAAAATAAAAGATATATTACTTCTGTTAAGTTATGAAACAGGACAAAAAATAGACATAATACACACACCATTATTTCATATTACAGATAGCGACGGGAATAAGTGCTTTATAACTACTCCAAGTTTAATAATAAATAGTAATATTGAAAGAAATATTCTAGTATTAATTCAAGAAAAGTTGAAAATTAAGCCATATGATGGCTTACAAGAGATTATTATGTGTAACCATATAAAAGAAAAAATTTCATGCTACGATAATTTACATATAACTTCAAACATTAAATTATTGGATAAATCTAAAAAAATTATTACTGATATTGACTTGTTAATATTTGATGATAATACGAATTCTTGTATTTGTTGTGAATTGAAAAATTTTTTATATGCAGATTCATTACAGCAACACTTAAATATACAAGGAAGAAAAGATGACGAACAATTAAATAAAGCCTATGAACAAGTACGCCTTACTAAAAACTACTTTGGCGAGGACTTTGATGGTATAGTCGCGATATTAAAATACAGAGGCATTTCTATTGATGAAAAAACAAAGCTGGAATTTATAGTTGTATCCTCAAATAATTTAGGTTATTATAGTAAACATAATATTAATATTGTGGATACAAATAATTTCATAGATTTATGTGTGTCCAATGCAGGCGATTTACAAAAAGTTATAAAAAATATTCAGCAAAATATTTTTAGCCAAAATATACACTGTGATTATATATGCGAAGATAAGAAAATTGAGTTCGCTGGATACAAGATAACATACCCTTATTATTATATAAATCATTTTGGAAAAGTAATATAACAAAAAATCTCACGACTTAACTTAACTGTTAGGTCGTTTTTTTTTATACCTCAAATTAAGAAAGGACGGAAAATTATGAATTACACAATCAACAGATTTAAGTTTTGGAGGTATTTGCAAGGAAATTTTCTCTATGGTGACCATTGGGTGAGGTTAAGAAAATCAATTAAGATTTTAATTTCTGTAGCCAATGGTGCGTTGGTGTTGTTAGTACTCTATGCTCTGTTTGGAGAGACGGTGATTCCGACTTTGAAAGAGTGCATTGTAGATATGCTCAACTATGGTAAGTGATTGGCCGCATCTGCTGCAGGGCGGCTTTTTTGTTGCGCTGCTGGTTGCAGCTGCCATATGGGATGCCAAAAGACAGATCATTCCAGACATGATCTGTCTTGGAATTGCTCTGATCGGGCTTTTGGACTTTACACCGGGAAAATTGTTTGGACTGTTAACCGCTGCAGTGTTTCTGTTTCTTGCGCTTTTCCTTGGTGGCTTATTTGGCGGCGATATCAAATTTTCAGCCGCAGTGGGTCTGGTATTGGGCTTTTATAAGAGTATGGCCGGTATGATTATAGGGCTGATTCTGATGTTAACATTCCATATGATCCATACTCTGATTTTAAAACGGCACAGGAAAGATATAAAAAAATCATATCCCCTTGCACCTTTTCTTTCAATTGGCTGCCTTGCAGCTTATTTTTTATGTTAGGAGGAACATTCATGCGTTTTTTAAAGAACCGCACAGTACTTGGTATTATTTGTATTTTGCTGGCATTACTTATCTGTTTTGGAATCACCCCTCTCTATAACCAGAGTATATCGCAGAAAGCAACCATTGTCCGGGTGGTAAAAGAGATTGGAATCGGAGAGGAGATTACTAAAGATATGGTTCAGGCGGTAGAAGTAGGCAGCTACAACCTACCAGAGCAGGTGGTTCGGCAAATGAATTCTGCCATTGGTAAGTACGCCGTAACTGCATTGTCACCTGGTGATTATATTCTCACTTCAAAACTGGCGACTGCTCCAGCAGAGGAAAATAATTACTTATATAACCTCGATGGAAACAAACAGGCTATATCAGTCAGTATCAAAAACTTTGCACAAGGGCTATCCGGCAAACTGGCATCCGGCGATATTGTCAGTGTCATAGCACCGGACTATAAAAAACAGGGGGCAACCGTGATTCCACCGGAACTGACTTATATCGAGGTAATTGGCGTAACTGCAAGCTCCGGTTATGATTTAAATCAGAATAACACCAAATCCAATCTATCGGCAGAAAAAGAAAAGAAGTTACCTGCTTCTGTGACCCTATTGGCTTCGCCGGATCAGGCAAAAATCCTGGCAGAGTTGGAATTCGAGGGCAATATCCATCTTTCTCTTGCATATCGGGGTAGTAAAGAAAACGCAGATAAGTTTTTAGATATTCAAAGTAAACTATTGGAGGCTTTGTATCCTTCACTAAGCCAGAACAGAACCTCTCAGGCAGACAGTACAGTTCCAGAAGATCGTTCTTCTGGTGATACATCATCAAATGACAGCTCTGAAACGGACACATATGCCAATTCTGCTGTAGAACCGGAAAGTAGGGGGAATGAATGATTAATTTTGTGAAAGGAAGTCTTTTTTTCAGGAATCAGATGAAGCCATCCCAGGAGGACTTAAATCCAGATGTTCAGGTGTTAGCGGTGTGGGGCAGCCCTGGCAGTGGAAAGACCACGGTCAGTGTACGGCTTGCCAAATATCTGGCTGCTCATAAACGCAATGCGTTGTTGCTTTTATGTGACATGACGGCACCGATGCTACCATGCATATGTCCGCCGACAGATCTGGAATGTGAACGTTCCCTCGGAAGTATTTTGACAGCAACTCATATTACAGATGAGCTTATACGCCAAAATTGTATTACCCTCAAAAAGATGGAGTATTTGACCATCATAGGAATGAAAAAGGGGGAAAATATGTATACTTACCCGCCCTATACCACGGAGTTAACAACGGAATTAATTGACCGTCTTCGAGATATTGCTCCTTATATTATCATCGATTGTAGCAGTTATATTGCCTATGATGTTCTTTCTGCTGTGTCCCTTCTGGAGGCTGATTCGGTTCTTCGGCTGGTAAATTGCGATTTGAAATCCATCAGTTATCTGTCCAGCCAGCTCCCGCTCCTAAAGGATCAGAAATGGGATGCGGATAAACAGTATAAGGTTGCATCTGATGTAAAACCAAATCAGGCAAGCGAGCATATTGAGCAGGTGCTTGGCAATGTAACCTTTAAACTTCCGCATTCTGATGAACTTGAGAGGCTGGGATTAGATGGGAACCTCCTTGGAGATCTTTCGCTTAAGGACAGCCGAGGCTTTCGCAAGGAGATAGCTGTAATTGCAAAGGAGGTGTTCGGTGTATGAGAAAAGAACCCGTACAAACGGATATCTTGTTGAATCAAAGCACAGACGGTAATCAAGAACTGTTTTTTTCTGCGGAAGGGTCGATCAGAGAGTTCCGGCAGGTACTCAAAGAGGTACAGTCCTATATTTCCAGCAAGTATGCAACGTTAATCACTGACGGAGATAGCGAAGAAGTCAAGTCCCAGGTGAAGCGCTATATCAGCAAATATGTTCAGGATTACCGCCTGGCAGTTGCCGAAATGTCACAATCCCAGCTGGTTGATGCCCTTTACACTGAGATGGCAGAGTTTTCTTTCCTGACTAAATACGTTTTTGGTGCAGGAATTGAAGAAATCGATGTTAATGCCTGGAATGATATTGAGGTGCAGTATAGCAGCGGAGTGACCAAAAAACTAGATGAACAGTTTGAAAGTCCGGCACATGCGGTCAATGTGGTACGACGCATGCTTCATGTTTCCGGTATGGTTTTAGATAATGCAAGCCCTGCAATCTTGGGACATTTAAGTAAAAACATTCGAATTGCGGCTTTAAAATCCCCGGTAGTAGATGAGGATGTAGGCGTAGCCGCTTCCATTCGTATCGTAAATCCTCAGAGTATGCAAAAAGCTGATTTTATCCGGGGTGGCACAGCCACGGAACCTATGCTGGATTTTCTTACGGAATGTCTGCGGTATGGTATTTCCGTATGCGTTGCTGGTGCTACCAGTTCCGGTAAAACTACACTGGCCGGTTGGCTGCTTACCACAATCCCAGACAATAAACGTATTTTTACCATTGAAAACGGTTCCCGTGAACTGGCACTGATCCGTAAAAAGGACGGCAAAGTTACAAACAGTGTAATCCATACCCTGACCCGGTTCAGTGAAAATGAAAAACAGAACATTGATCAGGATATTCTTCTGGATATGGCTCTGCGCTTTAATCCTGAAATCATCTGTGTGGGCGAGATGCGTGGACCGGAAGCCTATGCCGCACAGGAATCTGCCAGGACCGGGCATACGGTTCTGACCACCATTCATTCAAATTCCTGTGAAGCTACCTGGCGCCGTATGGTTACCCTTTGTAAGCGGAAATACGATATGGCAGATAACACCCTCATGGATCTGGTCACAGAAGCCTTTCCCATCGTGGTATTCGCAAAACAGCTTGAAAATAAAAAAAGGCGAATGATGGAAATCATGGAGTGTGAAATCCTATCGGATGGCACAAGAAACTATCGGAGTCTGTTTCAGTTTCAAATCACGGAAAACCGTGTAGAGGACGGAAATTTTATTATAAGTGGAAGCCATCAGGCAATACAAGGTATCTCTCAAAGTCTGCAGAAACGCTTTCTTGAAAATGGGATGCCGCAGGATACCTTAAAACGGATTTTTGGGCTGGGAGGTGACATAGCATGACCACAATTCTTTTAGCCTCCTGCATCGGGTTAATAGCCGGCTTTTTCTTTTTATTAGGCTTAACTCCCATGGAATTTACAGATAGCCTGTTTGGATTTCTGACAAGAAAGAATAAGAGCATACGTTCCGAAATCAACGAGGCGGCCAAGCGGAAAAAGA
>SVDT01000100.1 GCA_015057775.1 Paenibacillaceae bacterium | reverse complement strand
ACGGGACTCGAACCCGCGACCCCGACCTTGGCAAGGTCGTACTCCACCAACTGAGCCACTCGCGCATGAAATATTTATTTCACAACACAGGCATTATATCATATACAGTGGAAATTTGCAATATATTTGTAAATTTTTTTTATAACAGAAATAATAGAAAACAAAGGTTTATTTCAGAAAAACAGGAAACTTTATCCAATCAATTTTCTTAATTAAACGCTGGAAATTTCACCCATTACCCCTTATTTTTTTCCTAGTTTCATTAATTTTCAAGCGTCATTCTTTTATATTCTTAATCCAATGCTTAATATAACCAATTATTCTGATTTTTCATTGACACCATACTAAGGGTTCCGTATAATGCAAGAAATTGGTCACCTGACCAAAAGGGAGGCGTGATATGGGGCAAATTTTATCAATAGAGGAACAACCCTGCAGCACTTCAACAGAGGACAGAATTCTGGATGCGGCCCTTACCATCATTCAGGAAAAAACCATCAGCGGTTTGAGAATCCGTCAGGTGGCAGAAAAAGCAAATTTGTTTCAATCCAACATTCATTATTATTACAACAGTAAGAAAGAGCTTCTCCTTGCTGTTCAGAAAAAAGTCTTAAACCGTTACCGCGAAATCCGCCAGCAATCCATTCATCAATCAGGTATTGGTCCGGAAGCGACTCTGGAAGATCGCCTGGACATTTTTATAAAACAAAAGCTTTACACCATTTTAATAGATAATAAATACGATGTGGCGGAGCTAGATTTTTGGAACCAGTCCCGCCTGGATCCTGATATGCATCAGGAATTCTGTCTTTCCTATCAGAACTGGAGAACGGAAATCCGGGAAATCGCAGAAACATTTGCACCAGATATGCCTTTTGCAAAGCAGAATCTGATTGCCGGAATTGCGGTTTCTCTGCTGGAGGGGGCCGCTGTTCAGTTTCTGGTTGATAACGAGGCATTTGACTTAGATTCTTATTTTGCTTATTGCAAATCAATCCTGATCAGAGAGATCAGAGGCTAGGAGGAACCAATGAAGGAATTGCTGAAAATGGAGCAGATTACCAAGCAGTTTGGGGATGTATATGCCAATCGCAACATCAATCTCTCTATAAGGGAGGGCGAAGTACATACTCTGTTAGGAGAAAACGGCGCGGGAAAAAGCACCCTGATGAATATTTTAATCGGCTTATACCAGCCTACTGCCGGAGCCATTTATCTGCGCGGAGAAAAAGTGAAAATTGACTCACCAAAGGCTGCGGTGAAAATGGGCATTGGCATGGTACATCAGCATTTTATGCTTGTAGAGGCCATGACTGTATTGGAAAATATTATTCTTGGAAGCCGGAAGGATTCCTCTGTCTTTATCAAGAAGGATCGGGTAAGAAAGGAAATCATGGCTCTTTCAGAAAAGTACGGTCTTGACGTGGAATTGGACAAGCAGATTACTGAAATCTCCGTAGGAGCCCAACAGCGGGTGGAAATATTAAAAGCCCTTTACCGGGGAGCGGAACTTCTTATTCTTGATGAGCCTACTGCTGCGCTCACCGACATTGAGGCAGAAGGACTTTTTTCCATAATCCGCAAACTGACTGGAGAACAGAAATCCGTGATATTTATTTCCCATAAGATGAGAGAGGTTCTTTCCATCAGCGACAGAATCACCATTTTGCGGGCAGGCGAGACCGTCACCACTTTAAATAAAGAGGACACTGATGGCACTCAGCTGGCGAATTTAATGATCGGAAGGGAAATGGTGCCCAGTAATTATAAGAAAGTTACCTCTGACGGAGATGAAGTGTTAAGCTTTCAAAATATCAGCTATCATAAGCAGCACAAGCACAGCGGCTTAAATCAAATAAGCCTTTCCGTACGAAAGGGAGAAATTCTTGGCATAGCAGGAGTTGACGGGAATGGTCAGTCACAGCTTGCACAGCTTGCAGCCGGAATTATTGCACCTGAAGAGGGAGAGGTCTTATTAAAAGCCTCCCGTGTATCCCGCTTTGCACCAAACGGCTTTATCCTCTCCCACGTTTCCCATGTTCCGGAAGACCGTAATAAGATGGGACTGATCGGCAATATGACAGTCAGGGAAAATCTGGTTTTAAAAGCCACAGAGGAAGCCCGTTTTTCCTACGGACACGGAGCACTCTTAAAGAACAAAGCCATAACTAAATTTGCACTTGAAATGAAAGAAAAAAATGATATCCGCTGCGCTTCCATTGAGCAGGAGGTGCGAAACTTATCCGGAGGAAACCAGCAGAAAATTATACTTGCAAGAGAAATGGAAAATGAACCGGAACTTCTGATTGCAGTTCATCCAACCAGAGGCCTGGACATCGGAGCCGCACGTTATGTTCATGATACCATGGCCGCTGCCAGGGATCGTGGCTGTGCGATTCTGTTAATCAGTGCTGATTTTGATGAAATACTCAATTTATCTGACCGGATTCTGGTTATGTTCGAGGGTCAGGTCATGGGAACCTACTCAGGAGTTAACCCGCCCATTGAACAAATCTCACTTGCAATGGCAGGAAAGGGGAATTAGGACATGAAGCAGAGAGAAAATTTAATGAAGGTCATCGTGCCCGTGTTATCCATTCTGGTGGCATTTATTATCGGAGGGATCATTATGATCTGCCTGGGTAAAAATCCCTTTCAGGCATATGGATTTCTGTTTTCCGGCGCTTTTGGAAGCAGCAGAAAGATTGCCCAGACCCTTGTAATTGCCTGTCCTTTGATATTTACCGGACTGACTGCAGCGTTTTCCTATAAATGCGGTGTTTTTAACCTTGGAGGCGAAGGCCAGTTTGTTATGGGTGCCGTTGCCAGCATCTTTTTTGTAACCAGGTCCGGGATCGGAGGAATTGCAGGAATACTGCTCAGTCTTCTCATCGGCGCTGTTGCAGGAGCTATATGGGGTGCAATTCCAGGAATTTTAAAAATTACAAGAGGGTTAAATGAAATGATTGTCAGCATCATGCTGAATTACGTGGCAACCCTTTTTATGGGTTACGTTTATACTACCCTTTTGCGAGACGGAAGTGTTCCCCAGACTTTTGCAATCCCCGACAGCACCAAACTGGCAGTTGTATCAAAAAGCTTTCCCGTCCACTGGGGTGTATGGGTTGCTTTATTTCTGGCATTTGCAGGGTATTACTTTTTATTCTATACCTCTAAGGGATTTAAGCTGAGGGCAGTGGGCTTAAATTCAACTGCTGCATTTTTCAATGGTTTTCCTGTAAACCGGTATGTACTCTTCTCCTTTATTGCCTCCGGAGCAGTTGCCGGGCTGGGCGGAAGTGTAGAACTTCACGGAAAACAGTTAAGACTGATGGGGGGATTTGGCCAGGGCTTCGGCTTTGATGGAGTGGCAATCGCACTGATTGCCCAGCTTAATCCCATCGGAACTGCTGCAGTTGCATTTATCTTTGCCGTACTGAGAAAAGGGGCAAGTACCTTACAGACTGGTATGCAGATTCCTACCGCTGTGGTTGATATCATTCAGGCATTGGTAATTATATTTGCGGTGGCTGGCACAGCGCTGTTAAAGCTTCCCGCTATCAGACAATACATAAACAGCCATATGGGGAAAAAGGAGGTTACCAACTGATGGATGCATTTTTCAACATGAATTTTCTCACTGAGCTGCTTCTCTCTACCATTCGAATGGCAACTCCCATTTTGTTTGTTGCACTGGCTGAAACTTACTCCGAACGGGCGGGACTGGTCAATATCGGTCTTGACGGAATCATGTCCTTTGGTGCATTAATTGGTTTCTTGATCGGTTATAAAACCGGGAGCCCAACAACCGGTATTCTGGCTGGTGCCCTGTCCGGTGTCGCCATTAATATGATTTATGCATTCTGCACCATCCGTTTATGTGCTCCCCAGATTGTTTATGGTATGGCAATTAATATTTTTGCACCGGCACTGGCTTCCTTTATCTACCGCCTTTCCTTTTCCGATACCTCAACACTGATCCAGGGCGTATCCATGAAGGCAATGCCCATTCCGGTTCTTAGCAGTATTCCGGTACTTGGACCTTTGTTTTTCAACCATATTCCTCTGGTGTACGTGGCATATCTGCTGGTACCTGTCACTGCAGTGTTCTTTAACAGGACAAAAGCAGGACTTAATTTTAAAGCGGTAGGGGAATTTCCCAAGGCAGCAGAAACACTGGGAATCAATGTTGTGCTTCAAAAATACATTGCCTGCATCATCTGCGGCGCACTTGCGGGAATCGGCGGAGCGTATTTAACCATCTGCTACACCAGTACCTACTCCGAGGGAATTGTGGCAGGCCGTGGATTTATTGCCCTTTCAGCTGTTATATTCGGGCGTTGGATGCCTTCCGGTGTATTGTTAGCCTGCCTGCTTTTTGGATTCTGTGATGCACTGCAGATCCGGCTCCAGCTGTTAAGTCCGTCCACTCCCTACCAGCTTCTCCAGATGATCCCCTATCTTTGTACCCTGTTTGTTCTTGCATTTTTCGGGATACGAAAAAGCGGTCCAAAAGCCAACGGACAGCCCTATTACAGAGAAGAACGATGATGATAATTCCAGGACAGCCCTGCGATTATATATTTTTTCAAACATAAAAGGAGGATTTATTATGAAAAAGACTATGAAAACAGCATCTCTTATTATGGCCGCAGTCCTTACTGCCATGAGTCTTGCTGCTTGTGGCAGCGCGTCTGCACCAACAAAAGCGGCAGGCTCTACAGCAGAAACTTCTGCAGCGGAGACCACAAAGGCAGAAACCACAAAAGCAGAGGAGACAAAGGCGGCTGACTCTTCAAAAGCATCCGGCTATAAAGTGGCCATGGTCCTTGACTCTTCTGTTTCAGACGGAGGCTGGGGCGCAAGCTGCTATCAGGCTATGGTAAATGCGGCAAAAGACAGCGGCTGGGAAACGGTGTATACGGACAATGTAGCGACTGCTGATTTTGCCACGGTTATGACCGATTACGCAGAACTGGGCTACAACCTAATCTTCGCACCAGGCAATCAGTATACCGATGCAGTAAAGCAGGTAGCAGAAGAATATCCGGATATCAAGTTTGCTCTGTTAAATGGTACTGTTGAAACAGAAAACATCACCTCCATTCTTCCTGATGCAAAGCAGATCGGTTACATGGCAGGTGCTCTGGCAGGTCTTATGAGCAAGACAAACAACATTGGATTTATCGGCGGTATGGAGCTGGATACCACAAAGGCAAAGCTGGAATGCTATGAAAAGGCAGCCAAAAAAGTAAATCCTGATATTAAAGTTTCCTCTGCTTATGCAGGCTCTTTCAGTGATACTGCCAAGGGTAAGGAAATCGCTTCCTCCATGGTTTCCACCTATGATGTTGATGTAATGTTTGGTGATGCCTCAGCAGTTGATACCGGAGCACGGGAAGCACTGGCTGGATCAGAGGGCAGATATGATATCGGTCAGCCAGGTGATTTAGGTTCAGCTGATCACAAAATAATCATCTGCTCTGTTGTGACCGACAACGCGGCTTTGTTAAAAGCCTGTATGAAGGATGTGGAAGCAGATACCTTTGGCGGCAAAACCATCTACGGTGATTTAAGCAACGGCTGCTTAAGCATCGGAACATTTTCCAGTTTAGTTCCACAGGATATTCAGACACAGTACAAAGATATCGTTGATCAGATTAAGGCAGGAACTTTTATTCAGTAATTAAAAATCCCCGTGAAAGCTAGTATGAAAATACTACTTTCACGGGGATTTTCCTGTCTTTTTAAACGGGAATCTTTCTAACAATACATAGTGAACAGAATTGGGGAATCCTGATATTCGGTTACTTCAACTTATTATTTCAGTGCAAAGGAATTAAAGAAAGTGTCAATTTCCGGTGTTCTTTCTCCTGATTCAGACACTGCCTGAAGCTGATAAACATGATCTCCGGCAATATATACTCTGTGATAGAAGACAATGGTATCAGATCCCAGCGGCGCACTGTATTTTAATTCTTTACCCTGGTATTCGCCAAGGGTAATATCCTTGCTGTCTTCAATGGTATAGGGAATATTGGCAACTGCGCCTTCTAACATAGCTGAAGGTTCTGCTGCTGTACCCTCAGGTATAGCACTGTACATAACATTGTAAAGCGCATCTTCCTGCTCAAGCATATAAGAATACAGATCAATTGCAGTTCCTTCAGAGGAAACTGACTGCTTCATCTCTTTGGGTGTTCCTGGATAGCTGGCTGTAAATAATCCGTTCGGATCTTCAAATGCTGTGAAAGCGTCTGCGCCTGCTTCTGTACCGGCTTCAGCTGCTTTGCTTTCCTCAGTTGTTTCCTGTGATTGTGCAACAGTTGTTTCTGTTGCAACGGCTTCTGCCTTTTTACCGCAGCCTGCAAGTGCTGCAATCAATAAACAGGCCAGTAAAATAGAATAAATTCTCTTTTTCATAATTTCTCCTCGTCAATTGGTATTGGCAATCCCCCTGCTTATATATGTAAAATCGAAAGCAGTAAGATTATAGCATAAATCCTCAGTGGTAACAACTTATTATTTTTTAATTATTAATTAAGATTTTTGTAACAATTATTTGCATTCCATGAATGTCATGATTTTATATAAGGGTTTACCAAACAACAAAATTCATGCTATAATATAGGAAGAAATATGCCGTTTCAATACGGCAGAACGGAGTTTTACATGTCACTCATACCGTTTCAAAAATTACCGCCCAGAAGGCATACAGAAGATGCCAGACAGTATGCGTACCGGATCATACGGCATTTTATTTTAAATCTCCATCTACCTCCCGGAAGAAAGATGAATGAAGTAGAACTGGCAGATGCATTAAACATCAGCCGGACTCCTGTCCACGATACACTGTACAAGCTTTCCAGAAAGAATCTGATCGATATTATTCCTCAGAAAGGTGCGTTTGTTTCAAAAATCGATACTGCGCGAATCGAGCAGACCTTATGGATTCATAAGCAGCTTGGGACAGCCATGATCCAGAATATTTTTATTCGGAATGTTAAGGGCACTCAGTTTGATATCCTCTATCACCATTTGCGGGAGCTGGAGGACTATTTAGCTCAGGGGGATTTATCCCATTCTGTCCGGTTAATTACTGATTATTATCATCTTCTTTATGAATTGGGAGGAAAGATGAATCATATATGGGAAGCTGTGCAGAAAGCCGGCATGGATCTTCAGAGACTTTTATATCTGGCTGCGTCGGATTCTTCAGTAACAGAAGATTTTATAAAGGATCTTACGTCTCTTACCGATGCACTGGCTGCAAGAAACACCGATCGCGCATGCACCATCTACCGTCATCATTTATCCCGGATACAGCTTCTGATTCCACCTTTGAAGGAGTGTTATCCGGATTATTTTCTTGAAAGCCAGCCGGGTTATGATACGGCGGCTTCCTACGATCAGAAAGGAATCAGCTACGATGAATGATTGTATCCAAACCAGATTTTCCCTGACCGGAAAAAAGGCTCTGATTGCCGGAGGCACTGGTGGGCTTGGAAGCTCCATTGCAAAAGCATTTCTTCAAAGCGGAGCCGATGTTGCCGTCTGCGGAGGGCATCCGGAAAAGGCCGGTTTTTTAAGAGAAACAGCTGACAGGGAAGGAAGGCGACTTCTCACTCTCGGTTGTGATATTACAGATCCCCATAAGGTAGAAGGAATGATGGACGAGATTAGCCGGGAATTCGGTAATCTTGATATCTTAGTGAACAGCGCGGGTATGAACCGGCTGATTCCAGCCGAAGATTACGAAGAAGAAGTGTTTGCACAGGTTATGGATTTAAATGTGCTTGGAATTCATACAGTGACCCGGGCTGTGGGAAAACGTTTCATGATCCCAGCTGGATACGGACGGATTTTAAATCTGTCATCGGTAAAAGGCCTCATTGGAACCGGACAGGATTATCTGGCTTACTGTACCAGCAAAGGGGCTGTGAATATGTATACCAAACAGCTTGCCTGTGAATGGGGCAAATACGGAGTCACATGTAACGCCATTGCCCCAACCTTTGTCCGGACTCCCATTAACGCTTTTCAGCTGGATGATCCTGAGTTTTACCAGACCTTAACGAAGCGGATTCCTTTGGGACGAATTGGTCAGGAAGAAGATATTGCAGCAGCTGCGGTATTTTTATGCAGCGACGCCTCTTCCTTTATAACTGGACAGATTCTTGGTGTAGACGGCGGTTTAACCGCAATGCAGTAAAGGTAACATAAATCAGAATATAAGAATTGACGGAGGAATCGATTATGATTTTCGGAAATATTTATAGTTCCATGTTAAAAGAACAGCTTGCCATTCTGCCCGCTCCTCTTAGCTGCGCGATCCGTTATCTGACTGAGCATGATATGGCAGCCCATGAACCAGGGGTGTTTACTATAGATTTAGATGGTATCCCGGTAATTCTTCAGGTACTTGATTTAAAGACCGGTGACCGGAGCGGACTTCGCCCTGAGATTCACAGAAAGAATATCGATGTACAGTTTCTGGCCTGCGGTGGTCCGGAAGAGGCCGGCTTTTACACAGATGACGGCAACGGACAGGTTGAGGAGAATCTTCTTGATACTCCAAGAGATATTCTTTTTTATAAAAATGATCCCGCCGCTGGGGAAGGTCGGATTCATATGATACCGGGAACCTTTGCCATTTATTTCCCCTGGGATGTGCATATTCCTGCAATTCAGGCAGGTGATACCCCATCTTCCATCAGAAAGATTGTAATTAAAGTACCGTTAGATAGCTGCCTTCCGGACAGCACCCGTTAGGAGGGGCACCAAATATGGAATTAAACCATTATCTGGAGGCTCTTTCTTTGAAAGATCCGGATCAAAGACGCAATGCACTCAGGGAAGTTCTTGTAAAGGAGCATCTGGATTTTGATCTTCAGGAGGAAGCGCCTTCCCAAAAGGCTCCAAGAGGGATTTATAACTATATTCTGGCACCATGGAATAGTGAGCCCGGTCCTCTTTTTTGTGCACATTATGATGCAGTACCCGGCAGCTTTGGCGCCAATGATAATGCTGCTGCTTTGTGCATTCTCATCGCTCTTGCAGGGAAACTGAAAGAAGAGAATTTTCCTGCCCGATTTGCATTTTTTGATGGGGAAGAAACCGGCAATACCGGGAGCAGGCTCTATGCTGCTTCCATGAATCATCAGGAGATAACAGGAGTTATTAATCTGGATGTGTGCGGCTATGGGGATACCATTGCAGTTAACAGCCGGGGATACGAACGAAAGCCGGGAGTGGAAGCATTTTGCAAAAAAGAAGTCCTGGCAGACCATAACGGTGTTCTTGTAAAATATCTTCCGGGAAGTGATGAAGCTTCCTTTTCCGGCAGCCGTACTCCGGCAATCAGTATTGCCAGCGTCCCAAGATGGGATATCCAGTATCTAAATGCTCTTTCCAAGATGGGCAGCGGATTATTAGGCAGACCCCCGGAATTTCATATGATTCTGGATCAGATGGAGATTTCCACTACCATGCATGGTGGATACCGGGATACTCCGGAATGGGTTGAATTAGAATCCATGAAACGGATATATGATTATTTGACCGATGCACTTCACAGGTCTATTGATAAAAAGAAGAGGTTCCTTCTGTTTTAATAAGCAGAAGGAACCTCTTCTTTTAGAGAGAGAGTGGGGTTTTAAAAATCAAATGTAAGAATGATCTTGCGGATAGACGGATCATGACTATCCACAAAATCAAAGGCCTCCTGAGCCTTAGTAAGCGGGAATGTGTGGGAAACAGAACCGGTCAGATCCAGTTTTCCCTCTTGAATCATATCAATAGCTTTTCCAAACATTTTATTCTGAAGTCTGGAGCCTCTCACATCAAGCTCCTTGGCTGTTATGGCAAACTGATTGATCTCTGTGGGAGCAGTTGAAAATCCCATGGTGATAACCTTTCCGGCGTTTCCGGTAGCATTTAAAAGGCGGATCAGGGAATCCTTGTTGCAGACCGCATCGATGGATACGGTTGCTCCATGCATATGGGTGTATTCTTTTACTTTCTCCACAAGATCCTCATTTAATACGTTAATCGTGTATTTTGCTCCATTGGCTTTCGCCGTCTCAAGCTTATCATCCTGAATATCAGCGACTATAATGTGATCGCAGATTTGACTGGCAATCTTTAAAATAGAGCTTCCAAGAGCACCGGAGCCGTAAATGAGAAGCATATCGTCATTTTCCAGTTCTGCTCTGGTGCAGGACTGTATGGCAATGGTGGTTGGCTCAATCATAACTGCATCCCGGTCTGATATGGAATCAGGCAGAATATAGCAGTCAGCTTCCGGCACCGCGATAAACTCCCGATAGCCTCCGTCAATATGAACGCCCCTTACCTTTAAATGATCACAGACATTGCCTCTTCCTTTCCTGCATGGATAGCAGTGTCCGCAGCTGGTAACCTGGTTAACGATTACACGGTCACCCACTTTTAATTTTTGAGCAGAGGCACCGGTCTCTGCCACTACACCTACCATCTCATGCCCGATAATTCTTGGATATGTTGCTGCTGCGTTGGTTCCGTGGTAGATACCAACGTCTGAACCGCAGATTCCGGCAGCTGTCATTTTTACAATCACATTGTTTACTTCATCAAGAACAGGTTTTTCTATATCAATTACCTTTAATTCTCCCGGTTTTACAATCTGTACCGCTTTCATATGATTCATCTCCTTTATGTCTTAGCGTACCTCCAGATATTTGGAAAGAATCTCATCCATTTCTTCTTTCCGGCTTTCTGTTAATGGCAGCATGGGCTTTCTTACTTCACCGGCTGGAATCCCCTGATTGGAAACGATGTACTTTAAGTTTGCACAGAGACCGTTTTTCAAAAGCACGTCCAGAATGTTATTGGATTTGGTCTGAAGAGCTCTGGCTTCTTCCTCTTTTCCTTCCAGGTACAATTCCATGATCCGTTTAAACTGGGGCAGCATGAAGTTAAAGCTGCTTCCAATAAAACCATCACAGCCAAACGCAAGAAATGCCACCATAGAGCTTTCAAAACCTCCGTAACAGATGATATCGGAATTTATGTTTTTGATCCGTTCCATCTGCAGAAGATTTAAATTGGTGTGCTTGATTGCTCCAATTGCTCCGGATTTTATAAGTTCTCTGGTTTCCGGATTATTTAGATCCAGCTCCCTGTGAGTGCTTGATGGGATATTATAGTAGAGGACGGATTCCCCCACTGCCTGGGCAATATCGTAATAGTATCCTGCAATTTCCTTCTCCGAAAATCCAAAATACAAAGGCGGTGTTGCCGCAATGCCGCGAATTCCAAGTTCCTTTGCTTTCTTTGCGTAAAAAACGGCTTCCTCAGTGCTGATGGCACCTACATGCGCATAGAGATCACAGCGGTCTTTCAACTCCGATGCCAGTTCAAAGGAACGAACCCGTTCTTCTCTGTTTAACAGAAAGCACTCACCGGAGCTTCCCCCGATAAAGAAGCCATCTGCACCTTCTGTAAGGTTTCTTTCCCAAAGCTGTCTGGCTGAAGATTCGTTGATTTTACCCTGTCTGTCAAATGGTGTAATTGAAGCAACAATTAATTTTTTCATGTTAGTATGTCCCCCTGACATTTAAATGAACCCCATATTGTCCCGGTCTGATTCCGGAATGAAATAAAAAACGGGTGTCTCAAAAAGCAGATAGCATGTTGTATTCATTCACACTGACTCTTTGGGACACCCTCCCTTCTCTTGAGCAAATTACCTTTGTTTTCCTTCCAAAGCATGTACCATTTCCACTACAAACTCGTGGGTCGGAACAGGTATCCCGCATTTGCCAGCTGCTCTTACAACGGAACCGCTGATCATATCCACCTCAGTTTTCCGTCCATTCTGTATATCAGCACGAATTGAGGTACATCCATTTGGTGACATTTCAGATGTCTTTTTTACTTTCTCTATAATTTCTTCTGCATCAGCTTCCAGACCCAGACCATGAGCCACAGCCACCGCTTCGCGGATGAGCCGCACTGTCATATTCCAGGCATGGTCATTGGCAGCAATGTATCCCATGTCTACCTGCAAAATACCCGTAACAGCACTTAAGGAAACATTGGTAAACAGTTTATTCCAGATCAGCTGCTGGATATTGGAATGAATCTTCACGGAAAAACCGCAGCATTCAAATTCCTCTTTTAACCCGGGGAGAAATCCATGACGATCTTCTGTGAGCATTCCCACATTGGTATTTCCCGTTCCGCCTCTCCTGATCAATCCAGGACCCAGAACTGCTCCGTTGTCTTCTGTTGTGCCAATAATAATGTGATCCGTGGGAGCAAATTCTTCCAGAATATCTTCATGACCGGAGCCATTTTGCAGCGTCATTAAATAGGTGTCTTTTCCGATCAGGTTCTTGCCTGATACAAGTGCATCCCTGGAGTACAGAGATTTCACAAAAAGAAGTACCAGGTCCATAACTGGGAGCCCTTCTGCAGAAGTAACTGCATTGGGTTTGTATACGTTTTCTTCCCCATTCTCCTGAAGTCTGATCCCTTCCTTCTGGATATGTTCTACGATGGCAGGGGAAGTATCAATCAGATAAACTTCATGCTTTTGGGACAGATGACCACCATAGATGGAACCCATGGCTCCAGCTCCGATTACTGCAATTTTCATATCCATTCACCTTCCGTTATCTGGAAAACTCTGCAATACCCTCAATGGCATAAGCACGAATCGGGCAGGAATCAAGACCTTTGATGGGGATTGGTGTATAGGACATAAAGAAGGTGTCCGTTGTCAGCTCCTCTAAATTCTTAAGCACTTCTAAGAACACTACATCAACCTCCATTAAAACATCATGGAATGCAGAAACATCGGTGTTGTTGCTTTCGATTGAAACACCATCGCCGAATCCCACACATTTCACTTTCTTCTCTTTCAGCCACTCAGCTGTTTCACGGCAGATAAAAAGTCTCTTATCTTCCTCTGTGTTGGAAGCTGGAGTAAATGGAGGCAGTTTATACTGGGAATCCAGAATTACGATATCGCCTTCTTTAATGCGGTCGCCGCAGGCTTTCTCTAAATCTTCTGCCTTAATTTTTCCGTTGGGCTCCATATGAGTAATGCTTACGTAAATAGCACGTCCCATAAATGTGCTGATTGGAAGGCCCTGAACATCAGTCCAGTTGTCGTTGTGATGATACGGAC
>SVDT01000099.1 GCA_015057775.1 Paenibacillaceae bacterium | reverse complement strand
TTTGTTATATTTATGCTCTGCTTTTATTTAAAGTTTCCTTTACAAATGGAATTGCTTATACCATAATTTATTTTGCTTTTGTAGGAGGAAAAGAAGTTCTTTTTGAACTATTATATCGATTTCTTTCATACAATCTGCCTTTTTACATACCTCCATGGTTCACATCAGGTGGAGTATATTTTTTAATATTAGAATATATTGTTGGTATTTTATTTTTAATTTATATTGAAAAATATATTAAAAAAATAAACATAAGGAATAATAATGGATTTTCGTGGTATTTACTGATCCTGCCAATTCTATCCCTTGCTATTTCAAGCAGCTTTTTATATATGGATTTTCCTAAGACTATTGTTTTGCAATTTTTTATGTGCGGTGGAGCGGTATTATTATATCTATCAAATGCAGCAATATTTATCATCCTGGAGAGATATACGGATATGATGAATAAAATAAAATACGCAGAACTTTATTCGGTTAAAAGAGAGATGGAAAATGATCATTTTCAGAATATCTTAAAAATAAATGACCATTACCGCTGCTTTATGCATGATGTTCATTCTTATTTTAACAGTTTTCGTTTATTAGCTTTAAACGGTGAAAACAATAAGATAGTTGAAATTATTGATGAATTAAAGGGTAAAATACAAGAAGAAATTAACATTGTTATTTATAGCAGTAATCCAGTATTTAATGCTATTTTATCTGAACGTGTTTCAAAGGCAAAGGAACTTGAGATACAGTTATCTATGTTTATAGAAAAAAATTTAAATCTGGATTTCATATCAGATTCCGATATGATATCAATGTTCGGTAATCTGCTTGACAATGCGCTGGAGGCAGCTGCAAAATGTGAAGCCGGAAAGCGAATAGTAAATATAAAACTATTTATGGGAACTAATTATTTTCTGATATTCCATATTGAAAATAGTTTTAAAGTGAAAGTCAAAAAGGAGGGGGATAAACTGCTGTCAACAAAAGAAGATTCAAAACATCATGGTTTGGGAGTAGGAATCGTAACATCGTTGGCAGAGAAGTACGGAGGGTCGTTAAATCTTACTCAAAAAGATAATTTATTCGATACAATATTAACGATTTCTGCGTTTTCAGAAGGGCAGTGTGCAAATTTTGGCACTCAACGTGTATAATTTTGGCACTTGACTTGAAAAACCTAAATTACTGTTATATTATGAAAGAAAAAAAGGAGGTCTCAAAATGAGAAAAATGTTAAATGCTTTAAAAGGAAAAGTGTCAATGGTAAAGGTGATGAACACATGTGCATTACTGGTTGCAGCTTATACAATTAATGTAACCTGTTTCTGGGCTCATCACCAGCCAGAAGTGCCAGAAGAGGCTAAGATGCTCAGGAAGTTCTAATGTTACAACGGATTTCAGAAGACATAGTCAGCTGGCAAATTAAAAAGAATCTTTTAAAAGATGATCAGCGCGCTTTATATCTTTACGCCTATGAGGTATTAATAAACCAGATTATAAACATAGTCGTGGCTGTGTTCATAGCAGTGATCATGCGTGCACCTGTGCCAGTGTTTGTGTTCCTTGCCAGCTATATACCATTAAGGTCATATTGCGGCGGGTATCATGCGAGAACCAATGGAGTCTGTACTGTAGTATCAGCAATCCTTATTCTGATTGTTTGTCTGCTTGAGAAGTACATAGTTGGGACAGCGGCTCTTATTCTCCCAATTGCAGGATTTCTTATTTCAGGAATTCTGATCTTTATGTTTGCACCCGTTCCTGACAGGAACAAGCTTCTCGATAAAGAGGAGACAAGCCGTTACCGGTCAAAGAGCAGACAGTTCTGGTTAACGGAAGTAATCGTAGGTGCAATATTCTGGTTTGTTAATATGAGAGTCTGTGTTGTACTGGCTATAAGCCATATGCTGCTGTCCGTTATGCTTGTATATGGAGTGCTGAAGAATAGTAAAGTAAAATAGAAAAACGAGACTGTTGCCTGGCAGCGGTCTCGTTTTTCTATTTTAGATATCAACAGGTTCTTCTTGCTATTCTTAAATAAAAGGCTGTTTCAACTGGACCGGCATGCAAATTTTGGAGCTCAATGTGTACAATTTTAGCACTTCGGTTGAATTTCTTTCAGTTATATGTAGAATGTAAATTATAAGTGATATAGTTCTCGGAACGAAAGGAGGGCTGATGGTGCAGAATAAAAGAAACAATGAAAGCTATTACCAATACAGAGCAAGCTGCTCAATCCGTAAAGAGGATGGAACCGAGGAAATAAAAAATTACGAATTGGAAACAGATATTTTATACGGAGATCTCCATTTTTGGAATCGTCTATATTATCTGAAAAAAAGTCAGAATATGCTGTTTGACTTTGCCTCCCGTGAACCAGGAATTGTAAAATGCAGAATCTTACAGGAAAGGCTGGTCTTAATACCAAGATTTACTTATAAATCAAAAAAGACAGTATTAAGAAAAGGATCATTAATCAAGAGACTGCTGCTGGTAATTGAAGTGATTGTATTACTGCTTTTGGTTATGACCAGAGCATCTGCTGCAGGAGAGGAAGAAAAGGGTATTTACGCAAAAGGTCAGGAGCTGTCTTATATTGCAGGCCATGGAGAGGAGAACATGGACCAGTATATATTAGATAAAGATTGAACAAAACAGAGAGGAAGAATCATGTGCGAAGAAGAGAAACTGATGAATGACAGGCATCTTGAACGGATTAACCGGTTTACCAGTATTGAAACAGGGATTTATGTGGAGGGAGAATTGCTTCAGTTTCGTGAAGCAAAGATGTTTGAGAACGAAGTGGGTATTTTTCTTCCCTCCACCTTTAAGGATATGAAACCGGAGGATGCAAAGAAAAAGTATTTTTCTGAGCAGCGTCCTGAAATTATAAAAACAAATGAAGATGGCACTGTTAATTTCTCCTTCAGTATGGTAGATAGAGAGATTAAGCCAGAACAGCTTGCGGATGTAATACAGGAATTTTATCTTGTTTTAAAGCGATTTCAACCAATGAGTGTTTGTCTGGAAGATGGGACAGAGTCAACATATAATGTGCCTTTTGCATGGATGGAATTTATCAGTACAGCGCTTGATGATAATCTCTTTAATACATTGATTATATACCCGGTGGGCAAAAAGCTGCTGATGGTGATGTTTAGCTGTCCGTTTGAGAAAAGGCTGGACTGGAGCCGCTGCTTAAGCGAAATCCGCAAGAGTATTACGATATATAGTAAGGAGAATGAAATTGGAGCAACTTAGAATCTATTTGGATTCCGGGGAGATGTTTTATCCGACACAATGTTTTATTGATAAAAGAGTAAATCAACATTTTACAGCTGTTGTAACCGGAGTGGTAAATTCAGATAAAGCTAATCTGATTCTTAGAGGATCAAAAGAGGTTTTGCTGACTGTAACTTTTGTTAACGAGGAAAACAAAGAAATACCAGTTTTCAAAGGCAGAATCGAAAGAAGATACGAAATTGAGGGGGCTGGAGCTGATTATTGGAATCTGTTTGCAGTGTCCCTGACTATGGATCTTGACAGAGAAAAGCATATAAGGACGTTTCAGGGTGAGGGACAGAATTATCTTCAGATAATTGGATCGGTGCTTGCCGGATATGAGAATACAACTGTGGTTTTAAGTAAAGAAATGCGGAAAACGTCTGATGGTCTTGCTGTACAGTATATGGAGACAGACTGGCAGTTTTTAATACGTCTGGCTGCAAAGAAAAATCAGATTCTGATGGCAGACAGTGTTCATAATAACATCTGTTTCCATTTTGGCAGAATAAAAAGAAAAGGCAGAAAGTGTTTTAATTCCGACCAGTACCGTATTAAATGCTACGATGACTATGAGAAAGGTGAGACTGTTGAATATCTGATTAAAAGCAGAAAGTGCCTGCGCTTATGTGATTGTGTGATGATAGAAGACAGCGCTTATTACATATACTCCATGAGTATGAATTATAGCGGGGGTAAGGTGGAATTTGATTATGTACTCCGCACCCGGTCCGGTTTCCTGGTTCCTGCAAAGGAGCATTTAAATCTTGCGGGATTTATGATCATGGGTAATGTTAGAAATACAGGGGAGAACGCGGTTCAGATAAAGCTGCTGAGTGAGAAAGATGAAACCTATGGAAAGCCCATTTGGTTTCCGTTTTCTTCTGTATATACATCACCGGAAGGAACGGGCTTGTATGTTACGCCCAAACCAGGAGATCCCATTCGGTTATATTTACCAGATGGCTGGGAAGAACATGCGTATGCAATTGGTTGCGTTCCGGCTGGAGATACGGCTGGGGAAAGGAAAGAGATTATATGATAAAAGATCAGACGTTTCAGGATTTATACGGATATTTTTTTGGAATGTTAAACAGAGGGGATATGGATGAATTATATGTAAGGGCTTTGGAGGCAATTCCCTCCATTGTTTCCCTGGATCAGATCAATGATGTTAGAAATTCTTCAGGTGTCAGCAGTTTAAGAACATAAACAGCGCGTCCCTTTGTACCTCAAAATCCCCGTACTTCTGCACGGGGACGATGAAATGATCTGTTATAAAAGTTTGTTTGCGCCTATTTTGACTGAAGCCGGTTGATCATGGTTAAGATCAGCAGTAAATCACTTTCCGGCAAAGATTTAAGCTTGTCTATTGTATCCCTGACTAAGGGCGGGTTGGGATTATCATTATCGAAAAAATCTTTCGGCGTTACGCTTAAGTACTCACAGATTGCCAGAAACTCCGCCATGGAAGGGAGACTTCTGCCACTGGAGATACTTTGTACGTAACTTCTGCTGTGCCCAAGCTCCAGGCTCATCTTATGTTCTGCCACTCCCTTTTTTAGACGTAATTCTGTAATTCTTTTATTGATATAGTCTTGATCCATTATAGTCACCTCTCGTACTATATTTTATGATAATAAAATTTGTAAAATACACGATTAAAATATGTAAAATTCATATATTGCATAATTTGAATACCAATAGTATAATTAAAAACTGTTAATATTATGTAAAAAGTGCAGGGAGGAAAGGAGTTTGTATTAATATAAAAGTTCTGATAATCAGTTTATATGTACATAAGTAAAAATGCAATAGAAAAAGCGGAATCAGGCATACATAATATTAGCAAATGTAATTAGTAAATTTTACCTTGGTATGTTATGATGTTTCTAATATAGATGTCGAAACATGCGGTATGAGGTCGAAGTTTGAACTACAGGAGATAAAATTATGAAAAGAAGAGTAGGAATCAGAAGCATTGGGATAAAGATGCTCCTTGGCATTTTACCCGTCGTAGTGCTGGCACTGGCACTATTAGCGAAGCTCAGTGAATCTACAAGCAGAGAGTTGATTGAGCAGCAGAGTAATTCCACTATGGAATCAGAGCTGAAAGCGAATGTAAACGGCATTGACAATTATTTGAATGCAGTAGAGACCACAGCGATGAATATTTCTCATATCGTAGGGGCCTCTTATCAGTCCACGGATCTTGATACATATGGCAAGGCGATAGCAGATATTATATCTGGTAATGATTTAATACTTGGCAGTGGTATCTGGTTTGAACCAAATGTATATGATCCACAGCAAAAGTATGTAGGGCCTTACTGGTATAAAGATGGGGATAAGGTGACCTTAACCAATGAATACAGCAATGAGAGCTATGACTATTTTAATCAGGCGTATTATAAATCCGTATCAGGAGGGACAAAGGATGCAATTATAACCGATCCTTATTTTGATCCCACCCTCAACATGATGATGGCAAGCTGCACAGCTCCTATCTATGACAGCAGCAACCGTTTCATCGGAGCAGTTACGGTAGATATGCAGCTTAGCGACATTGACGAACTGATTAAATCCATTAAAGTTGGTAAGAACGGAACTGCAGTATTAATTTCCGGTGAAGGTGTTTATCTTTGCGGCGCAGATGCAGAAAAAGTGAGCAAAGGTGTGAATATGACTCAGGATGAGAATGCCACACTTTCCGCAGCAGCAGCCCAGATGGTGGCAAACGACAAAGGAAAGACGTTCTATACAGAGGGTGGGGAAACTTATAACCTCTATTATGATACGGTTCCGGGTGTGGGCTGGATTATTATGATTAAGATGCCTCAATCCGAGCTGGCAGAACCCATTGTTGCCTTAAATGAAAAGCTGGCGAAAATCAGCGCAGCAGCTTTGGTTTTATGTATCATTGCAGTTTTACTTCAGGTTGGAAGTATTACATCTGGTCTTAAGAAAGTCCGTAAGTTCGCAGGCTCTCTTGCAGACGGCGATTTTACGGTAAAGCCACTGAAATCCAGACGTAAAGATGAACTGGGGCAGATGAGCAGCTCATTAAACAATATGTTCCAAAGTAATAAAGGCGTGATCGAGCAGATTTCCGACCAGGCTGGTGATATTACCGATGCCAGTATACATTTAAATAAAGTTTCGACTGGTCTGCTTGTTCAGTTCAGTGATGTGAAAACATATATGAGTGATGTAGACAAGGCGATGATGTCTTCCAGCGCAGCAACGGAAGAACTGAATGCATCTCTTGCAGAGGTTAACTCATCCGTAGGAGTACTTGCCAGCGAGACAGAAAAAAGCAGCAAGATTTCCGGTGAGATTATGGAACGGGCAAAAGACATTGAGAAAAAGAGCAGAGAAGCCTATGACAATGCCATTGTTATTTCACAGGAAAGAGAACAGGACCTCCAGATGGCTGTCCAGCATGCAAAGGTAGTGGAACGGATCGGCGATATGGCTCGTCTTATTTCCAATACGGCATCCCAGATTAATCTTCTGTCACTGAACGCCTCTATTGAAGCGGTAAGAGCAGGAGAGCAGGGCAGAGGCTTTGCAGTTGTTGCCAGAGAAATCGGGAAACTTGCCAAGGACACTTCTGAGATTGTTAAGGAAATAGAGGGCACTATAACAGATGTCCAGAATGCATTTTCTATGATGTTAGACGGATCACAGTCTATGCTGTTGTTCTTAAGAGATACGGTGACTCCTGATTACAACAATTTTGTGAATGTAGGTCAGCAATATGGCCGGGATGCAGTTACCGTTGAGGAGATTTCCAATGAAGTGGAGGAGATGGCCACCAACATCAGCCAGGTCATGCAGGAAGTGCGTGATGCCATACAGAATGTTTCCGAATCCGTCCAGACTACGGCAGGCAACAGCAGCATGGTTCTTAGTACAATTGAAAAGGCATATGAAGTTGTACAGGACATGTCAAAGATGTCAGAGAAGCAGGAGCGGATTGCAGAAGAACTTAAGACGGTGGTTTCCGGCTTTAAATTAAAGTAATTTCATTATTGTCACCTGTACCTCCGCCAGATTGAAATGGCGGAGGTAATTAGGGATGAAATGCAAAAAAGAAATAAGGCAGAATCTGCGATCCGATTATTAAGAAAATTCATCATGGGGTTTAGCTGATCCAAAACCCAGAGTGTTGCTATGAATAGTGCCAGAATGAAGGTTAAGTGTGGCCATAAATTAACATACCATTTATTCATTGTCATGAACCCTCCTTTTTGAAATAAATAATATCACTGATCGTGCGTCCGCCTTCAACTGGCTGATTTATATAATTACCCTGGTATACCATAGCAGAGGATTTTCCACCATCCAGATTATAGGCCAGCAGACAATCTTCATTGGCCATGATTTCTGCAAGCTCACTCATGGTTGCTCCTTTCGAATATCCTATATTACGTCCGTCCACCAGAACGAACTTATAATGCCCTGGGCCGACATAACCAATCGCACAGCGGGGATTGCTGCCATTTAAATAAGAGGTAGTTTCAAACGTAGTCTTGACTGACCCGTTATCCAATAACGATGGACCGAAGTTCCACGCCTGCCATACATCGCATTCCAGTATCTTTTTCTGATCAAATTCTTCTGGAGTATATATTTTCATAGTACCATCCAGAAACAAAACGCATATTTCTGCATCATTCGTATCTGAACGGTAAAGAATTCCGTTTCTTACTACAATTCCCGTTTCATTATTTCCATAGGAATCACCGGATATCGCCAATAAAGCATCATTATCTTCCGCCATTTGAACGGTTGTCTCTCTTAAATTCTTACCAAATGTCCCATTGGCAAAAGCAGTTTGAAGCTGCTTGACGGAGGTTACGTATAGATCGGCGGTATAATAGGTGATTTTATCATTTCCCTCTCCTAACTCATTTTTTGTAATGTTCAGCTGTATGTTATCATTTTTGAATGACTCCAAAGTTGTATTGGTTTTACTGGATAAATCCAGGCTGTTTTTTTCTGATACAATTGACTTTGTATTAGTATTACCATTGCCGGGATTATTTTTATTGCCTCTTTTTTTACCAGTAGGTCTGGTATTGGTATTATCAACGCTGTCTGGAAGAGCAAAAGCCTGGGACTCTGTAGCGGCCTCATTGATTAAAATGGTAGCATTCTGATCCCCTTTACGTGGCATGATATAGAAATAAAGGATAAATGCTCCAAAGCAGAGCAAAGCAATTATAAAATCAAATAATATTACTTTTATAAATTTATTATTTATCATATTGGGTATCCTTTTCTTGAACGGTTTTATTAAATTTTCAAATGTAATGAACTGATAGCGTTGAGTATAACGCATGAATCTTAAATACATCTGAAAAAAAGAAAGATTATTCTGTGTGAATTTTTTCAGTATTATTTCAGTAGTTACTTGTATACTGTTGAAAAAGTGACAGAAAGAGAGGAACTCTATGGCAGTAAAGAATAATTATATTATTATTCCGGCGTATAATCCGGATGATCGGCTAATTGCTCTCTTAAAGGAATTGAGTTACAAATTGGAAGCAGTGCTGCTGATTGTCAATGATGGGAGCAGGATAGAAGCAGAAGAAATTTTCCGTGAGGCAGAAAGCTATGGAATTGTACTGCAGCATGACAGGAATTACGGAAAAGGAAAAGCAGTTAAAACTGCATTAACATTTATCAGAGATCAGAAGGTTTCAGGCAGAATAATCATTGCTGATGCAGATGGTCAACATACTGTGACTGATATTGCTGGTTTATTAGAGGCAAAAACAGGAGAGAAAAATATTCTTATAATCGGCAGCCGCAATTTCCAGGGTAATATACCCTTAAGAAGCAGATTAGGTAATCAGCTTACAAGATTTACGTTCTGGCTTTTATCTGGAAAATGGCTGAAAGACACGCAAACTGGGCTGAGAGGGTTTGACAGCACATTAATTCCAATGCTACTTGAGATATCAGGAGATCGGTATGAATATGAGACAAATATGCTTCTGACCTGTATTAAAGAAAATATCAGGATTGTGGAAGTTCCCATTGAAACGATTTATCTGGAAGGAAATAAATCTTCTCATTTCCGGCCCTTAAAAGACTCTGCACGGATCTATATGACGATGCTAAAATTTGTTTCGTCCTCGTTTCTCAGTTTTTGTATCGATTACCTGCTGTTTGGCATTCTTTTATCCCTTACTTCCGCACTTGGGGTTATAACTGCAGATGCTGTCAGCAACATCATGGCAAGAATTGTAAGTGCTTCATTTAACTTCTTTGTAAACCGCAATTATGTATTTCATTACAAAGGAAACCTGTTGCAGTCTGCCTTGGGCTATGCCGCTTTGGCTCTTTCCATACTGGCAGTCAATACTGCCATGCTTTTATGGCTGGTAAGAGATTGGGGAATGGGTGGCTTAGAAGCAAAAATTGTGGTGGAGGTCACGATCTTCTTTGTTAACTTTCTGGTTCAGAAATTTTTCGTTTTCAAGAAAAGACCGGTTCATTCCGCTTTATAGAAAGGACAGGTTTAAAAATGTCTTGACATTTTAATTTTATCTTATTATAATGATGACAATATTACATTAAAATATGAAATGCAATGAAAGTGCAAGTAGAATCTTAATTTCTATCAGAGAGAAGGGGTCACCGGCTGAAAACCCTTTTAAGTTCAATTAAGAGTTCGAATTTCCCACTGAAGCAGCATGGCTGAAACCTGTGAATTTATTTAATTGGCAGGCGGGTAGGTCATGACGTCCGTACACGTTACGTATGCCGAGTGCCTGCTTTTGATGCAGGAATCAGGGTGGTACCGCGAACACAGCTTCGTCCCTTTACAGGGATGGAGCTTTTTTTAATGTATCAGGGAATGAATCAAAGAAGGAGAGCATGATGAAAGATCAATTAGAAAAAATCAAACAAGAAGCGTTAAAGCAAATTGAAGCTTCCGATGCGCTGGAAAAACTCAACGACATTAAAGTTGCTTATCTTGGGAAAAAGGGAGAACTGACCAGCGTGTTAAAGAGCATGAAGGACGTTACTCCGGAAGACAGACCTAAGATTGGACAGATGGTGAATGAGGCCAGAGAAGCAATTGAAGGTAAGCTGGACGCGGCCATGACTGCGCTGATGAAAAAAGCAAGAGAAGAGCAGCTGAAGAAAGAAGTAATCGATGTCACACTGCCGGCGAAGAGAAACCGGGTTGGCCATACCCACCCTAATACCATCGCATTAGAAGAGGTGGAGAGAATCTTCGTGGGCATGGGTTATGAAGTAATTGAAGGCCCGGAAGTAGAGTATGACCATTATAACTTTGAAAAGCTGAATATTCCGAAGAACCATCCGGCAAGAGATGAGCAGGATACTTTTTATATCAGTGACAACATTGTTTTAAGAAGTCAGACTTCTCCTGTTCAGGTTCGTACCATGGAGCAGGGAAAGCTTCCCATCCGGATGCTGGCACCAGGCAGAGTGTTCCGTTCTGATGAGGTAGATGCAACCCATTCTCCTTCGTTCCATCAGATTGAGGGACTGGTAATCGATAAGAATATAACATTTGCTGATTTAAAAGGAACCCTGGCTGAATTTGCCAGAGAGTTATTTGGACCTGAGACAAAGGTGAAATTCCGCCCCCATCATTTCCCGTTTACTGAGCCAAGCGCAGAAATGGATGTTACCTGCTTTAAATGTGGAGGAAAGGGCTGCCGTTTCTGCAAAGGATCTGGCTGGATTGAGATTTTAGGCTGCGGAATGGTACACCCCAACGTGCTTGCCATGAGCGGAATCGATTCCAATGAATACTCTGGATTCGCATTCGGAGTGGGCTTGGAGAGAATTGCCTTGTTAAAATATGAGATTGATGACATGAGATTATTATATGAAAATGACATCAGATTCTTAAAGCAGTTCTAGAAACAGGAAGGGAGATAGATTGATGAATACACCATTATCATGGGTTAAAGCATATGTACCGGATTTGGAAGTGACACCTCAGGAATATACAGATGCCATGACACTGACCGGAACGAAGGTTGAGGGCTATGAATGCCTGGATAAAAATTTGGAGAAGATCGTAGTCGGTCATATCTTATCGATTGAACGCCATCCGGATGCAGATAAACTGATTGTCTGCCAGGTGAATGTAGGTTCAGAGACCGTTCAGATCGTAACTGGCGCATCAAACGTTAAAACAGGAGATAAGGTACCGGTTGTTTTAGACGGCGGAAAGGTTGCAGGAGGCCATGATGGCGGTCCTCTTCCGGAAGATGGAATTAAGATCAAAAAGGGCAAGTTAAGAGGCATTGAATCCTGCGGAATGATGTGCTCCATTGAAGAACTGGGATTTACAAACGAAATGTATCCTGACGCTCCTGAAAGCGGAATCTATATTCTTCCCGAGACTTCCGTACCGGGAAGTGATGCAGTAGAACTTCTTGGTCTTCATGATTCTGTTTTTGAATATGAAGTAACTTCAAACCGTGTGGACTGTTACAGTGTAATAGGGATTGCCAGAGAGGCAGCTGCTACATTTAACAAAACCTTTGTTCCTCCGGTAGTAACTGCTACAGGCAACAGCGAAGATGTTCACAATTATTTGAAAGTAACCGTAGAAGACAGCCGTCTTTGTTCCCGTTACTGCGCAAGAATGGTAAAAAATATTAAGATTGCTCCTTCTCCTGTCTGGATGCAGAGAAGACTTGCAGCTTGCGGAATCAGACCAATCAATAACATTGTTGATATCACCAACTATGTAATGGAAGAATACGGTCAGCCAATGCATGCATTTGATTATGAACAGCTGGCAGGTCATGAGATCGTTGTCAGATGTGCAGAAGATGGAGAGACCTTCCAGACCTTAGATGGCCAGGAAAGAAAACTGGACAGCACCGTTCTCATGATTCGTGACGGAGAGAAGGCAGTGGGGATTGCCGGTATTATGGGAGGGGAAAATTCTAAAATAACTGATGAAGTCCAGACCATGGTATTTGAAAGCGCCTGCTTTGATGGAACCAATATCCGTCTTTCCTCTAAGAAAGTTGGTTTAAGAACTGATGCTTCCGGCAAATTCGAAAAGGGCCTTGATCCCAACAATGCAAAGGCTGCAATTGACCGTGCATGCCAGCTGATTGAGGAGCTTGGCGCAGGTGAAGTAGTTGGCGGTATGATTGATATTTATCCGGAGAAGAGAGAGGCAAAACGTGTTGCATTTGAACCGGAGAGAATGAACCGTCTTCTTGGTACAGATATTACAGCAGAGACGATGCTTGAGTATTACAAGCGTCTGGAACTGGAATATGATGAAAAAACAGGTGAGATCATTGTTCCTACATTCCGTCAGGATTTAGAATGTATGGCGGATCTGGCAGAAGAGACAGCAAGATTTTATGGTTATGATAAGATCCCGGTTTCTCTTCCTACCGGGGAAGCGACGACTGGTAAACTCTCCTATAAATTAAGAGTGGAGGAGCTGGCAAGAGAAGTTGCAGAGTTCTGCGGATTTTCCCAGGGCATGACATATTCCTTTGAAAGCCCTAAAGTTTTTGACCGTCTCCTTCTTCCTCAGGACAGTCCTCTTCGGGTAACTGTGAATATTTTAAATCCCCTTGGTGAGGACTTCAGTGTAATGAGAACAACTCCTCTTCACGGAATGTTAAATTCACTGTCTACAAACTACAACAGACGTAATAAAAATGTTCGCCTTTATGAGCTGGCCAATATTTATCTGCCAAAGAGCCTTCCTCTTACAGAGCTTCCAGATGAAAGAATGCAGTTTACTCTGGGCTTTTACGGAGATGGTGATTTCTTCGACATGAAGGGTGTTATTGAGGAGTTCTTTGAGAAAACCGGTATGAATTTAAAGCCTCATTATGATCCAAAGGCAGGAAAGACGTTCCTTCATCCGGGAAGACAGGCAGACATCATTTATGATGGAGTAAATATCGGATATTTAGGAGAGGTTCATCCGGAGGTAGCCGATAACTACAAGATCGGAGACCGGGCTTATGTGGCAGTGATCGATATGCCGTCTATGATA
>SVDT01000098.1 GCA_015057775.1 Paenibacillaceae bacterium | reverse complement strand
CCCGGTTCCATTGATTCGGAACCGAGCTGACGATTTAAGAAAGATTAAGCAGCTCTTTCTGTTTTTCCTGATCACCTTCTAAAAGAACTTCAATTGTTTTAAATTTATCTGAATTAGTAACAATCACCGCCGTTGTAGTCGCATAACCGCTTTTACTTATTTCCTCTAAAGAAAATGTCATAATCTGCTGTCCGCATTTTATTGAATCTCCGACTTTTACCTGTTGGCTAAAGCCTTTCCCGTTCATCTCCACTGTGTCCATTCCCACATGTATGATGAGTTCAACACCCTGTGTACTTTTTAAACCAATGGCATGCTTTGTGTCTGCAATTAAAATAACCTCTCCGTCAAATGGGGCGTATACAATACCTTCCTCAGGTATAATACCAACTCCTTTTCCAAGAATGCCTTCCGAAAACACACCGTCATTAATTTCGCTTAAAGTAATTACTTTACCGGTAATGGGCATATAAACGATTTTTCTGCTGTTGAATTTCTGTCCTATTTTTTCAAATAATCCCATCTTATCTCCTTAATTGATTGTATTATTTTTTATAATCCGATTAATGTGTATCATCAGATATAGTATCTCATCCTGTGTTATCTCTGCATGCAGCTGATCGACCACCCTGTCGCTGATTTGTACAGCACAATCGTAGATCTCCGGCTTTTCAGCCTTCAGTGTTTCAAATAAAGCTCCATTATCATCTATGAACTGCTTTTTTTCTATAATTCGCTTCAAAAAATATCTGAAATGCATTACAAACCTGTTATAATTAAACCCTTCCCTGTCTATCTCTGTTTCAAATGTCTGTTCAATCATACCAGTGATCTCATCTATCAGCTGATCAGTTTGGAACTCCCCGTTGGTTTCACCCATGTTTTCTTCTTCTGCATTTACAAAATGCATTGCGATATTGGTTATTTCGCTGTCGGGTAACTTTACGCACAGCTTACTTTCTATCAGCCCAACTGCATCTCTTGCCAGGGAAGTTTCCGCCGGATATAATTGCTCGATATCATAGGAAAAAAGCATTTTCATTTCCTTGTATTTTTCTATACGCTTTAATGCAAAATGAATATGATCCGCAAGTCCCGGCAAAAGATTGGGATTCAAACTGCAATCCAGTGTCATTTGTGCTTTTTTTACAATGATCGCCGATACCTCAAACACTTCCTCTGGTATTTCCTCCAGCAATTTATAAAAGCTCTGGTCCATTCGATAGAAGGTCATTGAAATGGAGCTTAAATCCCTGATCTCATAAGGCATAGCGGGAAAACCGATTCCTTTGCCAAAAGCAATTAACTCTTTTTTATGATTATCCACACATAATGCAACATTATTGTTAATCTTTTTTATAACCTTCATAATATTTCCTCACTTGAAAGTACGTAAATAAACAAAAAAACTCCCTGAACGCATACCAAATAAAACAGGTAATGCCTCAAAGAGTAACAATCCTTATAATGAATTAAGTATAGTGAAAAAACAGCGTTATGTCAACGTGTAAAATCTAATTAAAATAAAAGTTATTATTTGTGCACTATACACAAGTGGGTTATTAAAAATACTGCACTATTAATATATTGAGAACCAGAGGTCTCAATTCTATAAACAGTGCAGTCGATGATGAAAAGATGTTTATTTATTCTTATGTATTACTTTTTTGTAGTAGCTGCAGTTTTTGTAGTGGCTGCGGTTTTTGTAGTTGCTGCAGTTTTTTTAGTTGCTGTCTTTGCTGCTGTATTATTAACCTTTGCTGCTTTTTTCTGTTTTTTTACTGCTTTTGTCTTTTTTACAGCTGCTTTTTTATGTGTTTTAGCCTTGCTGGTCTTCTTTGCAGCTGCTTTTTTATGTTTCTTTACTTTTGCTGCTTTTTTTGTAACAGCTTTCTTATCTGTTTTTACAGCGGCTGCCTTTGCGGAATCAGCTTTTGCTGCCTCTGTTGTTTTTGCTGCTTCTGTTGTCTTGGCTGCCTCTGTTGTCTTGGCTGCCTCTGTTGGCTGCTGTGCCTGCCTTGCTTGCCTGTGTTGTGGCTGCTGCTTTAGTCGGATTTACTGCTGTTGTTGCTGCCTGAGCTGGAATGGCTACTGTTCCTGTGATAAGCATAGCGGCTGTTAAAAGAGATGTAATTGATTTCATTGATTTTCTCATAATTGTTACTCCTTTCATTGGGGGGGATTTTTTCTTTTCTGTTTGAAATCATACTACCATTACCTGACGCATTTCAAAGGTGAAACTGTGGCAAAATTGTGGCAGCTCTATGAATTCGAAATAGAAAATGATAAAATATACGAAACAGCCGAAAGGAAGGGTTATAGATAAATGGAAAAGAAACGAATTTACCTTGCAGATGACGAACAGCCCATCAGGGATTTAATACAGCTTTTTCTGGCTGCTGAGGGGTTTGAGGTACAGACATTTCCAGACGGAGACCAATTGTATGCCGCTTTTGATAAAAATCCTTCAGATATGGTAATCTTAGATGTTATGATGCCTGGTACGGACGGACTTGTGCTATGCCGGGAGATCAGGAAAAGAAGTAATGCACTGATTGTAATTGTTTCTGCCAGAGACAGCGAAGCAGACCGAATAGCCGGAATCACTTTAGGGTCCGATGATTACTTAACAAAGCCTTTTTCTCCTATGGAGCTTGTAACCAGAGTAAAAGCATTATTTCGGAGAATGGAGCTGGACTTAGGCAGCTACAAGGGAGAAATCTATCTTTTTGGAAATATAAAGGCTGATGTAAATAAAAGAGAGTTCTCCGTGAATGGAAAGACACTTGATGTTACTCCCACAGAATTTGCCCTTATGGTCTATTTGATGGAAAAAAAGGAACAGGCGGTGTCCAGGGAAGAACTGCTAAAGCATGTCTGGAAATTTGATTTTGAAGCAGATACCAGAGCAACCGATGATGTGATTAAAAGACTGCGAAAAAAACTGGCAGTTGCGGAAGCAGACGTAAAAATACAGTCTGTCTGGGGTTTTGGTTTCCGCCTGGAATTAGGAGATACCCATGAAGAGTATAAAAAATAAAATCCAGAAGCCATTTTTAACCCTTCTCATACTGATTCCCCTGGCCACCCTTATCTTATTTAATCTTTCCTTTCGGATCTACAGCAATGCTACTGCCAAAAATGAATTAAAAACTACAATCCGCGCAGTGGAAAAGGAAATAAAAAGTGAACTGGAAACAGACGGAGGCCAGCCCTCAGAGAAGAAAGCATTGAGTATGGCAAGAAATATCCTCATGGCCCTTAAATCCTCTCATTTTTCACAAGGTATGGATTTCTATCTTCTGGATCGGGATGCAAACCCTGTATTTCCATCACAGATAAAGCTTGCCCCTTCCCAGATTGCATACTTAGATGTGATAAAGGATGAGTATCTTAAGATGAACCAGGGCACCGTTTACACCATTCCTGTAAACGGTAAAAAATATTTCACCATCGCCTATTCCCTGAACAATGACGATTTAAGCAATCTAACCGCCGTATTTGTCCTTCCGGCAGACCGAATGAATAAATATCTGGGAGCAGTCAATCTCATCCTTTTTGCCATCATGCTTCTTGGTATCCTTATCGCTATCTATTTTTCAGAGAAAATCGCAGCACATATTACTGTGCCCATCACCAGGCTTGGTGTTCTTTCCCTGCAGATCGGCCAGGGGGATTTTGATGTAAGCCATTTTAACATTCCCCTGGATACACTAGAGTTTAAGCAGCTTTATGATAACATCAGCATCATGGTGGGAAGGCTTGAGACCTATGATAAAAATCAGAAGACATTTCTGCAAAATGCTTCTCATGAACTTCGAACTCCACTCATGTCCATTCAGGGGTATGCCGAAGGAATTGAAAGCGGCATATTCCCTGATACAAAAGAAGCAGCTCAAATTATCAAACGTGAAAGCATACGCTTAAACGAACTTGTAAGTGAACTGCTCACACTCTCCCGCTACGAAAGCGGAACGTACAAACCACAGTGGGAAGAGGTCAACCTGTGTCATTTATTAAAAGATTATACTCAGCGTCTTATGGGGCTGGCGGCTAAATCAGCGAAACAGTTAGAACTGCTTCTGCCTGAATATGACGTAATGATTCAGACTGACGACGTGATTCTCTCCCAGGCAGTTATTAACATCGTCTCCAACTGCATGCGCTATGCCAGGCAGAAAGTCACCATCTCCCTGGAAAAAAAAGGCGGGATTGTGTCTTTAATTATATCAGATGATGGAGATGGAATTCCCCAAAACGACATTCCCTTTATCTTCGACCGTTTCTATAAAGGGAAAAATGGTAATTTCGGTTTAGGGCTTGCCATCGCAAAATCAGCAGCAGAGCTGCTGAACGGCAGAATTAAAGCGTATAACCAGGACCATGGAGCTGTTTTTGAAATATCCTTTTAAAAAGTCTGGTTTATTTTAAGATCTTGTATTTTTCAATGGGCTCCGGTCCTCTGACTACAGTACGGAGGACTTTCAGCCCTCCTTCTTCATCGGCTGCAATCCTCCAGTCAACCATTAATATCTTACCATCTATTATCTCAATCCCTGATATTCCTCTTGTGCGGGTACAGCATCCAGTGTTAAAATAGGGAAGGTCATTTGCTTTTGGGAATTTCGGTCTGTGGGTATGACCGCAAATCAGCATAACCTTTTTTTTCTTAATCCATTCATCATAGATCCGTTCTATCTTATGCCTTTTGAATAAATTACGGGCAGGGCTTGTGGGATTGTCAAAACCCACCAGATGGAGATATCTCCAAAAATAGCGCAGAAGCAGCATGGACACAACCCATAGCTGATCGTTCATAACATCTCCCTGATGTCCATGAAGTACAAAGATCTTCTGCCCGTTTTCTTTATATTGTAAGACCAAAGCCTCTTTTGGTTTGATTCCCTTAAATAAATCTACCGTCTTTTGATTGTAATAATCATAAAATTCATAATAATTGGATTTTACAAAATGTTTGGACTTAAGATAAATATTATGATTCCCATATAACAGAATGAACCGTCCGGAATCATAAAACTTCTTCATTACAGTGAACACATCCGTATGGGCCAGCCGAATGACACTGAAATTTTTATATTCCCATAATTCATCACCGTCGCCCACTTCTACATAAACATAGTTTTCTTTGTAATAATAATTAAGAGCATGTAAAAAAATGTTCTGGTTCCGGATAAATTCATCTGAAACACTGTCATCACCACGGTGACTGTCACTAAAAAATATAAATTTAGAATTTTTATCAAAGGTTATGGTTTCAGCATGTTTAAATGCTTTTGTCAGTCTCTTATTTGCTTTCATATTAACTCCATTTTGACTTTTCTATTAGTATAAAACTTATTTAAGCTTTTATACTGTTGAAAGCCGGGAAAAGAAATGCCGTTTCTTATAAATCAAGGTTTCCTGCATATTCCGAATTCTATTGCTTTCTTTGGACAGCCATCCACGCATTCCAGGCAGTTAATACATTCTTTACTATCTACATTTCCTGATTTAACCATCTCCGCTATATTCAGCCCCATTGGACAGATTTTGCTGCATTTACCACAGGAGACGCAGTTATTGGGTTTCGCTACCAACCGGAATCTTGGTATATGAAGAGCGTCTGCAATTGTTTCGCCAATTACCATAAACGGAGCCATCCAGCAAAGGCTGTGGCACATTCCACGTTTGCCAGTCATTAAAGTGAACAAATATATAATGGACATTACAATTCCATAAATGATAAGGTATTGTGCATTAATGTCTATAAAATAAAGGAAATCTGCTTTTAGGGGACGATTATGTATCCAAAGAAAAACGATGAATGAAAACCACACCAGCCAGATCATATACTTGGTTACATTCTTCCACCTGCTGTTCCAGTGACGGCTGTTCGCACCGGAAATATAATCCTGAACAGCTCCTCCGGGGCAAAGCCAGCCGCAGAAAAGCCGGCTTCCAATGACCGAAAATATCAGGAGAAAACCAAAGATCATCGCACTTCCATTCAAAACACCTTGTGTGGCAGATAAAACAATTACAAAAGGGGATAAAAGAAAAAAAGTCATTGGAAACATTAAAGCAGAAAAAACCAATATACCTTTACGAACTCGTTGTCTCATTATAGTAATCTCCTTTTTTAATTATCGGCCTGCTATTGATATGATGGCAGTTACCGGATCTGTTTATGTATTTTAATGATATAACATTATGATATATTAGTCAATATAAGATTTTTCTGATTGATTTAATTTTTAGATTGATATATACTGTCAATACATAAATCTCGTAAGCGTTCACGTAAGCCAACGCACTGTCTGACCTGCATGGTTGGAGGGTGTGTTTTTTGCGTTCTCCTTCAGGCAGGAATATTAATAAAAAGGAGATACAAGCTATGAGAAAAGAATTGGATTTGGATTTGGAGACTGATACATTGGAAAGATATGAGACTTACATCGAAGACCTGTATAGTGTAACAGCTTCTCTGCAAAAAAAAGAATTTGTAAGCAAAACCGGTTGGAAAGATTTTGTGCCGGTTGTGGATGACAGCACGGCCCGCTTTCTGCAATTAATATTACAGATGAAAAAGCCAAAGACTATCCTTGAAATTGGTACCAGCATCGGATTTTCGGCAACTTCCATGGCACTGACTGCCAGAGAGTATGGAGGAACCATCACTACAATTGAGTTTGATCCTGCTGCTGCCGCACAGGCGAAAAATAATTTTATTCGCTCAGGCGTTGACAGTACCATACAAATTCTGGAGGGTGATGCATGCCAGATTGTCCCTGGCTTTTCAGATGCCTCTTTTGATTTTATTTTTCAGGATGTGGATAAACAGCTTTACCCCTGTCTGCTTAAGGATTGTATCCGGATTCTAAAACCCGGCGGTGTTTTCATTGCCGATGATGCCTTATTTCCTGTGATGGACTTAGATTCAAAGTGGGGCGATCAGGTGAAACCTATAGGTGAGTTCAACCACATTGTGGTAAATTCTACAGAACTGAGCAGCACGCTGCTGCCAATTGGAGACGGAATGATTGTTGCAGTAAAAAAATAATATATTACTTTTCGTAACTATCAATCAACAATAAAACAGACTGACTTCATTTTTTGGAGTCAGCCTGTTTTGCTAGTTTTCAATAATATCTAATATTTCTTTCATGGATGTCTGAAATTCGGTATCCGAGGAATTTTTAAAGATTAACAGATCATCGTTACAGTCTGGATCGTCTAATTCTTCTGGTATGTCAAAATTAACACCTGCTATATATTCCTCCCAATGGTCCAGCTTCCACTGGTCCCGGTCACTGTTTCGTTCAATCATTCTCTGCCTGCATACTTCCACATCCGTCTGTACCCATATTACGGTAAGCTTTGCATCTTTTTCTGCCAGTCTTTCCCGCAGGGCATTCATATACCCGGTATCTCGTATTTCTCTTGTAAATGGAGCATTAATCAGAACAATATCATCATAGTCCAAAGCTTCCATGGCAAGATCAACGATTGCCATATACTCATAATCCCGGATATTAGCCTCAAAAAAATCAGAGCTTCTGTTGTATTCCTGACCGGCTACTACGAATATCTGCTTGGATAAAACAATCAGAGTATCTTTATCAAGATAAACCACGTGCTTTAAATTCCTGGCAAGTTGTTTGGATATATATGTTTTTCCGCTTGCCGGAGGGGATGTTACTAAAATCAGTCGTTTCATATTTACCACACTCCTGTCCTGTTTTAATTTACTTCCTCTGCCATTCGGTATCCTACTCCCATTTCCGTTAAAATATATTTAGGAAATCCCGGATTTGATTCAATTTTTCTCCGGATATTCGCCATATTAACACGCAGAGTATGGCTGTCATCGGCATAAGCTCCCCATATCTCCTTAATAATATAATCATGGGTAAGCACTTTTCCTGGGTTTTTTGACAGCAAAGCAAGGATTTTATACTCTACCGGCGTCAGATGAACCATATTTCCGTCAAGAAGAACCAGCCGTTTTCCGAAATCAATTTCAAGATCACCAATGGTTATCTTTTCAGTTCCATTTGATTCCCCGCCCATGCTTTGTGGGCTGTGCCGAAGCGCTGTCCGTATGCGTGCAAGCAGTTCCGATGTTCCAAATGGTTTTACGATATAATCGTCTGCACCTAAATCAAGTACTTCTACTTTCTCTCTTTCATGACCCCGGGCAGAAACTACGACCACAGGTATTCTGCCCCATTCCCTGATGCCCTTTAACACTTCCACACCGTCCATATCCGGAAGCCCTAAATCAAGCAGAATCACATCAGGATTATAAGAAACTGCCATAGAAAGCCCTGTCTTACCGGTGTTTGATTTTGCGACCCGATACCCGTTGGAATTTAAGATTGCTGTGATAAAGTTGCAGATGGCATTTTCATCCTCTATAACCAGAACCATTGGTTTAATATCCATTCTATTCACTTCCTTCCAGCGGCAAAGAGAATTGGAAGACTGCGCCTCCCTCTAACCGGTTATTTGCTTCCATCGTACCGTTATGTGCCTTAATAATCGTCATGCAGATAGAAAGACCGATTCCCATACCCCTGGAGGAATCAGAGCTTTTGTTTCCGTTTGGTACATAACTTGTAAAAAGATAAGGATAATCCTCATCTGCGATTCCTTTCCCATGGTCAAGCACCTGAAACAGGGCATACTCTCCTGTCTTTTTTAAAATGACTTCTACAAAAGAGTCATCCGTCGAATGTTTAATGGCATTTTCCAGTAAATTAATGAGTACCTGTGCAATCAGGGTACCATCCATAGGAACTTCCAGCAAATCATCCGGCACGCTGACAATTATTTTACGCTGGGGGAATCTCTTTTTAATCCGTCCAACTGCTTCAGCGATCACTTCTTCAGCGGCCTCGGGACTTTTTGTTACTTTGGAGGCACTCTCATTAATACGGGTTACAGACAGAAGATTTTCCACCATACGCAGGAGCCACTGTGCCTCCTCCTGAATATCTCCATTCAGCTTCTCACAGGTTTTCTCATCAAGAGTATTCTTATTTTCACGAATGGCAGAGCTGGCACCAAGAATCCCGGCAAGCGGTGTACGAAGATCATGTGCGATTGCCCGCAGAAGATTGCTCCGCATTTTTTCTTTTTCTGCCTCGACTATGATACTCCTCTGTTCATCTGACAGGTGCTGGCGTTCCAGGGACATGGCAACCTGAGAGGCTATCATGCGCAGAAACAGCCGGGTATTGTGATCCAATGTGCCTTTTAAACAGGAAATACCTAAAACGGCAAGCACCTTTCCCTGAGAAATAACCGGCATATAAAATGCAGAGGCTCCCATAAGTGTATCCGTTCCAGCTCCGGCCCGTTTCTGATTAAGAAAAACCCAGTGAGCCACAGCCTTTTCATCTGCTGAGTTAAGTACAGAGCCATCTACATCATCCGGTCCCTGCATCATACTTCCATCGTCTCCCTGTTCCGGGTCAGCAGCAAAAAATACAACGGAACGACCAAACAAATTAACAATGTATTCATTTGTCAGGGCAACGATATGTTCAAGTCCTCTTGTTATAAGAAGCTTTTTGTTGATTTCATAAAGAACCTCCGTACGGCGTTCCCTTTGTACTGCCAGACTTGCCTGTGTCTTAATCCTCACCGTCAGAGTAGTTGTAATCAGGGCAGCCAGCAGCATGATGAGAAATGTAACGGAATATCCAGCCTGTATGGTGTTAAAAGTGAAGTAGGGTTCTGTGAAAAAGAAATTAAACGCCAATACGCTTATTACCGACCCAATCACTCCGTACACATGCCCTGTGGTAACCCTTGAAATGATCAGAACTGAGAGAATATAAGCCATTATAATATTCTGATCACCAATATCCAGCCTTCGAAGCCCCAGACCCAGAACAGTGGCAGCCGTTAAAAGGCCCATAGTCTTAGTAAAATCCAGCCAGGTAAAGTTGAATTTTTTAATGGGGATTGTTTTGCGGGGCTTTTTATAATTCCGGCGGATTGTGCTGCCAGGTATAATGTATATCTCAATATTGGGCAGAAGTGAAATCAGCTTATCTTCAAAGTCCAATTCAAATAGATTCCTGATGGATTTTTTATTCCGGCTTTTTCCTACGACTATGTTGGTGATTCCCGACAGCTTTGCGTACTCGGAGACCGATTCCGCAATATCATGACCAGAAAGAGTAACAATTTCCGCGCCCAGTTTTTCAGCCAGATCCAGGTTTGTACGGATTGTCTTTTGCTGCTCTTTCGTCAGATCATTGTTGTCTATACGCTCAACATAGAGAGCCACCCAATGTGCATGAAACGCATCTGCCGCCCGCGCCGTCCACCTGATACATCTTGCTGAGGAGGGAGACGGTCCGATGCAGACCAGCATCTTGGTATTGGCCAGTTTTTGAGATAACCGCCGTTCATTCTGATTTTCATTGCTGATTCTGTCAGCTGCTTTTCGCATTGCAATTTCACGCAGCAGTTTTAAGTTGGCAAGGGAGAAGAAATTGAGCATGGCAGTCTGTGCCTGATCAGGTCTGTAGATCTTACCTTCCTCAAAGCGCCGGAGCAGCTCCTGTGGTTCGATATCAACAAGCTTTATCATTTCGGCACGCTCAAAGATATAGTCAGGGACCGTTTCTTTTACCCTTACCTTTGTTATATCCTCAATCACATCATTCAGACTTTCCATGTGCTGAACATTGACCGTGGTATAAACGTCAATTCCTGCATTCAAAAGCTCCTCTATATCCTGAAATCGTTTCCTGTTTCTGACACCTTCCGCATTTGTATGGGCAAGTTCATCTACCAGAATCAGCTCCGGTCTGCGTCTTAACGCTTCGTCCAGATCAAATTCCTGAAGCTCTATATTGCGGTATAATATCTTTCTGGGAGGCATTGCAGGCAGCCCCTGCAAAAACTGCATGGTATCCGGGCGTGTATGTGGTTCAATATAGCCAACCAGTACGTTCTTACCACACCGATACTGTTCCTGTGCATCGTCAAGCATGGCATAGGTTTTGCCTACTCCTGCCGCATAGCCGAAAAAAATTTTCAGCTTCCCACAATCCTTTTCCTGATGTGCCCTGATTTCATCTAAAATGGCATCGGGATCCGGACGCGCTTCCTCTATTTCCATTATTTCTCACCTCCCTCCTATTATAACACCATTGTTCTCTATAATAAACAAGCTGAATCACTTTGATTACAGTAATCCATCAAGGGCTAAATTTACTTTCAGGACATTAACAGCCGGCTCACCCCAGATACCAAAAAATGGTTCTGTCGTATATTTTTCAATTAATTCTTTCACAGCTTCCTCACTTATATTTCGTTCCCTGGCAATCCGTGAGGCCTGATACTGTGCGGCTTCTGGCGAAATATGGGGATCTACACCACTTCCCGAAGCTGTTACCAGATCCATTGGTATTTTTGCTGTATTTTCCGGATCAATGGAATGCCACCAGTCAATCCGTTCCTCCACCAGATCTTTTTGCTCTTGCCCTACAGGCGATAAGTTGGATGTACCCATAGGTCTTCCTAGTAAATATTCCGGTTTTGTAAATTCCTGGGCTATCAGTTCAGATCCGTACTCCTTTTTCGAACCATCCTTTAATGTAACTGTAATCATACTTCCGTTTGCCTGTTTTGGAAATATAATCTGTGCAATTCCTGTAATGGCTGCTGTATAAAGTATTCCGCACAATACTGTCATTACACAGAAACAGATAAAAGCGGGTCTTAATAGATTTGTTTTTCCCATCATCGTTTCACCTCACACAATTTTCCCGGCAGTCAGCAGCATATCAATCAGTTTTATAGCAATAAACGGTGCTGTAATTCCGCCCAGGCCATAAATCAGCATGTTTCTTTTCAACAGCTTCCCTGCAGGCAGTTCACGGTATTTCACACCTTTCAGTGCCAGTGGGATGAGCGCTATAATAATCAGCGCGTTATAAATAATGGCTGAAAGAATGGCGGTCTTTGAACTGGTCAGGCCCATAAAGTTTAAGGCAGCCAGCTGGGGGTAGATCCCGAAGAATAAAACAGGAATTATGGCAAAATATTTCGCCACATCATTTGCTACACTGAACGTGGTCAGAGAACCTCTTGTCATTAGCAGCTGTTTGCCTATCCGTACAATATCAATCAGCTTTGTTGGACTGGAGTCCAGATCCACCATGTTGCCTGCTTCCTTTGCCGCCTGTGTGCCGGAATTCATTGCCACAGCCACGTCAGCCTGTGCCAGGGCCGGAGCATCGTTGGTTCCGTCACCGGTCATGGCTACCAGATGCCCTTTTAACTGATAGTCACGGATGAGTTCCAGCTTTGTTTCCGGTGTTGCCTCTGCAAGAAAATCATCCACTCCTGCTTCAGCGGCGATTGCCGCGGCAGTCATGGGATTATCGCCGGTAATCATGATTGTTCTGATACCCATTTTACGTAAATCTTCAAAACGTTCCTTTACACCATTTTTTACAATATCCTTCAGATAGATAACACCCATCACCTGGCTGTTTTTTGCAACTACAAGGGGGGTTCCTCCTGCACCTGCAACACGTTTCACAATCTGCTGGCATTCCTCCGGATAGATGCCGCCCTGTTCTGTCACAAATGCCTTTACTGATTCTGCCGCACCTTTCCGGATCTGTGTTCCCTGATAGTCAATGCCGCTCATCCTGGTTTTCGCTGTAAATTCCACAAATTCTGCATTCAGCCGGGAAAGCTCTCTCCCACGTATTCCAAACCTCTCCTTAGCCAGAACCACAATGCTTCGCCCCTCTGCCGTTTCATCAGCAAGAGAAGAAAGCTGGGCTGCGTCTGCCAGTTCGTGTTCCGTCACACCATTTACCGGAATAAATTCACTTGCCTGACGGTTTCCCAAAGTGATTGTTCCGGTCTTATCCAGCAAAAGTACATCCACGTCGCCTGCGGCTTCAATCGCCCGGCCGCTCATTGCCAGTACATTTGCCTGATTTAACCGGCTCATACCGGCGATACCGATGGAGGACAACAGCGCACCAATGGTTGTGGGGGCAAGACAGACCAGAAGGGCAATCACATTTGTGATGGAAATAGCCGAACCCCTGCCGGCCTGAAGGCTTGCAAATCCTGAAAAGGGCAAAAGAGCCGCTGTTACCACCAGAAATATAATGGTTAAAGTCACCAGCAAGATCTGCAGTGCGATCTCATTGGGTGTTTTTTTTCTGGAAGCCCCCTCTACCATGGCAATCATCTTATCAAGAAAGCTCTCTCCTGCTTCCGCTGTGACCTCAATTACAAGCCAGTCAGATACCAGTGTGGTTCCTCCTGTCACCGCGCTTCTGTCACCGCCTGATTCACGGATAACAGGAGCCGATTCACCGGTAATT
>SVDT01000097.1 GCA_015057775.1 Paenibacillaceae bacterium | reverse complement strand
ATTAATGAACTGGGTAAGGAAAGAGCAGGGAAAACAGGAATCAGTTTTTGGAGTATACCGTCCCTACCGGGCGGATGAGTCACATAACAGGGAGCTGTTTGGAAGAACGTTAGAAACTCCGATTGGACCGGCGGCAGGTCCTCATACCCAGCTGGCGCAAAACATTGTGGCAGCTTACTATGCAGGCAGCCGTTTCTTTGAGCTGAAGACCGTACAGATTTTGGATGGAGATGATCTGCCGGTTGAAAAGCCCTGTATCAGGGCAGAAGATGAGTGCTACAACTGCGAGTGGTCTACGGAGCTTTATGTTCCCCAGGCCCAGGAAGAATATATTAAGGCCTGGTTTTTGCTTTCTTTTATGGCAAAGGAATACGGATTAGGTCAGATGGATGGGTTTCAGTTTAACATGAGTGTAGGATACGATCTGGAGGGAATTAAATCTCCCAAAGTCAATTTATTCATCGACTCCATGATGGATGCAAAAGACACGGAGACGTTTCATTCCTGCAGGCAGTATCTTCTGGAGCATGTGGAGCAGTTTGAGAATGTGACAAAAGAGGATATTGAGTCAATCTCGTCCCAGATCTGCAACAGTGTGACTCTTTCCACCTTACACGGATGTCCGCCTCAGGAGATTGAGCGGATTGCAGTCTATTTAATAGAAGAAAAGGGTCTGAATACCTTTATTAAATGCAATCCCACACTGCTGGGCTATGAATTTGCCAGAAACACGCTGGATCAGATGGGATATGATTACATTTCCTTTGGTGAGTTCCATTTCCTTGATGATCTTCAGTATGAGGATGCCATCCCCATGTTGAAACGGCTGATGGCAGTGGCAATCCAACGCGGTTTGGAGTTCGGTGTGAAGCTTACTAACACGTTCCCGGTTGATGTGAAAAATAAAGAGCTCCCCAGCCAGGAGATGTACATGTCTGGAAAATCGCTGTTCCCCCTGTCCATGGCACTGGCAGCCAGACTTTCCAAAGAATTTGACGGAGCACTTCGGATTTCATTCTCAGGCGGGGCTGATTACCATAACATCAAAGACATTACTGATGCAGGAATCTGGCCGGTAACTGTTGCTACTACTCTTTTAAAGCCAGGCGGATATCAGAGACTTCTTCAGATGGCAGAAAAGACCAAGGAAACAGGTGTCTCCTTTCAGGGTGTAGATGCAGATAAGGCTTTCACCCTTGCCCGGGCTTCCATTTCCGATTCTCATTATAAAAAAGCCTTAAAACTTTTGCCGGACAGAAAGATGAAGAAAACAGTTCCGTTACTTGACTGTTATACGGCTCCCTGTCAGGAAGCCTGTCCCATTCATCAGGATATTACCACATACTTAAAGCTCTCCGGTCAGGGAAACTATGAGGAAGCCATGGAAGTGATTGCTGAGAAAAACCCCCTTCCTTTTATAACCGGTTCCATATGTGCCCATAACTGTATGAACATGTGCACCAGAAATCATTACGAATCTCCGGTAAATATACGGGGAGCAAAGCTTCTTTGTGCAGAAAAAGGCTATGAGGAATATCGGAAAACCATTGAAAAAGGGGAACTGACCGGTAAAAAGACAGCAATTATCGGAGGCGGACCGGCTGGTCTTTCTGCCGCGTATTTCCTGACAAAGTGCGGTATGCCCGCTACTATTTTTGAAAAAAGCGGAAAGCTTGGGGGCGTGGTTCAAAACATTATACCCGATTTCAGAATCTCAGGGGACGTGATAGGTCGTGACATCGATTTATGTCTTTCTTACGGAGCAGAAGTAAGGCTGAATTCGGAAATAACGGATCTGGCTGCATTAAAAGAAGAAGGTTTTGAATTTATTATTCTGGCGGCAGGTGCAAGTGAACCCGGAATTTTAGATCTGAAAACTGGCGAGACCATGAATGCCCTTCATTTTCTAAATGAATACAAGGAAACGAATAAAAATGTGAATGTCGGTAAGGCAGTTGTTGTGATCGGCGGAGGAAATACTGCCATGGATACGGCAAGAGCAGCTGTCAGAACCAACGGTGTAAAAGAGGTTTCTCTCGTTTACCGCAGAACAAAACGATACATGCCTGCAGATGAGGAAGAATTGCTGCTTGCCATGCAGGATGGCGTTAAATTCATGGAGCTTTTATCTCCTGCAGAACTGGTGAATGGCCAGTTAATCTGCAATGTAATGAAGCTTGCCGCTGCAGATGAAAGCGGAAGAAGAGCTGTTACAGAAACAGAGGAGACCGTTTCCATACCTGCAGATACGGTTATAGCCGCAGTTGGAGAAGGAATTCCCCAAGAGTTTTATAGAAAGAACGGCATTGAACTGACAAGCCGGGGAAGAGTGCTTGTTAATGAGGAAACTTTGGAAACAAGTGTGCCCGGAGTTTATGCAGTGGGTGACGGTCTGTATGGTCCCGGAACTGTTGTTGAAGCCATAAGAGATGCAAGGATGGCGGCAGAATCAATTCTGGGCAGAAAAGCTGCCAGGGATTTTGACATCACATCATCCGATCCGCAAAAGCTATATGGCAGAAGAGGAATCTTAAAAGAAACGCTGAGTGACCAGGAAGAAAGTACAAGATGTCTTGGCTGTAAAAGTATCTGTGAAAACTGCGCAGAGGTCTGTCCAAACCGCGCAAATTTAGCACTCTTTGTTCCAGGTTTCACAAAGCATCAGATCCTTCATGTGGATTATTTATGCAATGAATGCGGAAACTGCCGAAGTTTTTGTCCCTATGACAGTGCTCCGTACTTAGATAAATTTACATTATTTGCCAATGAAGCAGATTTAAACAACAGTAAAAATCAGGGCTTTGTTGTGACAGACAGAAAAAATGGTACATTCCTTCTAAAGTATATGGGAAGTCTGTATACAGGAAAAGCAGGGGAAGCGGTTGACGCAGTTCCAGAGGGGCTTTTAAAGATTGTGGAAACCGTTATCAATGACTACGATTATCTTTTAGGATAAGAAAGTGGGTGGAGCAATGGTTCGTTTCCTGGTAAACGGGGAGACTGTTACGGTACCGGAAGAACGGAAGCTGATTGATGTTTTAAGAACCGATCTGGGGCTTAAGTCTGTGAAAGATGGATGCAGCGAAGGAGCCTGCGGAACATGTACGGTCCTGATAGACGGAAAGGCTGTAAAAGCCTGTGTTCAGAAAGCTGCCAGAATGGAAGGGAAATCTGTCATGACAGTTGAGGGACTGTCTGACAGGGAAAAAGAAGTGTTTGTCTATGCCTTTGGGGAAGCGGGAGCTGTTCAGTGCGGTTTTTGCATTCCGGGTATGGTAATCTGTGCAAAAGCCCTTATTGATGAAAAACCCGATCCAACAAGGGAAGAGGCTGCATTTGCAGTTCGGGGAAATGTCTGTCGTTGTACCGGATATAAAAAAATCATTGATGCCATTCTTCTTGCAGCCAGACTGTTTCGTGAAGATGTCAGAGATTTAAAGGTTCCAGAGGTGACGTCTGTGGGGCAGCGGGTTCATCGCCTGGATGTACCGGAAAAAGTGCTGGGTTACGGGGAATACGTAGACGATATGGAAGTGGAGGGTTTAATCTATGGCAGTGCAGTACGTAGTAAATACCCCCGGGCACGGGTTCTGTCCATTGATGATTCCAAAGCCAAAGCACTTCCTGGAGTCCGTGCAGTCTTAACTGCTAAAGATGTTCCGGGTAAGAATAAAGTGGGACATTTAAAAAAAGACTGGGATACCATGATTGAGGTAGGTGAGATTACCAGATATGTGGGAGATGCCGTCTGTCTTGTGGCAGCGGATACTCCTGAGATTCTGGAAGAGGCGAAAAAGCTGATTGAGATTGAATATCAGGAGTTAAAAGGAGTCTTTTCACCCCAGGAAGCCTTACAGCCGGATGCACCTCTTGTTCATGATACTGGTAATATTTTAGCACATGAGCATCTGATCAGGGGAGATGCAAAGAAAGCCATAGAAAACTCTGCCTATTCGGTAACCATGCACTATGAAACTCCGTTTACAGAGCATGCATTTCTGGAACCGGAGTGCGCCATAGCCATAGTAGACCGGGAAAAGGAAGACGCTGTGATCTATTCCTCTGACCAGGGAACTTATGATACCCAAAAGGAATGTGCGGGAATGCTTGGCTTCGAGCTTTCAAAGGTCCATGTCATCAATAAGCTGGTAGGAGGCGGATTCGGCGGAAAAGAGGATATGTCTGTTCAGCATCACGCTGCACTTTTAGCTTATCATACCGGTAAACCAGTCAAAGTAAAGCTGACCAGGAAAGAAAGCATTATGGTTCACCCCAAACGCCATCCGGCCTCTATGGATTTTACCACTGCCTGCGATGAGAATGGTTATCTTACCGGCATGACAGCTGTTGTAATTACGGATACAGGAGCTTACGCTTCCCTGGGAGGTCCTGTACTTCAGCGCCTTTGTACCCATGCAGCAGGACCTTATAACTATCAGAATATTGACATTGAAGGAACAGCCGTATACACCAACAATCCGCCTGCAGGCGCTTTTCGGGGATTCGGTGTCACACAAAGCTGTTTCGCCATCGAGTGCAACTTAAACCTGCTGGCAGAGAAAGTTGGCATCAGTCCATGGGAAATCCGTTTTCGGAATGCCATCCGGCCGGGACAGGAGCTTCCAAATGGTCAGATTGCTGCAGAAGGAACTGCCCTTGTGGAAACCCTGCTTGCAGTAAAGGATATTTATGAAAGCCACCCTTATGCAGGAATCGCCTGTGCCATGAAAAATGCCGGTGTAGGAGTGGGACTTCCTGACTGGGGAAGGTGCAGGCTGACGGTGGAAGATGGAAAAGTTCATATCAGATCTGGTGCATCCTGCATTGGTCAGGGGCTGGGGACTGTTCTGGAGCAGATTGTATGCGAAACCCTTGGTATCACAGGTGATCAGGTGGTCTACGTTGCTGCAGAGACCAATCTGGCGCCTGATTCCGGTACCACCTCAGGCTCCCGCCAGACTCTGGTAACAGGGGAAGCGGCAAGGAGGGCATGTGTCCAGATCCTTCAGGATTTAGATGGTAAAAAAGAACTGTCAGCTCTAAATGGAAAAGAATACTATGGAGAATATCTGGCTGCCACTGATCCTATGGGAAGCGAGAAGAAAAATCCTGTCTCTCATGTGGCATACGGCTTTGCCACCCAGGTAGCCTGTTTAAAAGAAGACGGTACCGTGGAAAAGATACTGGCTGCCCACGATGTAGGAAAGGCCATTAATCCTCTGTCTGTAGAAGGACAGATTGAAGGCGGTGTGGTCATGTCACTGGGATATGCCCTGACGGAAGAATTTCCTTTAAACCAGGGAGTTCCACTTGCAAAATTCGGTACGCTTGGATTGTTCCGGGCAGATAAGACACCAGATGTTGAGAGCATTATTGTAGAACGAAATCACGATCCGCTGGCCTACGGGGCAATTGGAATCGGAGAGATTACCTCAATTCCTACTGCACCAGCCGTGCAGGGCGCTTATTATAAGTATGACGGAGTATTTCGCACCTCCCTGCCTTTGGAAGAGACGGCTTATCGGAAAAAGAAAAAATAACCGGAAAAAGGCGCAGGAGAAAAAACATTCTCTGCGTCTTTTTAGGATTGACAAAGAACCATGAAAAAGGGAAAATAGATGACATAGACCGGTATGCAAAAAGCAAACCGGATTAGAAGAAAGGAAGTGGATTTGCTGTGAAGACGTTGTTGAAAGGCGGAACCGTAGTATCGGGAACCAAGGCGGTTGCAGCAGATGTTCTCATGGAGAATGGAACCATTCTGGCTGTGAAACCGGAAATTGAAGAGGAAACAGCAGATGTTATTGATGTAACCGGCAGACTTTTGTTCCCGGGATTTATTGATGCCCATACTCATTTTGATCTTCATGTGGCAGGTACCGTAACAGCAGATGATTTTGAGTCAGGAACCAAGGCAGCTTTAGCCGGAGGAACCACCATGATTATTGATTTTGCCACCCAGTACCAGGGAGAGAGTCTGCATCAGGCACTGAATAACTGGCATAAAAAAGCGGATGGCAACGCATTCTGTGATTATGGCTTTCACCTGGCAGTCTCAGACTGGAATCATTCCGTAAGCGAAGAGCTTGACACCATCGTTTCAGAAGGTGTGACTTCCTTTAAGCTGTATATGACTTATGATGAGATGTATATGGCTGACAAAAAGATATACCAGATTTTAAAACGTTTAAAAGAAGCCGGAGGAATTGCAGGTGTACACTGTGAAAACAAGGGAATCATCGAGGCGTTGATTGAGGAAGAAAAAGCAAAGGGTAATTTTTCGGTGAATGCCCATAAAAAGACAAGACCTGCGGCAGTAGAGGCAGAGGCAGCAGGCCGTCTACTTAAGATAGCCCAGGTAGCGGATTGCCCGGTTATCATCGTACATCTAAGCTCGGAAGCCGGTTATAAAGAGATTGCTTATGCAAGAGAAAGAGGGCAGAAAGTATATGTGGAAACCTGTCCCCAATATCTGATTTTCAATGAAGATGTTTATGATCTCCCAGGTTTTGAGGGAAGTAAATATGTAATCTCGCCTACAATTAAGAAGGAATCAGACAGACAGAAGCTGTGGGAGCTTTTAAAGACGGACCAGATTCAGACAGTATCCACTGATCACTGTAGTTTCACTACTGATCAGAAAGCAGCAGGCAGAGAAGATTTTACGAAGATACCAAACGGTATGCCCGGTGTGGAAGCCCGTCCTGCCCTGGTTTACAGCTTTGGTGTTAAACAAAATGGTCTGACTGTGGAACAGATGTGCCGGCTGCTCTCAGAAAATCCGGCAAAGCTTTACGGAGTTTATCCAAGAAAAGGCGTAATAGCGCCTGGAAGTGACGCTGATCTTGTGGTTTTTAACCCTGATTTAAAATGGACCATGTCTGTTGACAATCAGGTTGCCCGCGCAGATTACTGTCCCTTTGAAGGAATTTCCGTTGAAGGAAAAGCGGAGCTTGTATTTTTAGGGGGCAGACTGGCGGCTGAGAATGGTAAAGTCTTATTGGAAAAGACAGGTACCTATGTAGCCAGAAACAAGCCTATGGTGATTTCCTGATGATATTAAAAAGCGCATATGCTATTGATGTGTCAGATGGAATGTTACAGCTGGAAGAAAAGGATTCTCTATGGGAGGCTCTTCGTATTCCTTTAAAAGAACCGATGATTTTGGCTTTTACCGGCGGGGGCGGTAAGACAACCTCCATGTACTGCCTGGCCGATGAGCTGGCAGCTCAGGGAAAGCGGGTAATTGTAACTACCAGTACCCATATTTTACGGCCGGCTGACAGAATTGTCACAGAGGCAGGTGACTGGAAAGCCGTGAGTCATTTTATAACAAATCATAAGGAGCTTTTTCCTTTGGCAGGCTGGGTGCTGGTCACCGGCCTGCCTGCCGAAGAGGGAAAGCTAAAGGGAATGGAACTTTCTGAACTGGAACGGCTGACGCAACTATGTGATGTTCTTCTTGTGGAAGCAGATGGTGCAAAGCGCCTTCCATTGAAGATACCTAAAATAAATGAACCGGTTTTACCTGGCGGAACTCATGCGGTAATTGGCTGTATGGGGCTTAACTGTATCGGTGAGCCGTGGGAAGAAATGTGCTTTCGTTATGAACTGACACCACAGGTATTTGACGGTCAGAAAAAGAACGGACGAATTACGCCTTCTGATGCAGCAAAGATACTGACTAGCACCAATGGAACCCGTAAGGGAGCTGAATCCTTGGAATACCGGATTTTAATAAACAAAGCAGATGATAAAAGGCGGCTGTCCAGTGCCCAGGCAGTAGCAGATGCGATTGGAAAAGAATGGGCGAAGTACACAGCAGTAACCAGTTTTATAGAAAAGGATCAGATTAGAAACATGGGAAAGGGATCACCAAAATGAAAGAGATCAGAACGGAAGACGCAGCAGGTCATGTTCTTTGCCATGACATGACCCAGATCATACCTGGAGTTTCAAAGGATGCAAGATTCCGAAAAGGTCATGTGGTAACAGAGGAAGATATCCCTGTACTGCTTTCAATGGGAAAAGAGCATCTGTATATATGGGAAAAGGATGATACCATGTATCATGAGAATGAGGCTGCTGAAATACTTTGTGAATTATGCAGAAACGACCATATGGACAGGGGCGATGTAAAAGAAGGAAAAATAGAATTAAAATCCACCATTCGCGGGCTTTTAAAAATAGACACCGGTCTGCTTGACATAATAAACAGTGCCGGAGATATGATGATTGCTTCCAGGCATCCCAATACTCCTGTAGAACCAGGTGATAAGCTTTGCGGAACCAGGATTATTCCTCTCGTAATTAAAAAGGACAAGATGGAGGCAGTAAAAAAACTCTGCGGTGGAAAAAGGATATTTTCCATACTGCCTTATAAAAATAAAAAAGTGGGTATTGTTACAACAGGAAGTGAAGTATATTGTGGAAAGGTCAAGGATGCATTCGGCCCGGTTCTAAGAGCGAAGGCAGAAGAGTTTGGCGGAGAAATACTGGGACAGACTGTAACCGATGATAAGCCGGAGCATACCTCAGAGGCCATTCTTGAATTTATCAGACAGGGAGCGGACATGGTACTGGTCAGCGGCGGCATGAGCGTGGATCCGGATGACAAAACTCCGCTGGCAATCCGAAATACGGGAGCCGAAGTAGTATCCTATGGCGCTCCGGTTCTGCCGGGAGCCATGTTTCTTCTATCTTATTACCGGAAAGATGGAAAGAACATTCCGGTAGCTGGACTTCCGGGTTGTGTGATGTATTCCAAAAGAACGGTATTTGACTTAGTGCTACCAAGACTGATGGCAGATGATCCAATAACAAAAGAAGAACTTGATAAGCTTGGAAAAGGGGGGCTGTGCCTCTCCTGTGAGGAATGTCATTATCCAAACTGCGGATTCGGAAAGGGCTGGTAGGATGAAGATATTGATCAAAGGAGCAGGTGATCTGGCCTCCGGAATTGCCTGCCGCCTTCACCGATGCGGCTTTTTAGTGGTTATGACTGAGATACCCGTACCCACCACCGTAAGGCGCACTGTGGCATTTTCAAGAGCTGTTTATGAAAACAGGACAAAAGTAGAGGACATTACCGGAGTATTATGCCGCAGCATGGAAGAAATAGAGGAAGCATTGTCCAGAGACCAGGTGGCAGTGGTGGTTGATGAGGAGTGCTGCATCCGTGAGAAATGGAATCCGGATGCAGTGGTAGATGCAATTATAGCAAAGAAGAATCTGGGTACCAGGATTACGGATGCAGACATTGTAGTTGGAGTGGGACCTGGTTTTACTGCAGGCAGGGACTGCCACTGCGTGGTGGAAACAAAGCGGGGTCATGATCTGGGCCGGTGCATCTGGAACGGCAGCGCCATCCCAAATACAGGAATTCCAGGAATGATAGGTGGCTATGATAAAGAACGAATCATACGTGCTGTGGATAACGGCTTATTTCACCCGGCTGTAACCATAGGGACAGTCGTGGAGTTAAATGATGTGGTTGGGTATGTGAATGATGCTCCTGTGCTTGCTCAGGTTGGGGGCGTTGTAAGAGGACTGCTTCAGGATGGAGTGACTGTTTTTTGTGGAATGAAATCAGGAGACATAGATCCCAGAGGGGTGACCGGGCACTGCTATACGATCTCAGACAAGGCATCTGCCATTGGAGGGGGGGTGCTGGAAGCTGTATTAAGTCTTCAAAAAAAGCATGTTGCGCAGAGGGAAAGGATTTCGACATGAATATGACAATGATTCTTCTGGCAGCAGGGGACAGCGTAAGGTTCAATGGCAATAAGCTGCTTTATGAAATCAATGGAAAACCTATGTACCGTTATATTATAGAAGAAACGGACCAGCTTCCCAAAGATTTGTTTTCCAGAAAATTGATCGTTACCCAATACGATGAGATTATGGAGTACATGAAAGACTCCGGATATAATATAATAGTAAACAGGGACAGCAGACTGGGGATTTCTCACTCTATTCATCTGGCATTAAAGGAATTGGAACATGAAAACACGGATTTTTTATTTGCAGTCTGTGATCAGCCTTACTTAAAATCTTCTACCATAGAGGCGCTGGTAAAAGGATTTTATGAAAGCAAAAAAGGACTTGCCTGTTTATGTTTTAAAGGAGAGCCCGGCAATCCTGCCATATTTGCAGGCAGATACAGAAAAGAGCTGATGGAGCTTACAGGAGACAAAGGCGGAAAGAAGATAATCAGAGCCCACCCGTCTGATGTTTTTCTTTTAGAAGCAGAAAGCGCTGCTGAATTAAAGGACATTGACAACATGTCCGATCAATTAGAATAAATTGTTAGAAAAACACGGCTACTTTCAGACCGTGTTTTTTTGTTACCAGTTTTATCCAACTATAGAAAAATATCACTTATTGGTTTTCAGAAGAATGAAAATCGTGTATAATAAAAACATCAAAGGAGGGGCGGTATGTGGAAAAGGCTGAGGGAACATTTCCTTATGTTAAATAAGAGCAGAAAGGAATTAAAGCAGGAAGGACTTAAGATCTGCGTGGCTTATTTTCTGCTTGGTTTGTTCTGGATTTTGTGTTCTGACAGATTGGTTCCTGCCATTGTCAGTAATTCCCGTTCAGTCATGCTTTTTAGCATGGGGAAGGGAGTCTTATTTGTATTTTGTACTTCCGCATTTTTATACTATGTGATGTTAAGGCTGCTTAACAAAGCCGGTGCCGCAGAAGAGGAACTGAGCAAAAGTTATAAAGAACTGAAGATGCAGTATAAAAAGATCGGTCTTTATGATCAGATGCTTATGGAAAGTGAAGAAAAATACCGGACAATTATAGCTCATATGCAGCTTGGGATGGCACTGTTTGAGGGAGAGAATGAAACCGACATCAGGCACTACAGGCTGATTGATGTAAATCCCTGCTATGAGGAATTGGCCTGTGACAAGGGAGTTTCTGTGCTGGGAGGATATTTTTGTGACATACATGACACTCTGGATCCTGATATATGGGATCTGCTTGCAAAAACTGTGAGAACAGGGGAGCCAGCCCGCTATGAACGGTTCCGGAACAGGACAAGCACATATTATGAGGTGATTGTTTTCTGCCCTGGCAAAAACCAGCTGGCCCTCATTGTCAATAATATAACCGAGCGCAGGCAGGCTCAGGAAAGGCTGAATTATTTAAGCTTTCATGATCCGCTTACTGGTTTGTACAACAGAAGGTATTTTGAAGAGCAGCTGAAGGTTTTGGACCAGGAGTTTAACTATCCGCTGGTAATCACCATGGCAGATATCAATGGTCTGAAACTGATCAATGATTCCTTTGGTCATGCAGCAGGAGATGAATACATACGAAAAGCGGCAGCAGTTCTCATGAACAACACCCGCAGCCATGATATCATATGCCGGCTGGGTGGAGATGAATTTGTTATCTTTTCACCTGGCACAGGTGAAAAAGAGATTAAAAAGATAATTTCATCCATGAGTGACATGGCAAAAGTTCAGGCTGTGAATAAAATCATGCTTTCCATCTCTTTCGGATACAGCATAAAGTGCAGCAGTGATGATTCCATTACTGAAGTTTTAAAGAAAGCGGAAGATTTTATGTATCGGAAAAAGCTGATGGAAAGTCCCAGCATGAGGGGTAAGACCATTTACACCATCATGGCGGCACTTCATGAAAAGAACTTCCGAGAGGAACAGCATTCCCTTCGTGTATCAGAATTATGTGAAAAGATGGGGGAAGCACTTGAACTTCAGGAAGATGACATCAAGGAATTAAAAACAGTTGGCCTTCTTCACGATATTGGCAAGGTAGCAATTGAAGAAGGTATTCTTAATAAGAACGGAAAGCTTGATTTAGATGAATGGGGAGAGATAAAAAAGCATCCCGAAATCGGATACCGTATTTTAAGTACAGTGAATGAGCTTTCAGAAATGGCAGATTACGTGCTTGCTCATCATGAACGCTGGGATGGAAGCGGATACCCCAAAGGACTGAAGGGAAAGGAGATTCCCATACAGTCCAGAATTATCGCCATAGCAGATGCTTATGACGCCATGATCAGTGAACGAAGCTACCGCCACGCGCTGCCAAAGGAAATTGCAGTCAGTGAGCTTTTAAAGGGAGCAGGAACCCAGTTTTGTAAAGAGTATGTATCTATATTCATTGATAAAGTAATTAATAAATCCGGAACCGGTGCCTAGATTGTTATAAAATTATCAGAAATGAGCAGTATCCTTCTATTTTAGAAGCATACCGCTCATTCTTTTTTTGCTTTTTTATAAAGAATATGTTAAAATTAACAATTATAAATTCATAAAAAAATATCGTTTTGATGTAAAAAAAGTAACTTTTTAAAAATAGAATGTGTCAATTTTGGAACTCAACGTGTATAATTTTGGCACTTGGGTTGAAAGTTGTCGAAAATAGTTATATGCTGAGACCGTTAAGATACATAATTAGCATACCATTAACATTTGATGAAGAAGCAAATCTGTAGAAAAACTAATTTCGGAGATTGCTGGATAATAGGAGGAGAGGCCATGTTAAAAATAGGAGTATGTGATGATGACCATCTGCTGCTGTTGGAAGCAGAAACGCGTTTGCGCAGGATTGGGATTGAGAGAGAAATGAATCTGGATGTGGAGACCTTCTGTGACGGTGATGAAATTGTCAGAGCTGTTTATTTAGGAAAGCGTTTCGACATCATTTATATGGATATCGAGATGAGACGTATGAATGGATTGATGGCAGCAGAACGAATCCGTGAATACGACCGCATGGTACAAATTGTATTTATGACATCTCATCAGAGATACATCAATCAGGCCTTTCGCTCAGCGCCAATCGGATACCTTGTTAAGCCCGTAAGGGATCCTGAATTCAATAATAATTTCAGCCACATATTAAATCTGATTGAGACAAAAGACTTATATTACCACTTCAAATATGGCAGAACAGAGAGTCAGGTATATTTAAAGAAAGTACTGTATTTTGAAAGCAAGCTCCGACTGACTGAGATTGCATGTGAAGAGGGCCGTCACAGACTATACAAAAGTCTGGAGGAGATTGAACACGAATTAAAAGACCGTAAGATTCGTTTTATCAGAATACACCAGTCTTATCTGGTGAGTTTCACCCAGATTGCCAGAATCTCCAATGACGTAGTGGAATTAATGGATGGAACCTGTCTCCCAGTCAGCCGCAGCAGGCGTAAGGAAGTGGAAGAGATTATGTTTGAGACCATGGGGTGGTGTCAGGTTTAAAAATTGCCAGGTAAATGGGGGGAAGATGACAAAAAGATTAAAATATTACTTAATTATGATGTTAATGGGGGGAATTGTCTGGTTGGAAGGAAAATGCAGGTTTATTAGCCGCATATTTTGGGATGTTATTATATTATTTCCGCCGCTTCCTC
>SVDT01000096.1 GCA_015057775.1 Paenibacillaceae bacterium | reverse complement strand
CCCTCTCCTTTACAAGAAGATCAAAGACAGCTTTGTTATATAAATATGTATAGTAATTATGCATCCGTACCGGATCAGACCCATCGTGATATACAATATCTTTTACAGGTATTCTTTCACCAAAATCCGTCTTAAAGCAGTCAACGCCCATAGTAAGAAGGGTTTTTAACTTTTCCTGATACCAGAAAGCTGCATCAGGATTGGTAAAATCCACCACCCCCATACCTGCCTGCCACATATCAGTCTGCCATACAGAACCATCTCTCTTCTTAATGAAATAGCCATTTTCCATTCCCTCCTGAAACAGAGGAGACTTCTGGGCTATATATGGATTGATCCAAACACAGATTTTAAGCCCTTTTTCATGGTAACGTTTGAGCATTCCCACTGGATCTGGAAATGTCTTAGAGTCCCAGGTAAAATTACACCACTCATATGCTTCCATCCAAAAACAGTCAAAATGAAAAACCTGCAAAGGGATATCACGCTTTGCCATACCATCGATAAAACCTGAGGTGGTATCCTCATCATAGTCCGTAGTAAACGATGTGGTCAGCCATAGTCCAAAGGACCATGCAGGAGGAAGTGAGGGTTTTCCGGTTAGATCCGTGTATTTTTTCATGGTGCCTTTGGGTGTGCCGCCATTAATTATATAATAGTCCAGACGTTCGCCTTCCAAAGAAAACTGGATACGCTCCACCTTTTCACTGGCAACCTCATAGGACACATCGCCAGGATTACTGACTAAAACCCCATATCCCTTATTGGTAAGATAAAACGGGATGTTTTTATAGGCGATTTCACTGGCAGTTCCTCCATCTTCATTCCACATTTCCACGATCTGCCCATTTTTAACAAACGGTGTAAACCGCTCACCCATCCCATAAACATATTCTCCCACATCAAGTGCCAGCTGCTCCACCATATAGCATTTTCCATTGTCCCGGTTTTTCATATAGGCCATATTTTTTAAGCCGGTACTGGTAAGTTCCCTGTCTCCATCTAAAAATCGAATCCCCCAGGAATCAGGCCGTTTGTCAACAACTGCTTTCGTGCTGCCTGTCTGGAAAATGATATTTTCTTCTGATTCAACAATGTTTACCCTCGGGTCACACTCTTCAATTGCTGTAAAAGGCCCAGGGTCTTCTGCTCCTTCAAAATGAGAGACGGAGATTTTCAATACATCTTCCATGGGACTGGTAATGCGTATTGTCAGCATCCCAAGATTCAGAATGTCTCCTCTGCTTCTTATTTGTTTTCCAGGAGCATAAATGGTTAATTCTCTCCCATTGATCCGTCTGCCTCCATATTCAACTGCATAGAGGGGGGTAATTTCCTCTCTTATTTTCCAAAAACCATTGGTGAATTTCATATCTTTCTCCTTACCTGAATGAATCAGTTTCTGACCCATTTAATTTCTTCACTCCAGAACGCATTCATCAACCTCTATCCGCTTCCTTAAACGTATATCCGAAACAGAACTCCCGACACAGATATCATATTCATCCTCTGGTACAGCAAAACATTTTAACTCTTCATTATAATAAGAAAAATCTTTCTTAGTTAAGCAGAACTCCAGCGTCCTTTTTTCTCCAGGCTCTAATAAAACTTTATCAAACCCCCGCAGCTCCATGACAGGCCGCTTTATAGTCTCTCCTGCTGCCCTGACGTAAACCTGAACGGTTTCAAGACCAGCTCGGTTTCCACTGTTCTCCACGTCTGCTTTTACCAAGTAACCACGACTGGTCTTCTCAACTCTAAGATTCTCATATCCGAACTTAGTATAAGATAATCCATGACCAAAGCAATATCTTACCGGAACCTGTTCTGATTCAAAGTAACGGTATCCCACAAATATACCTTCCCTGTAAACAACTATCTCATCCCCCGGAAATTCTCCCAGTTTATGTGCTGGACAGTCTTTCAGGCACCTTGGAAACGTAAACGGCAGCTTTCCGGAAGGATTCACATTGCCCAGAAGAACTCTGGCAAGCGCCAGTCCCCCCTCCATTCCATTGTAACTGGTATAAACAATGGCTTTGGTACGGTCTGCGAAGGCTTCTAATTCCACCGGCGATCCCGCCAGAACAACAATTACAGCATTTTCATTGACATTTAATATTGCCGAAATTAATTCCTCCTGACCAACAGGAAGTTTCATATCTTTCCGATCCTGCCCTTCCACATCTGATTGATGATTTAAACCGGTAAAGACAATGACATCTTCACATTCTGCTGCCAGAATCTCAGCCTTTTTAAGTCCCTCTGGTCCCACTCCGGGTTCATAATCCACCCCAATGTTACCACCAGCCTCAATCTTAAGCCCCATGAGAGGCGAAATCTCATACAATGCTCTGACTTCGGCACTTCCACCTCCCTGGGCATGGAGTGCGGCGGCATTTTCACCAATAATTGCCAGACGCTTTTTTCCTTCCAGCATTAAGGGGAGCCGATCTTCTTCATTTTTTAACAGAACCACCGCCTCTTCTCCACAGGAACGGATTGCTTCCTGATGAGCGGAAATATTAAACACACCTGGATTTCTGTTTTTTCTATCCTCTCCAAGCATGGACAGGCGATTCATTAAATTAAGAATATGTCTGACCTTCTCATTTATAACTTCCTCAGCCACTTCTTTTTCCAACACCTTTTGGTAAAGTGGATCTGCCATATAATAATCATTAAAATCATTGGTAACTGACATTTCAATATCAAGCCCGCCTAAAGCAGCTTCTGCTGTTTTATGGACAGCGCCCCAGTCAGAAATGACGACTCCGTCAAAATTCCATTCCTTACGGAGTATCTCCCGAAGAAGATACTGGTTGTGGCAGCAAAATTCTCCCCGCAGCTTATTATAGGCACCCATAATAGTCATGGACTTCCCCTCTTTTACTGCTGCTTCAAAACCTGGCAGGTAGATTTCCCGCAGCGCCCGTTCACTGACCTCCACACTGACAGTAAGCCGGTTTGTTTCCTGATTGTTTACCGCAAAATGTTTTACGCATGCAGCTGTATCATTTTCCTGAATTCCTTTTATCAGAGGAACTGCCAGCTGGGCAGTCAGATATGGATCTTCACTCATATATTCAAAGTTACGGCCACATAGAGGGGTGCGGATTATATTGATTCCCGGAGCCAGGATTACATCTTTCCCTCTTCCCCTTGCCTCTGCTCCCAAAACATGCCCCATCTGTTCTGCCTGTCTGCGGCTCCACGTGCATGCGAGAGCTGTATGGGATGGTAAATAGGAAACAAAATCATCTGTAGTGCCGCTGGGATTCCAGTTATCATCTTCAAACTCTCTTCTCACCCCCATTGGCCCATCGGACATCCAGAGCGGAGGAATATCAAACCGCATTACTCCGCCCGTATGAAAAATCCCCTGACCATGTATCATCCCTATCTTTTCTTCCAATGTCAGTTCTTTTATTAATTTCTCTATCTCTTGCCTTTCCATGAAAACCTCCTGTTGCTTATCCCTTAACCGAACCAGCGGATACTCCTCCTACAATATACTTCTGGCCCAGTATAAATACGATCAGAACCGGTGCCAGAGTTAAAATAATATCGGCTGCTACCAGATTCCACGAATTCTCAAATGCTCCGAAAAAGCTATAAACAGCAAGAGTCATAGGCCATTTTCTCGAATTATTCAAGTAATACAGGGGCATGGTAAAATCGTTCCACACCGTCATAAATTCCAATACGAATACCGTTGACATAATGGGCTTGATTAACGGCACAATCACTCTTAGAAACAGCTGTCTGGGACTGCACCCGTCAATCACCGCCGCTTCATCAATCTCCCTGGGAATCGTCGCAATAAATCCAAAGGATAGAAAAAGACTTAAAGGAATATTAATTGCGGCGTATAAAAGAATAATACCAATCCGCGTATTAACCAGATGCAGAACCTGTAGAACCTTCATCAGCGCAACATTGTTAATCGGGACTGCAATGCCTGAAATAATAAAATAATACAAAAAGCGGTTAATCCCTTTCTGATTCCTGGAGATTACAAAAGCAGCTGCGGACACAAGAATAACAATTATCACAACGCTGCAGGAAGCATATAGAATTCCGTTTAAGAAAGACGAAAACAATTTCCCCTTCTCAACCACTGTAACATAATTTTCAACCACCCATTTTTTCGGAAGAGAAAGGGTCATCCGGTTGGCTTCCGCTGAGGTTTTAAAAGAATTAATAAATAAGACTGCCAGCGGAAGCAATACAATCAGGCTGATCACAAATGAAACCAGATTACCCACGATGGATATAATACTCTTCTTCATCAGACCTCCACCTCCTTGTTTTCCATGGACCAGATAATGAAATACAAAAGGGATAGAACTACAAGGAATAATATACTGGAAAGCGTGGTTCCCATGGCCAGATTGCCTTTGGAAAATTCTTTATACACTGCTGTATTAATCACCCCGGTTGCATTACCAGGCCCGCCGTTTGTCAGGGAATAGATCATATCAAAGACCCGCAGACCGTAAGTCACATTTAAAACAGTTACATTTACAAGAACCGGTTTTAAAAGGGGCAGAGTAATACAGGTGAACTTCTTAAAAAAGCTGGCTCCGTCAATGCTGGCAGCCTCATAGTATTCCGGGGCTACAGAAAGCAGCCCCGCAATGACGATCACCATAATATATCCCATACCCTTCCAGGTATCAACTAAGATTACAGTTGGAAAAACAAACTTTAAATCAGTCAGCCAGTTCTTTGCCAGCCCTCCGAAACCAATTCCTCTTAAGAAATTATTTAAAAAGCCTGTGGTTGGATGTAGCATGCTGCGAAAAACCAGACCTACCACCAGATAGGACATGACCTGGGGTGAAAATATGATCATACGGTGGAGATTTTTTCCCTTAATAAAGGTCTGGGTTAATAGAAGCCCCAGTGCCAGACCCACAACCGTTTTTAAAACCGTTGTTGCAACTGTAAACCAAAGGGTATTCACTATGTATTTCATATATTCCGAATTTCCATGAAAAACTGTCTTATAGTTTGCCAGCCCAACAAAATGAATCTCATTGCTGAAATTATTCCAGTCTGTAAAGGAATAGGCAATTCCAAGCACTCCCGGAAGAAAACACAGGAGAAAGAAGAGAATGGCTGCGCCGGCAGCATAGTACCATGGGTATATTTTTTTTCTGTTCATTTCATCGTTCCTTTATTTTACCCAACCCGGATCTTTTTGGAGCGTTGCCTGCTCCGTACGCCGTTTCATAATCGAGTCGAGCACATCCTTTGGAGTCATTGCGCCGGTATACATGGATTCCAAATCTTTTCCTACATCCATCCACTGACTGTCTATGTAATTAACTGAGGTCTGAACCACGTTTGCCTTTTTTAAGGAATCCAGAAACTTCTGATCCTCTTCCGAATACTTGCTCTTAATCTCAGACCAGCATAAATTGCTGAGTTCCGGCTGTCCATCAAGACGTTTCTGTAGGTTTTCCGGTCTTGAGAGAAATTCAAAAAACTGCTTTGCTTCCTCTACATATTTACCGTCCTTGTTAATAAAATAAGCATTGCTTGCAGGGTTCACTCCAACGGTTTGATTGTCGCCCCATGGCATTACAAAAGCACCCAATTTTTCTGAAGCTTTAAAGTCAGGATAATCCGCGTCAATCTGCCCCCGGTAACCCAGTTCCGCAATTGTCATGGCACATCTGCCGGATGCCATTGCTTCTTTTCCATTTTCCCATGCATTGCTTAAATAATCGTCTCCAAAATATCCTGCTCTGGCGCATTCATCTAACTGGCCGATAATGGTAGAGAGTGCGGGAATCTGATCCAGATCAATTTTATTGTCATTTAATTTCTGATAAATATCCGGATCCTGTGCCAGCCATAATCCGCCTGTTTCAAACAATGGCAGTACCTGATGCCAGCCATTGGTGGTGGCTTCATAAATTGGTGTGGTACCGGAATCCTTAATCTTCTGGCAGACGTCTTTAAACTCTGCATAGGTAGTGGGAACCTTCAGCCCCAGTTTGTTGAAAATGTCCTTGTTATAGAGGTAAAAATACATCTTTGCTCCTGGAAAAGTAATCCCATATACTTTACCATCAACAGAAACTGCCGATTTTGCACTTGCATCCATCCGGTTTACCCAGTCCTGATCTGACAACTCTGCACAGTACCGATCCATGTGAATACTGGAGACGAGGCTGATTGGTGTGTCTACACAGATAATATCAGGTGCCTCCCCTGAATCCAGCTTCACTTTAATTAAATCTCTCCACTGGGCATCCGGGGAAATCTGGAAATCAATTTTGATCCCAGTCTCTCCTTCAAACTCTTTGGCAAGTTCCTGAACAATACCGGAAGTAGGAAGTCCGCTTTGGTGACTGCCAAATGTCAGCGTAACATTCTTTTTCGCACCGTCGTTGTCACCACTTTTTGTGCTACTGGTTCCCGTACTGCAGCCCGCTGTCATCCCTGCTGCCAGAATTGCTGCCAAAGTCAGACTGATTAATTTCTTTCCGCTTCTTCTCATGACCTTCTCCTTTACTCTCCACACTTAGACTTGTTACTTTTCTTAAATATACTGCTGAATAAAAATAATCATTTGTTATAATTTCATAATACCACAAGGGCGCAAAGGGCAGAATAGACAATTCCAAACTGTCATTTGCATTTTTTTGAACTACATTGTATAATATTGCACGAAGGGAGGTGCTTTTCTATGAAACGGCAAGGAAAACAATATTCCCAAAAATGGTATCTCTTTATTATATATGGTCTTCTGATCCTGATACTGCTGGTTATATTCTTTGTCTTTACTTATAGCCATTACCGCAAAAATGCATTAAAAGATGCTTCCAAGGATCTGGAAAACATGTGCGCTTCAGTAGAAAGCTCCGTAAGAACCCAGCTAGACAACCTCTCATCGATTTCCATGAATATCGTATATTCCAATGCGATTAAAATGAATTTCAGGGAATTCTCCACCTCATACCAAAAATATGCTTCGGCGCCCACATATCTGGCCACCTCCCGGGAAAAGGCGATGGCAATCCATGATATCGTCACAGCTATGATCGGAGCATATCAAAGTGCCTCCGAAATCAACTTATATACCATGGACGGTTCCTGCGTTGAGGCCGGTTACTGGCTTAGAACCACCTCTGTAGATTTAGAGCGTCTGCCCTGGTACTCCCAGACTCTTGCATTAAACGGACATAAATACATAACTGCACCAGTGGTAAACAAAGAGCTGCCTGCAAAAGGCGAAAATCAGAAATCACAAAAATTCATCTCCCTGGTACGTCTTTTTCTGGACTTTGACGGCACACCGGAGGGAATTGTTGAAGTTGTCCAGGATTGTGACAGGATTTTTTCCCTTTCTTCCCAGCTCGAGCATCAGAACCCGGACAGCCATGTTTTTATCTACAATGACAGGCAGGAGCTGGTATATCCTTATGCCTCCAATTCTTCCTACCCGGACTATTACTCCATAATAACCCAGGCTTCTGTACCGGAAAGCCAGGCGGGAGTCATAAGTACCGGAAGCAGCGGAAAGTTTCTTTATTCCTTCCAGACTATCGAAGGCTACGACTGGACGGTCATCCTGGTCAGGCCCCAATCTGCATTTTATAAGTCACTATCCCTTTTCCGTACAACATTTTTTCTGATCGGAGCATTTTCCATCCTTGTTACCCTGTTTCTTTGTTTTTTTATTTCCAAGCGTCTGACCGTTCCTCTGGAAAAGCTCACGGCAGCTACTGGGAAAATAACCATCAACCGGGTACTTGATGAAAAAAAGGTCAATTTAACCTCCGCCGACAGCAGTATAAAGGAACTTTCCCTTCTCTGTGAATCCATCCGCAGTATGTACGAGAAACTGCGTTCCACTTCACAGGAAGTTTTATTATCAAAATCCGAGGAAACCCGTGCCAAATTTCAGGCGGCCCAGTCACTGATCAATCCTCATTTTCTTTATAACTGCCTGACAAATATCTCTGTTATGGCAGAAGAAAATATGAATGAGGACATCGTAAGAATGTGTAGCTACCTATGTGATTACTTCCGCTACATTTCATCCTCAAGGGAAATGATTGTCCCCCTGAAAGAAGAAGTTCTTTATACGGAATGTTACTTAAACTGCATGCAGATGCGTTATAACGAAGGTTTTACCTATACCATGAACATAGAAGAGGGAACCGAAGAATTCTATATCCCCAAACTCATTATCCAGCCAATTGTAGAAAATACCTTCAAGCACGGATTCCAGATTGCCCCGCCATGGCAGTTGTCCATTGCATCTTATACAAAAAATGAACGGTGGTATTTAAAAGTTGAGGATAATGGAGGACTCCTAAGCGAAGATAAGAAAGAAGAACTGTTAAGGATCTATGAGAACCTGGATATGAATAAAGAATGGAATTCTTTGCAAATAGGAAATATGGGACTAAAAAATGTCTGCCTGCGTCTAAGACTTCTTTACGGCACTGAAGCAGTTTTTCAAATTGACTGTTCCAGTCCCTGCAAAACCAGTTTTATAGTGGGAGGCCCTATCTATCAAACAAGGGAGGAATATTATGAGCACCATCCAGAGTTATAGTTATCTTGTGGCGGAAGATGAAAGCCTCATTCGAAAAAACCTGATCAAGAAAATCACTTCCTTAAATCTGCCTCTTAAGCTGGCTGGGGAAGCCGCCAATGGACTGGAAGCCATAGAAATAACAGAAACAAACTGTCCCGATCTCATCATTACCGATATCCGTATGCCCCAGTGTGACGGAATTGAACTGGCAAGCTATCTAAAGAAAAATCATCCCAGTGTTAAGGTGATTATCATAAGCGGTTATAATGATTTTTCCTACGCCCAGTCCGCTATCCGCTATGGGGTCGTGGATTATTTATTAAAACCGGTCACTGCAGAAAGCCTTTTTGAGTCACTTCAAAAGCTTCTGATTACCATGAAATCCGAAACTAATGCACTGGAGTCTTACTGTACTGTGACTGAAAGGCTGAGTCAGGAGTCCATCTGCGGACTTATGGAAAAATATCTTCAGGAGCATTATAAGCAGGAAGTCTTTTTTCAGGAAATGAGTGAACGGTTCGGATTTACACCGGAATACCTTGGAAAGATATTTAAGAAGAGAACTGGAGAAACGCCTTCCAAGTACCTGACCAGACTGCGGATCAATGAGGCAAAACGGCTGCTGCTTCATAATCCGGATATGGAGGTTCAGAAGGTAGGGGAATTATCCGGTTATCCGGACAGCGCTTATTTCAGCAGAGTTTTTAAATCCTGTGTAGGGATCCAGCCAAGTGAATACAGGAATAAGACTTAAAAATTTAGCTGCTGCATTTATTGATGTTGCCGTTCATATTGTGCTGACCATTTGCTGAAAACCTCCATAGCTTTGTGGATCAGAATCAAATTAACGGCCATAAGCGCAAAAGTCAAAACAGAGAACAAGATAACATCGTTCAGGGGAAACAGCTTCATCCCATTGCTAATTATATAAATACAGATTGGCAGGCAGATGATACTAGTAATAACTGCCGGGACATATTTTCTTATAACCAGTGCCTGAATACAGTGAATTACCAAATGCAAAGCAAACGTTATAAATAATCCTGTCCACAGAATATACCAGTTGGTCACATAAGAAACAACTGTAATAATACTGATTATGACAAATTCCTCTGCCACGCCAAGGGCAAAGGCAGAGGTTGTTATCTGATCAAAATGAGAGGATAATTTTTTTGATAATGCAGGAAATCTATGGGTTAAATAATTTCTGTTCTTACTGATCCAAGATTGCATAAAAATTATTTCTTCAAAATCATGAAACATAAAGAGGATTGGAAACAACCACACCATTACCTTAATATCATTCATTTTTTATCTCCCCCAAAAATTATTTGCGGTTAAATTCAGGTCTTTTTAACAGGATGCCGTATAACTGTCTTCCATTTTGAGGGTTGCACCTTACGGATATCTGAAAGATAAATTTCATGATGAAGACGTTTATCTGTCATATCATTCATATACCCGTTTTCAGCCAGATACTCATTCATAATGGCAACAGTCGCAGGTTCATCATCAAATGGTCCTATGTGCAGGGTCTGTACGCATAGCCCTTCATCTACCGTTAAGAACTCGGCCGGCGAACAATCCATCTTTTTCTTTTTACCGGCTTCTGTCACAGCCCAGTCAAAGTCCTTTTTGGTCACAAATTCCGGCAATCGAATTACTGAAATCCAATTAAATGTGTCCTTATGTGCGTAGTCCACCCCCTTAACATCATCCTGCCACCAGAAACCTTCCAGAGGAGGAACCACATACTCAAAAAAGCCTTCTATTTTATGTGAACTTTTATAACTCATCTTGATGGTATAAGCAACAGAATATAAGATCCCCAATGCGTTCTGATATGTTCCGGCTTCCTGATTCGGGTTCCCTTTTCCTCTAACTGCAATATAATTGGCGACTGGAACTGTCACTATCTCTGGTTTATTCCCTGGCATATAAAATTCTTTATACTCTTTTTTAAAATCAAAAGCCATCTTTTGCCTCCTCTTCTCAATTGCTATTAAGAGTAAGTATAAACCCTCTCATTGTGTGAGAGTCAAGAAATTGTTTGAACAATGTAAATCTTATAGCCGATACAATTAGCCTTCAATTAATTTTAAAACCTGCTCCATGCTTATAACCTTTGCATAGCGGTTATTCCAAATTTTGTTTTCATAATATTCTGCTAAATCTTTCCCGCTTGCAAATGCATTGTCAAATGTAGTTGTTGTTGACTGAGGTATGGTTACCTCATATTCGTATTCAAACGCCACTTTACAGGTAACATCCAAACAGTACTCCGTCTGCATTCCACATAAAATAATATTTTTTACACCTGTCTCCTGAAGATATTCATGAAGCCCGGTTTTTCTAAATGCACTGTTATACTCTTTCTCAAATATTTTTTCATCTGGCATGGGAGCTATGTCTTTGTATATCGTCCAGCCGATGCTGCCATGCTCCAATTCATCTCCAGTTCCGCCATCGTGTTGAATGTAGATAATGGGGAGCTCTTTTTTTCTGCAGGTATCCAATAATGCCTTTATATTTTCTATCACGCCCACCCTGTTGTAGGGCTCATTTTCTACCAAAGCTGTTTGCATGTCCACAATTATTAATGCATCATAATTCATAATAAATTCTCCTGGTTTCTTTTATTTTTTCATAATCTTGGCTGCGCATATCCCATACGGCATATTGACCAATTTAATGTTGTAGTTTTAATTCTATCAGAAATCTCCCATAAATTCTTAATAATTCGAAGTTCCACATTTCTTTTTAACAGTGCCTCAAATAAATCATTAACAATATATTTTTCAATGGGTTTTTGGGCCTCTCTGGAAATATAATACCCTGCTGTCTCATCCTGTACTTCAAAGCCTTCCGGATCAAATTCATAAAGATATAAATGAGTATTTTTCATAGTTTCAAACCATTTACTTTCGATAATAACAACGTGCTGAGTTTCGGGCGAAGTAAAAAACATCTCATTATCATGCTTCGAAGTATGTTCACCTACGTGGTAAGTTACTCTTGGGCAATCTCTTGGAGTCAAAAAATTAGGCAAATGCTTTTCATCTATAGCCCATACTAATCCAACACTTTTATCTAAGTCCTCTCTTTCCGGAATTCTGGGATTAAAAATATCAATATTACTCTCCTCGCTTACATGGAACAGCCGCATACCAAATGCACCCTTTCGCAGTTAATCATATCAATTAATGGTAATTTCATTTCTAATATCTTAAAGCTGTACATGATAAAATGCAACAAGTAAATAAAGACACTGTATTACAAGGCTTCATAGAAGTGGTAACCTCAGTTCTCAAGTAATGATCCCCACCCCCCTCGCATATAATTGAGTATCCATGTATTCTTCCAAAGCTTAAATATTCCGGCTATAGGAAAAATTGATTATTAATATAGGGGATGATGCAGATTTGAGCCAAATAGTATATATGAATTATAAAATTTATTTAGTAACTATGGATAAAAGTGATCAATTTTGGAGTTTTATGAATAATGGTGCCAGAGAAATGGCTTCTATGTTAGGTGTGACATATGTATGGGATGCCCCTATAACAAGAGATGTAAATAAACAAATCGAGATCTTTAACAATGCCGTAGCAGCGGGAGCAGATGCTATCATGTTGGCGGCCAGTGATCCTTTAAAGATTTCAAGTTCAGTTGAAGAAGCGATATCAAAGGGTGTCAAAATCATTTATGTTGATGCACCCGCATTTGAACAAGCCATCGTAACCTTAGCTACAGATAATTTTATAGCTGGTAAGATAGCCGGAGAAAATATGTATTACGAATTAGATGAGGCTGGACTCACTAGTGGTTCAATAGGAGTCATTGGGGTAACGCCTGAAAACAGAACGACTGTAAATCGGGATTTAGGATTCCGCGATTATTTTAATCTGTTTAGCCAATATCAAATATTAGATACGATCTACACCAATGGTGACCCGGAATTAGCAAAACAGGCAACGAAAAAATATATAAGAGACAATCCCAATCTTGTTGGTATCTTTTCAACCAATGAAGGTACTACGTTAGGAATGGGAAATGCTTTGAAAGAAAATAATACAAATATTATCGGGATTGGATTTGATATCACAGAGACCATTCAGGAAATGATCAGAAATAATATTATAAAAGCTGTATTGGTACAAAGCCCATTTACAATGGGCTATTTGGGTTTGGCTGAGGCAATTGCTGCATTAAGGGGATTAGATACTGGTTCACAATTTATTAATACCGGAGTGACTGTAGTTAATAGGTATACGCCAGTTTAAGACATGGCAACGTTTTAAGAAACCTCGTTTCCTTCCACCCCCCAAAAAATATGTCAGCACCCCAATTTATTTCTAAATTCAATAATTGTACCTTCCGGAGCCTTCAATTTAAATAATTTACCACCATTTACTTCATAAATATCATTTGCGCCATGTTTAATAAATGAATAGGCTCCTTTTTCACCGAGTTCATAATATAATTGATTTATATCATCTACCCAAAGACAAATATGAGAGACACCGGTATGTTCATCATCTATTTGATCAAACTGTTGTTCATTTTTGGGTGTCTGTAATTCAATACAAAGGCTGTCATTTTTAATCCATGTATTATACTCTCTTCCATGGAAATTAGGTGTTTCCTCTATTATTTCCATATCAAGCATCTTACAATAAAATTTCAACGACTGCTCATAGTCGTTAGTTTGTATACAAATATGGTGAAGAAAACTTTTACTCATTTTATATATTTATCTCCTCTTCAAAACTAATTTTTTCAATTAAGAATACACCTATTATTTCCCCGACTTTCTTACATTGTATCAAACCAGTGCTTAATCCTAATGTTGCCAAGCTTTACTGACAGACACTCAAAAATAGCGGAAACCCTGATAAAACCTAGGCTTCCGCTACAAATAAAAAAGCGCGAGACGGGACTCGAACCCGCGACCCCGACCTTGGCAAGGTCGTACTCCACCAACTGAGCCACTCGCG
>SVDT01000095.1 GCA_015057775.1 Paenibacillaceae bacterium | reverse complement strand
CGCACTGTTAGAAGTGCTTGACAGTGAACAGAATGTAAAATTCAGAGACCATTATATTGAACTTCCCATTGATTTATCCAATGTTCTCTTTCTTGCAACAGCCAATACCATAACAACCATTCCCGGACCTCTTCTTGACCGAATGGAAGTGATTGAAATAAACAGTTATACTGAGAATGAAAAATTCCATATTGCCAAAAACTATCTGGTGAAAAAGCAGCAGGAACGCAATGGTCTAACGGGAAAGCCAGTTACCATAACGGATCAGGCGATTGAAAAGATCATACACAATTATACCAGAGAAGCCGGAGTCAGAAACTTAGAGCGGCGGATCAGTTCTGTTTTCAGAAAGGCAGCCAGAGAATTCCTGGAAGACAAAAGCCGTGTCATTGAGGTGACAGAGTGTCAGCTGGAAAAATACTTAGGGAAAGAAAAAGTATCCTATAACAATGTTAACGACGAAGACCAGGTAGGAATTGTGAGAGGCCTTGCATGGACCAGTGTAGGCGGAGATACTCTGCAGATTGAAGTAAATGTAATGCCTGGCAAAGGAACCCTTCAGACCACAGGACAAATGGGAGATGTTATGAAGGAGTCGGCACAGACTGCATTAAGCTATGTCAGGTCCATAGGACCGGAATATCATGTGCCTGATGATTATTTTGAGAAACACGATATTCATCTTCATATCCCGGAGGGAGCAGTTCCAAAGGATGGGCCCTCAGCAGGAATTACCATGGCAACTGCCATGCTTTCTGCGGCTATCAACAGGAAGGTATGTGCAACCGTTGCCATGACAGGAGAGATAACCTTAAGAGGCCGGGTTCTTCCAATCGGAGGCTTAAAGGAGAAAATTCTTGCTGCACGTATGGCACATGTGAAAAAAGTTCTGGTTCCGGATAAAAACCGTCCGGATATCGCAGAATTATCAGAAGAGATTACAGAAGGCCTTACAATTGTATTTGTAAAGGAAATGCCCGAAGTATTAAAAGAGGCTTTCGTCCAGGAATAGAAAGGAAATTACATGATTATTAAAACCGTAGAACTGGAGACTGTATGCGGAATTACCAGCAAACTTCCGGAGAACACAAAACCGGAATTTGCATTTGCAGGTAAGTCAAACGTGGGCAAATCCTCTCTCATCAATGCACTTATGAACCGGAAGTCCTTTGCAAGAACTTCATCCTCTCCAGGTAAAACACAGACCATTAATTTTTACAATATTAATGATTCCCTGTATTATGTGGATCTTCCCGGATATGGTTATGCAAAGGTATCCGTAGAAGTAAAAGCAAAATGGGGAAAGATGATTGAAAATTATCTTCATAATTCGCCTATGCTGAAATGTGTGTTTCTGCTGATTGATATCCGTCACGAGCCATCAGATAATGATAAAACCATGTACGACTGGATCATTAGTAATGGATATCAGCCGGTTATTATTGCCACCAAGTTAGATAAGCTGAAACGAAGTCAGGTTGCAAAGGCATTAAAAGTAGTGCGGACCGGACTGGGAATCGGAGCAGATGTGACTGTAATTCCGTTTTCAGCGGAGACAAAACAGGGCAGAGAAGAAATCTGGGATTTGATCGATGAATCTGTAAATAGTCTTGACAAGGAGTAAAAATCTTTTTATAATGAACCTATTTATTACATAGAGTTCATTATAGCAGAAAGAGGAGAAAACAGTTATGAAAAAAACTATGAAGAAAATTGTATCAACTCTCATGGCAGCAGCTCTGGCAGCGGCAGCATTGACTGCCTGTGCAGGCGGTAACTCCACAGCGGGCACTTCCGGTACAGGAAAAGAAGCAGGAGACAAAAAAGTATTAAAAGTTGCCATGGAGTGCAGCTATGCTCCTTACAACTGGACTCAGCCAACCGATGCAAACGGAGCAGTGAAGATCTCTGGAAGCTCAGATTATGCATATGGTTATGATGTAATGATGGCGAAAAAGATTGCGGACGAGCTGGGCTATAACCTGGAGATTGTAAAGCTGGACTGGGATTCTTTAGTTCCTGCTGTTCAATCTGGAAAGGTTGATTGTGTCATCGCAGGACAATCCGTTACTGCAGAGCGTATGCAGTCCGTTGATTTCACAAATCCATATTATTTTGCAACCATCGTAGCTTTGGTAAAAGCCGGTGGTAAGTATGAGAATGCAAAGAGTGTTGCTGACTTAAAGGGTGCAGTTGCTACATCCCAGTTAAACACCATCTGGTATGATAACTGTCTTCCACAGATTCCCGACGCTGATATTCAGCCGGCTCAGGAATCCGCTCCTGCTATGCTTGTTTCTTTAAGTTCTGGAAGATGTGACGTGGTTGTAACTGATAAGCCAACTGGTCAGGCAGCTTTAATTGCATATCCTGATTTCAAACTTCTTGATTTCACCGGTACAGATGGTGAGTTCAAGGTTTCTGATGAGGATATTAATATTGGTGTCTCTGTTAAAAAAGGCAATGCTGAATTAAAAGATGCCATAAACGGAGTACTTGGCAAGATGACCAAGGACGATTTTAACAAGATGATGGAAGAGGCAATTAAAGTACAGCCGCTTTCAAAATAATAATAAGATGAATCGGAGCTTGCAGGCACGGGATGGGAGTTTTTCCGTGCCCCTTGTTCTGTTTTAACCAAGCTGTGAAAGGGAGAGGGTAATATATGTCTTTGCCGTCAGATTTTTTTGGAAGAATGGTATTTATTCTGCAAAATTATGGTCCGTCCTTCTTAGCAGGGGCTGGCAAGACAATGGCGATCGCCATTGTAGGCACATTGATCGGATGTGTAATCGGATTTGCAGTAGGAATTATTCAGACCACTCCGGAATCAAAGCAGGATAATCTGTTTAAAAAGATACTGATTAAAGGAATTAAATTTATATTAAATGTATATGTAGAGGTATTCCGCGGAACCCCCATGATGGTTCAGGCCATGTTTATTTTTTATGGATCTTCCGCACTTTTTGGAATTAATATGTCCATTGTATTTGCATCCTATTTTATAGTCTCAATCAACACAGGCGCCTATATGGCAGAGACGGTCAGAGGTGGAATCCTTTCTATTGATCCGGGCCAGACAGAGGGAGCAAAGGCCATTGGTATGACCCATTACCAGACCATGTTAAATGTTATCATGCCACAGGCGCTTCGTAATATCATGCCTCAGATTGGCAATAACTTAATTATTAATATTAAGGATACCTGTGTACTTTCTGTGATCGGAGTCGTCGAGCTGTTTTATGCGACAAAGGGTGTGGCAGGAGCTTACTATACGTATTTTGAAGCATTTACCATCACCATGGTCATTTACTTTGTCCTGACCTTTACCTGTTCCAGAATTCTCCGGCACTGGGAGAAAAAGATGGATGGGCCGGACAGCTACGATCTGGCTACAACAGATACCTTGGCTTATACCAGTGGAATGGTGAAATTTCCGGACCCGAAAGAGAAGGAGGATAAATAAATGGCTGAAAGCAATGTGTTAAAAATTCGTCATTTAAGCAAGACATTTGGAACCAATGTAGTATTAAGAGATATTGATTTCAATGTAAATGCCAAAGATGTGACCTGTATCATCGGAGCATCCGGCTCAGGAAAATCCACTCTTTTGCGCTGCATCAATCTTTTGGAAACACCCACTACCGGAGAGATTTTATATCATGATGTGGATATTACAGACAGAAAGATGAATGTTCCCGAATACCGTACCCGTGTTGGCATGGTATTTCAGAATTTTAATCTCTTTAATAATATGACTGTGCTGGAAAACTGTATGGTTGGTCAGGTGAAGGTTTTAAAGAAAGATAAGGAAGAAGCCAGAAAGAAAGCCATGATGTTTTTAGAGAAGGTTGGAATGGCGCCTTATATCAATGCAAAGCCAAGACAGCTTTCAGGTGGTCAGAAGCAGAGGGTAGCCATTGCAAGAGCACTTGCCATGGAACCGGAAATTCTTCTTTTTGACGAACCCACTTCCGCACTGGATCCCCAGATGGTTGGAGAAGTTCTTGCAGTTATGAGAACGCTTGCAAAGGAAGGACTCACCATGATCATCGTAACCCATGAGATGGCGTTTGCAAGAGATGTGTCTAATCATGTGGTTTATATGGCGGGTGGTGTGATTGAAGAAGAGGGAGCACCAGCAGATATATTTGGTAATCCTCAGAAAAACTCAACAAAGGAATTTTTAACCCGTTTTATGCAGGGTTAGAAGCAGACGGAGCTGTCGCAAAATAACTGAATGATCAGTTGTGGAGCAGGCTCCTTTTTGATATACTGGTAACAAAAAGTAGATAACAAATAGGGGGTACATATGAGAATTGTCTTTATGGAAACGGATACTATGGGAGATGATGTGGATTATACACCGTTTTATAATCTGGGAGAGGTGGTAAAATATAATAAATCAGAGCCAGAATATAATCAGGAGCGTGTAAAGGATGCAGATGTAATTGTGGTAAATAAGATTCCTATGAATGAGGAAACCCTAAAGTATGCCCGGCATGTAAAACTCATCTGCCTGACAGCTACAGGAACCAATACTGTTGACTTTGATTATGTCAGAAAAAGGAACATCGCAGTCACCAATGTTAAAGGATATTCCACCCAGTCTGTGATACAGCATACCTTTGCATTGTTGTTTTATGTATATGAGAAGCTTTCTTATTACGATCAGTTTGTAAAGTCGGGAGAGTACGCAGCCAGTGATATATTCAGTAACTTTGATATAAAATTCAATGAACTTTACGGAAAAACCTGGGGCATTATCGGACTTGGAGAGATTGGAAGAGGAGTGGCAAAGGTGGCAGAAGCCTTTGGCTGCCACGTAATCTATTATTCCACCTCCGGTAATAACAGTAATTCTCTCTGGGAGCGGGTTGAATTCGATGCTTTATTAAATGAGTCAGATATCATATCCATACATGCCCCGTTAAATCCTGCTACAGAATATTTAATTGATGAAGATGCATTGAAGAAGATGAAAAAAACTGCTGTTCTTTTGAATCTGGGAAGGGGAAATATCATAAGAGAAGAAGCACTTTTAAAAGCTCTGGAAACAGGAGAAATCGCGGGGGCAGGACTGGATGTAATCAGTGCAGAACCTATACGTCCGGATAATCCCCTTCTTAAGATCAAAGACAGTACAAAACTGATCATTACTCCTCACATCGCCTGGGCTACGGTTGAGGCCAGAAGAAGGTGTCTGTATGAAGTGTACGAAAACATGGTTTCTTACCTTCGAGGAGAGGAAAGAAATCGAATCAGGTAAAAAGAGGCGGCTGATGACAGCCGCCTTATGTGATCAGTCCTTTTAATCATTACGGGAAAAAATGTCACGTATCTTGATCCGTAAGAATGTACGGAGCACTTCGGCTCCCAGCACCAGAATCAGAAATGGCAGAAAAACAGTGAGAAACAACTTGGCTTTTAGCCGGAACATCTTCTTTTTGTGCTGTAATTTTAAAGTCTGATAATGGTCTGATATAGAATGATACCATGTTTTTTTTACCGGAATTTTTTTCAAACGAATTCCCCCTTACTAATGTCTAATGACAGCATTTCTAAGATCCGCTCATCAATGATTTCATGGCAAATGCATAAATTTCCTGACTTTTTAACTTCCAGTGGTCACACATGATTTCTGCCTGATCTTTATCCGGGACAGATAGTTCCAGATTAATCAGACAGTTCTTACCTTCCCTTACTTCGCAGTGAACAATGTAATCCTGGGCTGTGGATTTATAGTAATCTGCTGTTACACCAACTTCGTTGCGGAGACGGAACTTGTTTTCTTTTAGATATTCATCCATGTCATGGACAATGGCCGGTGATATCTTATTGCCAAAGAAGGAAAGAGTCTCTTCCCCTTCTCTGGTAATGTCATACCGGCTGCTGTTGTGATTGGTCTCCACATGCAGTAGTCTTGCCTCTAACAGTTCATTCAATGCCTGATTTAACGTAAAATATGTGGTATACTCATGCTCCAGAAAAAAGTTAGATAATTGTGCACTGGTCAGGGGAAAGTTTACCTGCTTCAGCATGTATAGAATCATCAGCTTATATAGTGTCATAGGTTCTGAGAGCATCGGATAACCTCCATCTTTCTATTACCGGATATGGTCTTTTACCGCCCGGCTGACAATATCTGCCACACGGGGATCAAAAGCCTCAGGCAGGATATTGTCTTCATTTATTTCCGAAGGCGCTACCAGACCGGCAATGGCCTCAGCAGCAGCAAGCTTCATCTCTTCTGTAATGGCAGCAGCCCTTCCCTCCAGTGCACCTTTAAAAATACCTGGGAAAACTACTACGTTATTGACCTGATTAGGGAAATCAGATCTTCCTGTACCAACAACTCTGGCGCCGGCCTTTTTTGCCAGATCCGGCATGATCTCAGGTACCGGGTTAGCCATGGCAAAAAGAATGGAATCAGAATTCATGGAAGAGACCATCTCTTCTGTTACAATCCCCGGAGCTGATACTCCGATAAAAACATCGGCACCCTTCATGGCATCAGCCAGGTTTCCTGTCTGACCTTCCAGGTTGGTACAATCCATCATCTTTTCCTGCATCCAGTTTAAGCCTTCCATTCCTTTAAAAAGGATACCGGCCCGGTCGCAAAGGACGATATGCAAAAATCCATAAGACAGCAGAAGTCTGGTAATAGCAATACCGGCAGAGCCTGCGCCGTTTACTACCACACGGCAGTCCTCTTTCTTTTTCCCTGTTACTTTCAGGGCATTGATCACTCCGGCAAGAACTACAATGGCAGTCCCGTGCTGGTCGTCGTGAAAGACTGGAATGGAAAGCAGCTTCTTTAACCGCTCTTCGATCTCAAAGCATCTTGGCGCTGAAATATCTTCCAGATTAATTCCACCAAAAGCAGGAGCAATGGCAACGACGGTTTTAATGATTTCTTCTGTATCCTGTGTGTCTAAACAGATGGGAATTGCATTGACTCCCCCGAATTCTTTAAATAATACGGCTTTTCCTTCCATAACCGGCATGGCTGCAAGTGGTCCGATATTACCAAGTCCTAAAACAGCGCTGCCATCGGATACGACAGCAATGGTGTTGGACTTTATGGTATATTGATAGGCAGCTTCCGGATTGTCCGCGATTACCTTACATGGCTCTGCTACTCCGGGGGTGTAGGCAAGGGCTAAATCTTCCCTGCTTTTTACTGCTGCTTTGGAAGTGATTTCCAGCTTTCCGCCCCATTTTTCATGAAGCAATAATGCTTTCTCGTTGGTTGTCATAATGAGTTTGTCCTTTTTTCAACAGTTTTTATTTATCATACCAATTTTAGGGTTTTAAATCAATAGAAAATATGTTAGAATATAGAGTAATTCAAATGAAGCAAATGAAAAACATAATGAAATTGAAGATACAGGTGGTACTATGAGAGAACGAATCAACAGGCTGGCAAAGGGCATCATTGATTCAGAAATTCCAAAGATAAAGGTTACCCCATCGGGAATTGATGATGTGGTGCGTTCAGGCGGAGCCACGAGACGGGAACTTGTCGTTACCAGTGAGAATAACCTGCATATAAAAGGGCTTGCATATTCCTCTGATTACCGCGTTCGTATGATAAGCGGGTCGTTTGGAGGTACATACAACCATCTTGTCTATGAGATTAACAGTAGTTTCATGGAAGATGGGGACGTAATTAAGGGATCTTTTTATCTGGTTACCAATGGCGGCGAGAAGGAAGTCCCTTATTCGTTTCGGGTAGAGCTTGGCACGTCAGGGAAAGCACTGAGTGATTTAACGACAGCAGAGAATTTTGCAGATACTGCAAAAAAAGATATGGATACGGCTCTTCGCTTATTTGAGTACCGCGATTTTGTTACGGCCCCGTTTATGAAAGACCTTCACGTAAGGGCAATTTATGACGGATTAAAGGGCCGGCCTGACAGAAGAAAGGAACTGGAAGAGTTTCTTGTAGCGTTAAAGGTAAAAAAGCCGGTTGAACTATCGGTGGATACCGCAGAACGCAGATATGGACAACTGGAGGATGTTGTTAAAGACTGGGTTGAGTTAAAGCGAAGCAGCTGGGGCTATATCAATCTGGAAGTGACGACAGACTGTGATTTTATAGAGCTGCCAAAAAAGACTATTGGCGAGCAGGATTTTGAAGATGACAGATATGAGCTGCCCTTTCTTGTACACCCGGATCGTATGCATCAGGGAGAAAATTATGGCAGAATTCAGATAAACGGAGTGGAAGAGTGCTTTTTAATACCAGTAACATCGGTATGTAACCCCGGAGGAGGAATATCGGCGGAGGACGCCTTTGCAAAAGAGGCATTCGGCCGATTTTTGCGGCTCCGCCTGGAAGCAGAGACAGGGAAAGAACCGGCTGATTCCCTGTGCAAAGAGATGGAGAAGGCACTGGATGAAATCGAACTGATGAAGGGAGAGTCAGGCCTTATTAAACTGCTTCGTGCGCAGTGCCGTCTGTTTGCCGGAGAGAAATCAGAAGCTGCCCTTTTCCTCGATGAAAGCCGGGATGAGATTCTTTCACAAAGACAGGAAAAGAAAGAGATTTACTGTTATTACCAGTATTTAAGACTTGAGATCCAGCCCGATGAATACCAGAGGGAATCTTTAGTCCGTCTGATGAAGAAATATTTGGAAGAAGATCAGCATCTGTTTTATCTGTTTGGACTTCTGACAAAATCAGACAGCCGGCTGCTTGAGAATCCTCCTGCATTACTGGCAATCCTCAAGCGTCAATATGAAGCAGGGGTAAGAAGCCCCTTTTTCTATGTGTGGGGATGCCGTGTTTTAAACAGCGCTCCGGACCTGATGCGTGCCATTGGTCCCATGGAACTTCAGATCCTGTTTTCCTCTGCAGGAAAAGGCATGATAGAGAAAGGGCTGATCACGCAGATCTGCAGACTCACTCTCACAGCCAAGCATTATAACCGGCTGCATTACCGGATGCTTTGCAGACTGTACAAAGAGACATCTGAAAAAGAGGTGTTAGAAGCCATCTGTTCCCTGTTAATCAAAGGGGAGTGCCGTAACTTGGAGGCCTTTTCCTGGTATGAGAAGGGAATCAGAGCGGGAATCAGCCTGACCAGGCTTTATGAATACTATATTTATGCATTGCCAAAAAACTATTGCTATCTGCTTCCTAAGGAAGTGCTTCTTTATTTTTCCTATGGTGGAAGCGAACTGGATCTTTACAGCAGAAGTGTTTTATATAAGAATGTTCTCGTATATTTAGAGCCGGTTGATCCTCTTTATCAGGCTTATGAACGGGTCATTGAAAAATTTGCCACAGAACAGCTTTTTGAATCCAGAATTGATAATTACCTGGCTGCCATCTATGAGCGTATTTTATTAAAGGAAGTAGTGGATTTATCCATGGCAAAAGTGCTTCCTTCTATTCTGCGCTCTTACCGTGTGGAATGCAGCAATAAAAAAATGAAATATGTAATTGTCTGCTATGAAGAGATGACACAGGAAGATGCATTTCTTTTAAATGACGGAGTTGCCTATGTACCCCTGTTTTCCGAACACAGCATTCTGCTTTTCCAGGATGCCTATGGAAACCGGTACGCCAACATTCCATATAAGAAGGATCCGGTGATGGAACGGACCGAGCTGGAAGAACGGTGCTTTGAATTGTATCCAGAGCATTCCATGCTTCGGCTTCGCGTTTGTGATCAGATTCTGGCTGACGGAGCGAAAGAGGCAAAAGAGGTTCAGATTCTGGAAAGCACACTGGAAGATCCCAATCTGCGGCCGTTTTACCAGAAGCTGCTGCTCTCAAGAGTCATTGAATATTATCAGAAGCAGTCAGAAACCGGGCCGGAACAGGGAGAGGGAGCCGGATACTTATTAAAGCTTGATAAAAAGGTACTTACCAGGCAGGAACGGGCCGGAGTCTGTGATACGCTGATCCGCAACAATCACATGGAAGAAGCTTATAAAATGATCCGGGATTTCGGCGCCGAAGGAATTAGTTCCAAACAGCTTCATAAGCTTTGCACGGAGATGATTCTTAAGAATCTCTTCCGTGAGGATGGGCTTTTACTCCATCTGGCATATACTGCTTTTTTAGAAGAGGAGAACGACAGTGTTCTTCTGGATTACCTGTGTGAACATTATAATGGTCTCAGCAGCCAGATGTACCGGATTCTGCTGCAGGGAGTCTCTCTTCATGTGGAAACCTATGACTTGGAAGAACGTCTGTCCGCACAGATGATGTTCAGCGGAGACACCTTAAGACTTGATAAGGTTTTTCATCTGTACCAAAGCAGAAAAGAGCCGGGTGAGAGCATTGTAAAAGCATATTTTACCATAAAGTGCACCGACTATTTTATGAATGAGAAAGAGCCGGAAGAGTGGGTATTTTCGTATCTGGAAGGGATCATACAGACGGCGGCTCAGAAAGGCCGTTTTCCAACCATCTATTTACTGGCTCTGACCAGATATTATTCTCAGCTGCCGGCCATTGATGAAGAGCAGAAAGAATTGTTAAAAAGCATGGTATCCCTTTTACTGGAAGAACGTCTGGTATTTCCATACTATAAAAAGCTGGCGAAATATATGGCCATGCCAGAGGATATCATGGATAAGGCCATGATTTCCCACTGTGCAGAGCGGGATTCTAAAATAGAACTTGAGATCCGGATTCTTCCTGATGAAGAAGAATATCACAGTGAGGATATAACCCGTATGTATCAGGGTGTTTTCGTAAAACAGAAGATACTGTTTGAAGGCGAAATCATGGAATACCGGGTAAAAGAACTGGTTGATGAGGAATGGGTATTAAAGGAAGAGGGAAGCGTCAGCTGCGAGGCAGGCGTGACACCGGAAGATTCGGACAGCAGATATGCCTGCTTAAACGAAATGAGCCTGTCTCTCAATCTGAAGGACGAGACGGGGCTTAAAAAACGGATGCAGGAGTATTTAAAGAAGAATGCTGCTGCAGAAGAAATATTTTCACTGATGTAAGATAAGGGGATGTCAATGGACGGACTGATAATAGGGCTTGATCTGTGTGATGCCTATACCCGGATATGCTGCCATGACAGAGAAAAATCATGGAGTATTCCTACGGTTATCTGTAAGAAAAAGGATGAGGAAGCCTGGTACATAGGAGAAGAAGCATACGCCTATACTCTTGTGGGTGAAGGCATCATTGTGGACAAGCTGATAAAGATGGTAAGAAAAGACGGTACTGCAACACTAGGCGGTACAAAATATGAAGGTCTTGACTTACTAAAGCTATTTTTGAAAAAGATAATGAAGCTCCCTATGGAAGAATTCTTCTGTGAGGAGATTAAAGAGCTGGTAATTACCATGCAGAAAGTGGATACAAAATTGATGGATGCGCTGATGTATTGTGCGGACTCCCTTGGAATTGAGCGGGAGAAGGTTCATATTATCAGCCATACAGAAAGCTTTGTTTACTATGTGCTGAGCCAGAAAAAAGAAGTATGGGGCAATCAGGTGGGCGTATTTGATTTGTCAGAAGACTCCTTTCACTATCATGAGCTTAAGGTTCAGAGAGGGCTTCGGAAAATGATGGTGATTGCAGAGCATGAGGCTTTGGAAGAAAGCTTTAATCTGGATATATTAGATACCCCTTCCGGCGGAAAGCTTGCAGATAAAATCTTAAGCTCCTGTGCAGACAGGCTTTTGCAAAAGAAACTCTTTTCTTCTGTATTTCTAACAGGGAAAGGGTTCGAACGCCATGACTGGGCAAAAGATTCCATGAAAGTACTCTGTTCCCGAAAAAAGGTTTATATGGAGCCGGAACTGTTTGCCAGAGGAGCTGCTTTTAAAGGTATGGATTATCTTAAGGATAACAGCGCTTATCCGTTTATCTGTATCTGTGACGGCCATCTTCATTCTACGGTATCCTTACGTGTACTTCATAAGGAACGGGAGAGTCAGCTGGTAGTTGCTGCAGCAGGGGACAACTGGTATGAGGCAAAAAGCAGTGTTGATTTAATCGTAGACAAACAGGATTATGTGGAATTTATGGTAACACCCATGGATCCCAAGCAAAAGAGGCTGGTAAAGATACCCCTGGAGGGATTCCCCAACCGCCCGGACCGGACAACCAGACTGGGAATCAGCTTTGGCTTTTTGGATGAGAGAACCATGGCGGTGGTATTAAAGGATAAGGGGTTTGGAGAATTGTTTCCTGCAACCGATACGGTGATCAGGCAGGAGGTCATGCTATGAGCCTGATTTTGTGCCGGCAGGAACCGGTAAAACGGCCTTTTTATTTTGAATATCTGGGAGTACGTATTTTTTCCTCCCAGGAACTTTGTTATGTGATTTATAATCACCCCCTTCTTGTACTGGATGGCTTTGTGGATGAGAGCCTGCTGGAGTTTATCCGGGAAGATTTGGATATGGGTTTTTTTGCAGCGAAGCTGGAAAAATGGCAGAAGAGCGGAGAAGAGGAAGACGAGCTTCTGGCGATGATCCTTCACGAATGTGATTATTACACCGCGGTGGAAGTGGGACGGTTTCGTCAGCAGCTGGCTGCATTTCGAAGATTACCCCAGTCTGAACTGTTAAAGCAAAAGGCGGATTTCCTGTTTCAGAAGAATCAATACGGCAAGGCGGTTTCTATCTATATCAGAATCCTTGATATGGCAAGAGCGGAACGGGGCAGTGACAGTTTTACCGCAAAAGTCTATCATAACTTAGGTGCTGCCTATGCCCGGCTGTTTCTGATGGATAAAGCATGCAGAGCCTATGAAAAATCATATGACCTGGTTAACAATGAGGAAGTATTAAAAAAGATCTGCCACTTAAGCCAGTGGAACCCGTCTGTGACGCCGGGAGAACGTTTTTTGTCTTTGATGACGGAAGAATTAAAGGAAGTATGCAAAGATGAGCGGGCGGTGGCAAACGAAAACGCAGGGAAGGCAAAAAGCCTGCTTGAGCTGGAAAACTTATTCCAGAAAGATCCCATCAAGCGTTTTCAGGGAGCAGGAGATCTGGTTTCCAAGTGGAAGAAGGAATACCGTAATATTATGTCTTGACAAAACGGCAAAAAACTTCTATCATATACTAGATAACAGGAAAAGGTATTGATGAAGAGGAGTACGCACATAACCCTGAAAGAGAGAACCGTTCACTGGCTGAAAGACGGTTAAGGTAGTGTTTGCGGAAGGTAGCTTCGGAACTGGAAAGCTGAATGATTAATATACAGTAGGCTTTCACGCGTGGCCCCGTTAAAGGCCGTAAAGATATGGCAGAATCTGCCATAATAAAGGTGGTACCGCGTTTATACGCCCTTTGTGTCTTCGGATGCAGAGGGCTTTTTGTTTTCCCAAATAACGAGCTGACAAAAGGAGTAGATTATGAAAGAGTTGGAAAAAACCTATGATCCGTCAGGGATTGAAGGCAAACTTTATCAGAAATGGCTGGACAAAAAGTATTTTCATGCCAAACCAAATAAGGATAAGAAACCATTTACCATTGTGATGCCCCCACCCAATATTACCGGTCATCTTCATATGGGACATGCCCTTGATAATACCATGCAGGATATTCTGATCCGCTATAAGAGGATGCAGGGCTTTGAGGCCTTA
>SVDT01000094.1 GCA_015057775.1 Paenibacillaceae bacterium | reverse complement strand
TATTTATTTGCAGGGCTTGATGATATATCCCCAGGCGTTGTAAAGGGGATTTTATCCCGTCATTTAAACTGGTGGCTGGATCAGAAAATCTTTGACCGGGACGGTGTTCTGACCATTGGATATGCGTATCCCAATCTGATTATGGCAGAGCGTTACAATGCGCCGGGGTCTCCTTATTGGGGAATGAAGACGCTTTTGTGTCTGGGGTTGCCAGACAGCCATCCGTTCTGGTCTGCAAAAGCGGAACCATTGCCCAGTCTTGACAGTAAAAAGCTGTTAAAACAGGCGGATATGCTGATGCAGCGGATCGGATCGGATGTAATCGCTTATCCAGCAGGTGTTTGTGAAAAATACGGTCATGGCCACGTACCGGAGAAATACTCCAAGTTTGCTTACTCCACCCGTTTTGGCTTCTCAGTCGCCAGGAGCCAGATTGTACTTCATGAAAATGCACCGGATTCTTCCCTTGCATTCGTAATTGATGGGGATGACTATGTCTTTGTGAGAAAATACAGTGACCAGTACGAAGTTTTAGAAGACCGTGTAATCAGCAGCTGGCATCCATTTCCCGGTATTTCAGTAACTACCACCATTGTGCCGCAGGAATACGGTCATTTAAGAGTTCATGAGATTGAAAGCCAGTACGACTGTACTGCATACGACTGCGGATTTGCCGTAAAGAAGTTTACGGATGAATATGAACAGAAGGCAGCAGGGACTACTGCTCTTGTATCAAATCAGGAGCAATGCTGTCAGGTAACAGGGGAAGGTCCTTGTGCAGCAGGTTTTGTCATTGAATCGGATCCGAACACCAACGTGCTATATCCCAATGCAGCAATTCCGTCAGTATCCTACCGGATTAAAAAAGGAGAAACCATTCGGATTGAAACCCAGGTAAAAAGCTCCATCCGCTAGCAGAGCCGGTTTATACCACAGAGATTTTAAGGGCAAAGAAGATGTGGAACAATAACAGCTTCTTCGCCCTTATTTTCCATCCGGAAACAAAAAAATACAATGGATTCTTTTACCGTTGTCGATTATAATAAGTGTAATGTTCTTAAAAGAAGGAGGGGTTTTTAATGGAAGAAAAAACCGCAAAACTGGAATGGCTTAATGATCCTCAAGTATTTTCTGTAAACAGAATTTCTGCCCATTCCGATCATCAGTATTACGAGACAAAACAAGATGCAGAGGAAGGTGACATGAGACTGCGCCAGATGCTTAACGGAACCTGGCAGTTTTCTTTTGCAGAGAAACCGGAAGAACGGGTAAGGGAATTTTATGAAAAAGATTTTAATGCAGATAAATTTGATTCTATAATGGTGCCTGGACATATTGAGTTACAGGGATTTGGCAGATGCCAGTATATCAATACCATGTATCCGTGGGACGGAATTTCAGATTTAAGACCTCCCTTTACGGATCCGGAAAACAATCCGGTAGGAAGCTATCTTCGGGAATTTGAATTAGAAACTGAATTGAAGGATAAACGTCTCTTTCTCTCGTTTCAGGGGGTGGAAACTGCATTTTACGTATGGCTGAATGGAGTTTTTATCGGTTACTCTGAAGATTCCTTTACTCCATCAGAATTTGAGATTACTCACGCAGTCTGTGACGGAGTTAACCGTCTTGCAGTGGAGGTTTATAAAAGAAGCAGCGCAAGCTGGATTGAGGATCAGGACTTTTTCCGGTTCTCCGGAATATTCCGTGATGTGTATTTATATGCAGTTCCTTCCTGCCATGTCAGGGACTTATTTGTGCATGCAGATGTTTCTGATGATTACAAGGATGGACTTTTACGTGCAGAGTTAAGTCTTATGGGAGAAGTCAAAGGAAGTGTCAGTGCTGTTTTAAAAGACAGAGAGGGAAAAGATGTTCTGTTCTTCGATGCCCAGACAGCCAAAGCTGATACTGTGCTTACCGGTTGTGTACCCGGCGCCCGATTATGGAACGGAGAAGATCCTTATCTTTATGAATTGTGGATTTCCTTATTTGATGAGAACGGTCAGTTAAAAGAGGTAATTCCCCAGAAGCTGGGATTTCGCCGCTTTGAAATGGTGAATAACATTATGTGCCTCAACGGGAAACGAATTGTATTCCGGGGAGTCAACCGCCACGAGTTTAATGTCAGAAGAGGCCGTGCCATCACAAAAGAGGATATGCTGTGGGATATCCGTTTCATGAAACAGCATAACATCAATGCTGTCCGTACCTGCCACTATCCGGACCAGAGTCTGTGGTACAAGCTCTGTGATGAATACGGAATTTACTTAATTGATGAGGCGAATTTAGAAAGCCACGGTTCCTGGCAGAAAATGGGAGATTGTGAGCCTTCCTGGAATGTTCCCGGAAACCTGCCTGAGTGGAAGGAATGTGTGGTAGACCGGGCAAAATCCATGCTGGAGAGAGATAAAAACCATCCCAGTATCCTGATCTGGTCCTGCGGGAATGAATCCTATGCAGGAGAGGATATTCTGGCCATGTCAGAATTTTTCAAGGAACGAGATCCGGACAGACTGGTTCATTACGAAGGTGTCTGCTGGAACAGGGAGTTTGACCGGACCAGTGACATGGAAAGCCGGATGTACGCAAAACCGGATGAGGTGGAGCGTTATCTTAATGAGGACCCCAAAAAGCCATTTATTTTGTGTGAATATATGCATGCCATGGGCAATTCCCTTGGCGGTATGAATAAATATACGGATCTGGAAGACCGCTATGAGATGTATCAGGGTGGTTTTATCTGGGACTATATTGACCAGTCTCTGATGAAAAAAGATGCTTACGGAGAAGAGCATATGACATACGGCGGTGATTTTGAAGACCGTCCCACAGATTACAGCTTTTGCGGCGATGGAATTGTTTTCGCAGACCGCACGGCATCTCCCAAGGCCCAGGAAGTGAAGTACCTTTATCAGGATCTTCGCCTGATTCCCGATGAAAATGGAGTGAAAATTGAAAACCGCAGACTGTTTGAGAACACTTCAGACTGTGAATTCATTTATACTGTATTAAGAAATGGGGAACCGATCTTCCAGAAGCAGTTTGAGGCTGATGTGGAACCATTAAACAGCGCATATTTCAAGGTTGAAATCCCAGAATGGAAAGAAGTTGGAGAATACGTTCATCAGGTGTCTGCGGTTTTAAAGGAGGACACGTTATGGGCAGATTCTGGTTTTGAAACTGCGTTTGGTGAGAGTGTCCGGGAGATTAAGGGCCAGCAGGAGTCTTGTAGTAAAAAGCCATTAAACATTGTTTATGGAGATGTCAATATTGGAGTATCAGGGGAAGGATTCCGGATTCTATTTTCCAGGCAGGAAGGAAGTATTGTTTCCATTGTTTATGATGGAAAAGAGTGGGTGGGAAGACCTCTCATGCCTGTATACTGGAGAGCGACTACTGACAATGATAAGGGTAACCGATTCTCCGTAAAAAGCTCTATGTGGTTCGGTGCAGGCAGATTTCCAGCTTACAGAAATGAAAACTGCAAAGTAGAAGAGGGTGATGGTTGCATTACAGTTACCTATACCTATCAGCTTCCAACTGTACCCCAGACGGAAACTCAGGTTATCTATGAGGTGAATTCAACAGGAGCCATCCATGTGAAAGCTGTATATCATGGAAAAGAGGGACTGCCAGAGCTTCCTGCTTTTGGTATGAGACTCATAACTCCGGCTGCCGCAAAACAGTTTACCTGGTATGGCAGAGGACCAGAGGAGAATTACTGTGACCGTAAGGAAGGTGCCAGACTTGGAATCTATAAGGATACTCCGGAAGGAAATGTATCGCCTTATCTGGTTCCCCAGGAATGCGGTAACAGGACTGGAGTACGCTGGCTGAAGGTTTCTGACCGAAAGGGAAATTCCATCGGCTTTCGGGCTGTTAAAGCGCCGTTTGAAGCATCCGTTCTCCCCTATACCGCTGAAGAACTGGAAGTTGCGACTCATAATGAAGAACTTTCTGCTCCACGATATACAGTCATTAACATTTTTGGAGCAATGAGAGGAGTAGGCGGAGATGACAGCTGGGGAGCACCGGTTCATCCAGAATACTGCATTAGTGGGGAAGGGGAACTGGTAACAGAATTTACCATTGAACGAATGAGTATGGAAGAATACGATGAATATCATTTTTCATAAATATGACATACAGCTGTCGTGTTATGGGTGATATAATCCTTTAAACAGGTGACAGAGCAATCAACGAAAGGAGTTACTCATGCTTGAAAAGACCCCGGACCGGGAAGAAATGATCAGTTTAATTGGAGAGGAGGCTTTTCTTGCATGGGAAGCTCTCTGCACGAAGATCGAAGAAACATATGACATGGACCGCCTTTGGAATAACGGCGGTAAGGCATGGAAGTACGAATACAAATACCGCAGAGGGGGGAAGACCCTCTGCGCACTCTATGCAAGAGATGGCTGTTGTGGTTTCATGGTGATTCTGGGCAAAGCAGAACGGGACAAGTTTGAACTGGAAAGGCAAAACTTCTCCCCCCGGATACTGGAACTGTATGATACTTCAACCACATACCATGATGGAAAATGGATCATGTTTCCTGCAGACGATCTGTCTTTGGTTGATGATTATATGAATCTTCTGCTGATAAAAAGACGTCCTAACAGAAAATAGAGGATTTTGGGAGGTGCTATGAACTATCCGTGGATCGATGGCTTTTTAAAGGAAATGAATGGAGTTACCAGTGATTTTAAAGAGGAATGGAACTGGGACCGGTATATGATTGACGGTAAGCTGTTTGCAGCTGTCTGCAGAGATGATCAGGGGAAGGAAAAGCTGATATCCATGAAGCTGAATCCTTTGGAAGGTGATTTTTTAAGGCAGCAGTACAAAGACATCGTACCGGGATATTATATGAACAAGGTTCATTGGAATTCAGTAATGGCAGACGGAGAAGTACCGGAAGATCTGTTAAAGGATATGCTGGAAAAGTCCTATTCTCTTATTTTTGCAAAGCTGCCTAAAAAAAGACAGAAAGAATTGTTGGACGAAAGAAACGTATAACAGAATCCTGTGGGGTGAGACAGACTATGAAATATTTTGGTGAGGGATTAAGTGAAGAGCATAAGGCATTAAATAAGGTGATCCGCAAAAAGCAAAATACCAAAGAGGCCATTAATATTTTTCTGGACATTCATAAACAGCTGCATCGAACGAATATAAAAGATAGAGAAGAAAACGAAACTGACCGCCTGTTTGGAGATCTGGAACCACGGGAATATGCAATTATGCCTGGCAAAGATGATGAGACAATTGCCTGGGTAGTCTGGCATATTGCCAGAATTGAAGATTTGACCATGGGCATTCTGGCTGCAAGGGGAAAACAGCTTTTTGACGAGGACTGGAGCAGGAGAATTAATTCTCCCATTAAGGATACAGGAAATGCATTAACTGATGAGGAGATTATGTCTTTCAGCAAACAGGTGGACTGTGAGGAACTCCTTAATTACCGCAGTGCTGTTGGAGAAAGAACCAGGGAAATCGTATGCCAGTTTACCTATGAAGATATGATTCGGGAGGTGAATGAAGCAGACCTTATGAAAATTAAAGCAGAAGGCGGCGTAACTTCTCAAAAGGATTCTGAGTGGCTGCTGGAGTTTTGGGGAAATAAGGATGTGGCAGGTCTTCTGTTGATGCCGCCAACCCGTCATGTGATGCTTCATCTCAATGACTGCTGTAAATGGAAAGAGAAAATTCGTACCAGAACTAAGTTTTTTCTGGAATAATTGACTGTAATTTCCTTTATTTCATAAAAGTTCAAAATTTGCTTGACAGAATAAAAAATTGGCAGTATTCTTATGATTGTATATTAAATACAACAAAATCTAAGTAAAGGAGGCAGGAACTATGATGCGTAATCGTGGAATCAACAGAACCAATCAAATAGTTAGCAATACATTGATGAATTCAGTCTGCCTCATGGAAAACTGTCTTTGCATCTAAGGATGTCAGGACAAATGCTGCTTCTTGATCGAAGCATCTTTTTATGAGTTTATCCGCAGTCTGAATGACTGCGGTTATTTTTTTGCTTATTTACCGAAAAAGACCGCACTACGCAGTTTTTTTCGGTTTTTTTACATATATGGGAAAAAAGTCATGAAGTTTTTAAAAAGAATAGGAGGAAATGGTATGAAAAATTTGTGGAAGTATGTAAGGAAATATAAGTTTCTTTACGTTCTTGCCCTTGCAGCGATGATTATCAGCATTTTGCTTGATGCATCAGCCCCCCAGATTACAAAACATATTATTGATGATGTAATTGTGGGTGGTGAAACAAAGATTCTTATGAAGCTGCTTTTAGGGCTTTTGGGAATTGGTTTCGGCAGAGCGATATTTCAGTATACAAAGGAATTTATCTTTGACTTTGCAGCTGCAAGGATCGCCTGTGGTTTAAGAAAGGATTTGTTTGATCATATTCAGACATTGTCTGTGGGGTATTTTGACAACCATAATACGGGAGAGTTGATGGCCCGGATTAAGGATGATGCAGAGCGGATCTGGAATGCCTTTGGTTTTGTGGGAATGCTTGTGCTGGAATGCTCCATTCACACCATCATCGTTCTTGTGTGTATGCTGCGGTTAAGTCCTATCCTGACACTGATTCCTATCGTCATCCTGCCGATTATTGCCTGGTATGCGTTAAAGATGGAAAAAGGGCTGGGTGAGGTTTACGACAAGATCAGCGAACAGACTGCGGAGCTCAATACAGTTGCCCAGGAGAATCTGGCGGGAGTCAGGACAGTTAAGGCATTTGCCAGAGAAGACTATGAAATCAGTAAATTTAAGAAGCACAACAAGCAGTACTATGACTTAAACATGAGTCAGGCAAAGCTGCTGATCCGGTTCCAGCCAAACATCTCATTCCTGTCTAAGTTCCTTATGATGTCAGTCATTGTCATCGGCGGAATTCTTGTAATTAAGGGAAAGATGTCCATTGGTGATTTGGGAGCATTTTCCGAATATGCAAACAATATCATCTGGCCCATGGAAATGGTGGGCTGGTTGAGCAATGACCTTGCGGCAGCCTTTGCTTCCAATAAGAAGATTAAAAAGATCATGGAAGAGAAGCCGGTGATTGCGGATCCTGACAAACCAGTTCTTCCGGAAGTTGTAAAAGGGGAGCTTACCTTTCAGCATGTAGATTTTGAGCTGGATGGAAAAGACATCTTAAGCGATATTAATTTCACTCTGGAAAAAGGAAAGACACTGGGTATTATGGGCGTCACCGGTTCTGGAAAGACATCGATTGTCAATCTGATCGAGCGTTTCTATGATGTAACGGCGGGAGAGATTCTGCTTGACGGAATCAACATTAAGGATCTGCCGCTTCCCTTACTGCGAGGACAGATTTCGGTGGTTATGCAGGATGTATTTCTCTTTTCCGACAGCATTTCCGAGAATATCAAAACCGGAAATAAGGATGCCACGGAGTGGGAAAGTGTTCAGCAGGCGGCAATTTCCGCAGAGGCACACAGCTTCATTCAGAAGCTGTCTGAACAGTATGATACGGTAATCGGGGAAAGAGGCGTCGGCTTATCCGGAGGTCAGAAGCAGAGAATCAGTATAGCCAGAGCCATTGCAAAGGAAACACCTATTTTGATTCTAGATGACTCCACCTCTGCCCTTGATATGGAAACCGAAAGGGAGATTGAATCTCATTTGTCAGAACTGAAAAACAGTTCTAAAATTGTCATTGCCCACAGAATTTCGGCTGTGCGCAGAGCCGATGAGATTCTGATTCTGGAAGACGGAAAGATTATCGAGCGTGGAACTCATGAGGAGCTTATGGAGAAACGGGGTCAGTATTATAGAACCTATGAGGTTCAGTATGGAGAGGAGGCTGCACTATGTCAGTAAATTCCAGCAGAATCGATGAGGAACAGAAAGAGGTATTGAAAAAAGATACCATAATCCGTCTGTTTCGTTATCTGCTTGCTTATAAAAAGAAAATAGTGCTTGTTCTGTTTATTATGGGCGGCACCATTACCATCAGTATGCTGGCTCCTCTGTTGATGGAGTATGCGGTAAACGTCTGTGTGGCACAAAAGGATATCAATGGACTTCTATATGTGGGAATTGGAGCAATTGGATTATTTCTGCTGTTTTTAGTGGGTACCAAGGTCCGTATGCGTATCATGGCGGAAGTTTCAAACCGTGTGCTTTTAAACATCAGAGAGGAACTATATCAGCATATCCAGTCTCTGGGGTTTGGCTTCTTTGACAGCCGCCCCACAGGAAAGGTACTTGCAAGAATTATTGGTGATGTAAATTCACTAAAAGATGTATTATCCGATAGTGTCACCCAGCTGATTCCGGATTTCATTACGGTGATCTGTGTTCTCAGCATTATGCTGATTAAGAATTACCATCTGGCGATGGCAGCTCTGCTGACAATTCCAATTCTGGCGGTCGGTATGTTTTTTATTCAGACCAATGTCCATAAAAGATGGCGGGTATACAGAAAGAAAACTTCTAATTTAAATGGCTATGTTCACGAAGACTTATCGGGAATCAGGATTATACAAAGCTATGCTGCTGAGGATGAGACAAAAGAGGTGTTTCACGATCTGGTAGACCAGCATTACCGTTCCTTTATTGATGCGGTAATCGTTGCTGATGCGTTCGGCCCTCTTGTTGAAATAACCTGGGGAATGGGTGGATTTTTGCTCTATTTTATCGGTATTAAAGTGGTTGGTGTGGAACAGATCGGAATTGGTACGTTTCTTGCATTTTCCACATACATCGCCATGTTCTGGAGTCCCATACGCAATCTTGCCAACTTCTATAATAAGCTGACCACCAATATCTCAGCTGCGGAGCGAATCTTTGATATCATAGATACGGAAGTAGAGATAAAGGATGAAGAGAATGCAGTGGAACTAAAGGAATTAAAGGGCGAGGTACGGTTTGAGGAAGTTTCCTTTGCCTATGGAGATGAGCCGGACCGTCTGATCCTGGATCACGTAAGCTTTTCGGTAAAACCAGGTGAGACTATCGCGCTGGTAGGCCCCACGGGTGCGGGAAAAACGACCATTGTGAACCTGATCAGCCGTTTCTATGAAGTGACTGGCGGAGAGATCTTTATTGACGATCAGGAGATCAGAAGTGTAACATTAAAGAGTTTAAGAAGTCAGATGGGCATTATGACCCAGGACAATTTCCTCTTTTCCGGAACTATTCGGGATAACATTCGCTACGGCCGGTTAAATGCCACCGATGAAGAGATTGAAGAGGCTGCCAAAGCAGTTAACGCCCATGAGTTTATTATGAAGATGGAAAAGGGATATGATACGGAAATCAGTGAACGAGGAGCCGGCCTTTCCATCGGTCAGAGACAGCTTTTAGCCTTTGCAAGAACCATGGTATCAAAGCCCGGCATTCTTATACTTGATGAGGCGACCTCCAGTATTGATACCCATACGGAATTGCTGGTTCAAAAGGGAATTGAAGTGCTTTTAAAGGAACGGACTTCCTTTATTATTGCCCACAGATTATCCACCATCCGCAAGGCAGATCGGATCTTTGTCATCGATCAGGGGACAATTCGGGAAGCAGGAAGCCATGACGAGTTAATGAAACTGGAAGGTGCTTATTATCAATTGTACCAAAGCCAGTTCGCGTAATGACTGACTTAATGATGAACATTTCTTAAAGAGTATAGATGTTTTAGTAGTTATTGCTGTTCAGGGCAGCTTGGTTTTGAGTTTCCTTAGTTGGGGGGCACGGAACATGAACTATCTGCTGCTATGCCTCAAACAGTATAGAAGTAGTTATAAGATTGAAGAAAAGGGGCAGGGTAGGAAATAAACGTCAACTATGCCACGCAAACTCAGAATGGCGAGGCAAAAATATAGGATCGACTGCTAACCTGCCTAATACAGGGATAGAGAAGGTTGGAATATCGAAGAGAAGGGGTAGAGGGCTGATAAAGAAGTTATCTATGCCCCTTCTCTTTCTATTGCTGTCAGAAGGAGTTATAAGGATATCATATATTATATAAAAGGGTGATTGTGAACTGTCTCCTGGGACATGAAATTTGCTTTTTCAACTCTCAAGTTTGCCTGGCGATATCGAAAGGGATTGACCGGACAGGATAAATGAAATAAAATAGTAGGCGAGGTGATTTAAGATGACAGAAGGAGCTTTAGTTCTAGAAGGGGGATCCCTGCGGGGAGTATTTACTGCAGGAGTGTTGGATGTGTTCATGGAACAGGGGATTGAGATGTCCTATGTAAATGGTGTATCGGCCGGTTCCATGTCAGGTATGAGTTATGTCAGCAAGCAGATAGGCAGAACCATAAAAGTGGATTTGGATTATGTCAATGACAAACGTTTTTTAAGTTTCCGGAACTTAGTGGAAAAACGTTCAATCTTTAACTTTGACTTCCTGTTTGGGGAATTAAGCAATACATTGGTTCCCTTTGATTATGACACATTCTATAAATCTGAACAGATTTTTGAAGTGATTGCAACCCGTTGTAAGACGGGAAAGCCCGAATATTTTGAAAAGAACAGATGCGATAATTTCATCGATGCGGTTAAAGCTTCCAGCAGCATTCCCATACTTTCCAGAATGATTACGGTGGAAGGAAAGAAGTATTTAGATGGCGGCTGCTCCATGCCGGTGGCTTATCAAAGAGCGATTGATCTGGGGTATGAAAAGATTGTGCTTGTTCTCACCAGAGAACCGGGGTATCGGAAACCGCCCCTTGATAAATGGACGAAAAAAGGGTATGAGCGCTATTTCGCACCTCTTCCCAGATTTTTAAAGGCACTGGAGGACGTTCCGGAGAGATATAACCGGATGCAGGAGGAGATTGACCGTCTGGAAAAAGAGGGCAGAATCTACGTAATTCGTCCGGATCATCATGTGACAGTTCAAAGAACGGAGCAGGACAAAAGGAAACTGGAGGCGCTGTATCAGGAGGGAAGACGGCTGGCACTGGAACATATGGATTCCCTGAAAGCCTATTTGAAGCTGAGCTGAAGATGTGGGGGGACAAGGTGCCTGCGGCATCCCTCTATGCCCTGAAAAACGGGCAGGAACAAGGAAAGGAAAAAGCGTACAATTTATGAGTATTTATGATACATTAAATTCTATGCAGAAAGAGGCGGTACTTCAAACGGAGGGACCGCTTCTTGTGCTGGCAGGAGCGGGCTCTGGTAAAACCAGAGTTCTTACGCACCGGATTGCCTATTTAATAGAAGAAAAGGGTGTGAATCCCTGGAACATACTTGCTATAACATTTACCAATAAAGCAGCAGGAGAGATGAGAGAACGTGTGGATCGTCTGGTAGGATTTGGGGCAGACAGCATCTGGGTATCCACATTTCATTCATCCTGTGTGCGTATCTTAAGAAGGCATATAGAAAGTCTTGGATATACTACTAATTTTACCATATACGATTCAGACGACCAGAAAACTCTGATGCGGCACGTTTTAAAAAAGCTGGATATAGATCCAAAGGTATACAAAGACCGTGCGATGCTGGGTCTGATTTCTACAGCCAAGAATGAGTTGATAAGTGCTGCGGAGTTTGAACTCAACGCTTCCGGCGATTTCCGTCAGAAGAAAGCAGCATCTGTCTACAAAGAGTACCAAAGTGAGTTAAAGAAGAACAATGCACTGGACTTTGATGATCTGATTATGAAGACTGTGGAGTTGTTTCAGAATAACCCGGAAGTCTTAAACTACTATCAGGAGCGTTTTCGCTACATTATGGTGGATGAGTATCAGGATACCAATACGGCTCAGTTCCGTTTAATCAGTCTGCTTGCTGGTAAATATAAGAACCTTTGTGTTGTGGGTGATGATGATCAGTCCATCTATAAGTTCCGTGGTGCCAATATCGAGAACATCCTAAACTTTGAAAAATCCTATTCCGGTGCAAAGGTAATTAAACTGGAACAGAATTACCGCTCCAGCCAGAACATTTTACAGGCTGCCAATGAGGTGATCCGTCACAATAGAGGCCGAAAGGATAAAACATTATGGACGTCCAATGAAGAAGGTCCTATGGTTCAGTTTAAGCAGTTTGATAATGCAACGGAGGAGGCGGATGCCATTGTCCGTGACATATTAAACAGTTCATCTGACTACCAGGACTGTGCCGTTTTATACCGTACCAATGCCCAGTCCCGTCTGATCGAGGAAAAATGTCTTCAGCATAACGTCCCATACCGTATGGTGGGTGGCGTTAATTTCTATCAGAGAAAAGAGATCAAAGACATTTTAGCTTATTTAAAAACAATCGCAAACGGAAGAGATGACTTATCTGTCTTAAGAGTAATCAATGTTCCCAAAAGGGGAATCGGGGCAACCAGTATCGGCAAGGTCCAGGCATTTGCTTCCGAACGTGGAATGGGTATCTACGATGCATTCTGCAGGGCAAAAGCTGTTCCGGGTCTTGGGAAAACAGCGGATAAAGTTCTTGGATTTACAGAGAAGATAGAAGATTTCAGGGACCGTCTGACGGAAGAAACCTACAGCATTCACGAACTGATTGAAGATATTCTTGATGAAACCGGCTACCAGAAGGAACTGGAAGCTGAGGGGGAAATCGAATATCAGACCCGACTGGAGAATATAGAAGAGTTGATCAACAAAGCAGTCAGCTTTGAAGGCGAGCACGAGCTTCCGGAATTAAGCGAGTTTCTGGAGGAGGTTGCACTTGTTGCCGATGTAGACCGAATGGATGAATCAGAAAACCGTGTCACGCTGATGACACTTCACAGTGCAAAGGGACTTGAGTTCCCAAGAGTCTATTTAAGCGGTATGGAAGATGGTTTATTCCCCAGTATGATGTCTATTTCTTCCGATAATAAAGAGGATGTGGAAGAAGAACGGAGACTTTGCTACGTTGGTATTACCAGAGCCCAGAAATTTCTTATGATGACTGGCGCCAGACAGCGTATGGTAAATGGCGAAACCAGGTATTCTAAGATCAGCCGGTTTGTGGAAGAAATTCCAGCGGAATTATTGGACTCCAGCAGACTGGAGCAAAGACTTTCTTCCAGAGCCCAGTCCGATTTTGACGACAGCGGTCTTCCATGGGGAAATAGCGGGGCAGCAGGACGGACGGCTGGTGTCAGCAGTTTTGGACCAGGCAGCAACGCATATGCCTCGAAGACATCAAAGCCTGTAACGACTCCTGGATTCGGAAAAGCATTTACGATTGAAAAACCGCTTTCTCTTGGTTATAAAGAGGGAGACCGGGTCAGCCACATCAAATTCGGAATCGGTGAGGTAAAGGAAATCAAGGATGGTGGAAGAGATTTCGAAGTAACGGTTCACTTTGACCAGGCAGGTGTGAAAAAAATGTTTGCATCATTTGCAAAACTGAAGCTTGTGAGAGAATAATTTAAATTTCATAAAATTTTAAAAAAAACCAAAAACCATAGTAAAAAAGGCAATATAATGGTATAATAACTGCTACAGGCAAAGAGAGAAATCTATGCCGTAAAGGATATGAATGAAAGCAGGGCTCTCAGAAAGGACGTGGAGACATGAACAGATTTGATGCAATGAGCAAAGAAGCTATGAGCAAACTGGAAGATCTTATGAACTCAAGCAGAGTGAATGAATTGCTTCATAAAAGAGAACAGGAAGAAAAGAAGAAAAACTGTATCCTCTGGATACTCGCGATCATAGGCGCAGTAGCGGCAGTAGCTGGAATTGCTTACACCGTATATCGTTTCTTTACTCCGGATTATCTGGAGGATTTTGAAGATGATTTTGATGATGATTTCGACGATGATTTCTTTGAGGATGAAAAGTCGGAAGCTAGTTCCGAAGAATAAAATCTGGC
>SVDT01000093.1 GCA_015057775.1 Paenibacillaceae bacterium | reverse complement strand
AAACACAGTGGGATGCGGAGACTCCATGATAGCTGGTTTTGCTCTTGGTCTTTCCAGACAGCTTCCCATGGAAGAGATATTACGAAATGCAAGTGCTGTCTCAGCAGCTTCCGCATTAAGAGAAGAAACAGGCTTTTTCCTGATGGAAGACATGCAAAGACTGCAGCCGCAGATAGAAATCACAAGAATCGGGGGTTGAACATGAACTATTTATTAAAGAATGACCGGATGGAAGTGGGGTTTACCTCCCTTGGCGGCGCTCTCACCTCCATAAAAAATGAAGCTGGTACGGAATATCTATGGCAGGGAGATCCTGAGTACTGGAGCGGGCAGGCACCTGTTCTGTTCCCCATCTGCGGAAGTTTAAGGAACAACAAGGCTGTGACAAAAGATGGAAAGCAGATCCAGATGCCAAGACATGGGATTGTCCGAAAGGAAGAATTTAAGCTGGAGTCAGAAAAAGAGGACAGCATCTGTTTTTCCATTTCTGAAAATGAAGAGATGATGGGAAAATATCCTTATCCATTTACCCTCACCATGGAATACAGCCTGAAAGAGAACAGCATTCTTGTAACTTATGGAGTTAAAAATACAGGCACAGAGGATATGCCTTTCTTCATAGGAGGTCATCCGGCGTTTCGGTGTCCACTTTTACCAGCAGAGAACTTTGAAGATTATCAGGTTATCTTTGATGCAGAAGAAGAAAAAACTGCGCCCACACCGGATCTGAAAACAGGACTGGTGGATATGGAACACCGAAAAGAAAATTCACTGGAAGGTACTGTTTTACCCCTTGCCCACTCCCTGTTTTATCAAGACGGAATTATCTTCGACCGGCTGAGATCAAAAAAGGTAACACTCTGCCACAAAGAAACGGGACACGGAGTAGAACTGGAGATGGGATCATTTCCCTATCTTGTCATCTGGTCAGCGGCCAACGACGGACCATTTCTTGCTTTGGAGCCATGGACCGGGCTGTCCACCTGCAGCGACGAGAGCGATATATTTGAAGAGAAACGAAATGCAGCAATTGTAAAGCCAGGGGAAGAAAAACGGCTGAGCTATCAAATCACTATTCTATAAAAAGAGAAGGAGAATATGACAATGAATGAATTTGTAAATCCGGCATTGGTGCCAAAAGTGAAATTATACACAGGAGAGGAAATTCCCTGTGTAGGCATGGGAACCTTTGGTTCCGACCGCTTTACTCCTGATGAAGTATCGGCTGCTGTAGGAGGTGCAATCCGCTGTGGATACCGCATGTTCGACTGTGCGGCCTGCTATGGTAATGAGGATCAGATCGGAGAAGTATTCCATCATGCATTTGAAGAAGGAGTCGTAGAGCGGAAAGACCTTTTCATCATGACAAAGGTATGGAATGACATGCATGACAGAGTAGAGGAATCCTGTCAAAAGAGCATTGCTGACTTACAGTGCGAATATATGGATATGTTCTTCATTCACTGGCCATTTCCAAATTACCATGCACCTCACTGCGATGTAGATTCCCGCAATCCGGATTCCAGACCATTTTCTCCGGAAGAATTTTTAAAAACATACCGTCAGTGCGAGGGACTGGTGGAAAAAGGACTGATCCGCAACATCGGTATTTCCAATATGACCATTCCAAAGCTGGAAGCAGTTCTGCCTCATATGAACATAAAGCCGGCTGCCTGTGAGATGGAGCTTCACCCATGTTTCCAGCAGCAGGAGCTGTTTGATTATCTGGTTGCCCACAATATTCAGCCAATCGGTTTCATGCCATTAGGCTCACCCCAGAGACCGGAAAGAGATATGTGTCCGGAGGATGTGGCAGATTTACAGACGCCTGAAATGAAGGAAATCGCAGCGGCTCACGGCGTTCACCCTGCAGTTATCGCTCTTAAATGGGCCCGTCAGAGAGGACAGATCCCCATTCCTTTCTCCATTCATGAAATGGAATACGTAAGCAACTTAAAGGCAATGACAGAAGATCCGCTTACAGAAGAGGAAATGAGCCGGATCGCAACCTTAGAGAGAAATAACCGTCTGGTAAAAGGTCAGGTATTCCTTTGGGAAGGCGCAAATGACTGGCATGATCTCTGGGACGAGGATGGGTTTATTGTAAAATAACCGGGTACTTATGAAACAGCCGGAATTTTTGAAGCACAGGCAAATAACTTCAGAAATTCCGGCCTTATTGCTATTTTCTTTTCTGGAAACTGCGCATACTGACTGTAGTGCTTATTGGAGATATGAGGGGATAGTTATATGTATAAGGTATTGTTGGTTGACGATGAAATTTTGATAAGAGAACGGATTTCACAGAGAATACCATGGGGATCACTGGGGTTTGAACTGGCAGGAACCTGCGAAAACGGAAAAGAAGCCATCGGCTTTATGGAGAAAGAGCCGGTGGACCTTGTGCTCACGGATATCTGCATGCCTTATGTAGATGGTCTTGAACTTGCGAAGTATTTATATGAAAGCAGGAAATGTACAAAAGCGGTAATTATAACCGGATACGACGAATTTGAATATGCCAAAAGAGCGGTGGAATACCATGTACTTTCCTATGTGTTAAAGCCGGTTACTGCAGGGGAGCTGATTGAAAAGCTGAAGGAAGCAAAAAAGATTCTGGATGGAGAAGCGGAGAATCTTCAGGTCAGGACCTATTATGAAGGGAGTTACCCCCTTTTAAAAAACCAGTTTCTGCTTCAGCTTGGGCAGGGACGGATTCATGAGGATCAGATCGGGGAAAAACTCAAAGAATTTCATATTGATTTTACCGGTGAATGTTACTGTGCAGCGCTCCTTTGTCCCAGGGATCAGGCAGAAAAAAAGGAAATTTCCCAGATGGCGGACCTGGTCCGGGAAAAATGGAATGAAGATGTACTGGTGACCGAAGATGACGACGGTCAGCTTCTTCTTTATGTGAAGAAGAAAAACAGCTCCCAGATGAAAAAGGAGATTGCAGTGATCTTAACTGAATCTGCAGACCTCATTTTTAAAAAAATGGGAAAAACGGTTTACTGCCTGGTGGGAACGTGTGTATTTAATTTAAGCGGACTCAGCTTTTCTTATGAAAAGGCCATGGAGATGAAAGAGTATCTTTATCTGGAACGGGAGCCGGGAATCTATGAATGGGACAGGTTTCAAAAGTACAGGCTCAGCGCCCAGGGGTTACTAAGTGAAGGAGAACGGGAAAAACAGATTGTACTTGCAGTCAGAAGCAATCTGGAAGAAGAAATTAAAATGGAGATTGCACAGATCAGAACGGAATGCCAGGTCAACTGGGTTACCAGAAATAAAGTTGTAGTGATCTACCAGAGTCTGATCCTTGCAGTCATGAATTTTCTGGAGCGGCTCAATCTTGTGGAAGACCAATTCTTCTTAAAAGAGCAGGAGATTATATCCGGCTTGTTTGGATGCACTTATATTTCCCAGATGGAAGAAAAAGTGCTGGACTTTTTTCATACAGCACTGGAGATTGTAAACAGCAACCGGGGAAATTACGGGGATCATCAGGCGGTAGCAGCGCTGGAATACATCAACAGCCATTATTCGGACTGCAGCCTGTCTCTCCAGGAGATATGTGAAAAACTGGCCATCAGTGTCAGCTATTTCAGCTCCGCCTTTAAAAATTATACTGGGATGACCTTTGTGGAAGCATTGACAAAGAAGCGGATGGAAAAAGCCATGGAGCTTTTGGAAAATACATCCTTAAAGACTTACGAGGTTGCGGAAAAATGCGGATACAACGATGCCAATTATTTCAGTGCCATTTTTAAAAAGGCAACGGAAAAGACACCGAAAGAATATGCGGGCTTAAGAAGGAACCGGAAAGGCAGCTATGAGATTTGAAGTCAGGTTTAAAAGTATACGGACCAATATGATCATTTATTTCTCTCTTCTGGTTCTTTTAACCGTAACGGTATTCCTGTTCTTCTCCATACGGTTTACCAAAAGCAATCTGATGGATAATTCGGAAAAAAACAGCAGGCAGCTGATTGAACAGGTGAACTTTAACATTGAAAACTACATTGATTACATGGAAAACATCTCCCAGGTGATTATGAACAACCGGGATATAACCGGATATTTGTTCGATGACGGGACAGAAACAGGAGAAGACTTAAAAGAAGCCTTTCAGACCATTCTCCATGCCAGGACAGACATCTATAACATTGCTGTCCTTGGGGACAATGGGAAATATTTTATCAACAATGGAAGTGACAGTTTAAACTTACGGGCACGGCTTAAGGACAAAGAGTGGTATCAGGATGCCAAAATGGCGGAAAGCAAAATCCTTATTTCCTCCTCACATGTGCAGAATCTGGTAAAGAACGATTATAAATGGGTGGTAACCCTAAGCCGGGGGATAACCAATCCCGCTACGGGACGTGTGGAAGGACTGCTGGTGATTGATTTAAATTATGACGTAATCAATGATTTATGCGAGTCCATCAGCCTGGGTAATAAGGGGTATGTGTATATTCTTGACAGGAAAGGTGAAATCGTCTATCACCCTCAGCAGCAGCTGATTCTAAGCGGGGTGAAAAAAGAACTTTTAAAAGAAGTATCGGCCAGCAAAACCAGTCTTACCCACATTGATGAAAACGGTGAGAATAAGATTTATACCCCGTTTCATTCGAAGAAAACAGGCTGGACCATCGTGGGTGTTAATTACACCTCAGAGCTGGCAGGCAACGAAGTGGCCATGAGAACCATGTATACGGGAGCCGCATTTCTGCTGATATTGCTGGCATGTCTGTTTGCAGTCTTTCTGTCGGCCAAAATAACGAAGCCCATCAAACAGCTTCAGGCAGCCATGAAGGAGGTGCAGGAAGGAAAATTCCAACCGGTGAGTATTGAAACGGCAGGAGAGGATGAGATCTCCAGTCTGACCCATTCCTTTAACAGCATGACGGAACGGATCGATGAGCTGATGAAGAAAAACAGCAAGGAGCAGGCAGAAAAAAGAAAGAGCGAATTAAAAGCGCTGCAGTCTCAGATCAATCCCCATTTCCTCTACAATACATTAGATTCCATTATCTGGCTGATCGAAACGGAGGATTCGGAGCAGGCGATCAATATGACCTCTGTTCTTGCCAGATTTTTCCGTCAGGCAATCGGCAATTCCAACATCTATGTGACGGTGTGGCAGGAGCTTGAATATACCAGAAATTATCTGCTGATCCAGCAGATGAGATACAAGGATAAAGTGGCTTTTGATATCCGGGTTGACACAGAAGTTATGGAGTGTGCCATCGTCAAGCTGGTTTTACAGCCACTGGTAGAAAACGCCCTGTACCATGGATTGAAGTACAAAACAGAGCAGGGCAATATTCTCATCTTCGGATACAGGCAGGATGAAACCGTAATATTAAAGGTTATGGATGATGGGGTCGGTATGACAAAAGATGCTCTCAACTGCATTTTTCAAAAGAAAACAGATCAGAAGCATAATGGTGTGGGAATGAAAAATATTCAGGACCGCCTTAACATGTATTATGGGCCCGGATATGGTTTAAGCGTGGACAGCAGGGAAGGAGAGGGAACGACTGTGACCATCACCATCCCTTACCAGCGGATGGAGGATGTGAATGAAGAAACATAAAAATGCATTATTAGGAATTCTGTTCTTAACTCTGGCTGTTTCCTTCCTTTCTGGCGTTTTTTTACTGGATGAGTACGGTGAAAAGAAAACGGTTAAAATCGTCTTTATACCCAAGGTCCAGGACAAGACAAATGACTTCTGGATGTCCATGATTTCCGGTGCAAAAAGTGCAGGAAAGGAATATCAGGCCAATCTGGTAATTCTGGCTCCAGATGAGGAAAATGATTATGAAACCCAGAAAAGGTATATTGAAGAGGCAGTAAAGATGAAGCCCGATGCCATCGCACTTGCTCCCATACGGTTTTCGGAGATGACGGACTGTGTAAAACAGGTGACAGATGCAGGAATTAAACTGATTCTTATCGATTCCAAACTGGATCAGAATCTTGAGGAGACCTACATTGGTACAGACAATCGTAACGCAGGTCTACAAATGGGGCAGAAGATGCGGGATTATGTGGGACCGGATACAAAAATCGCCGTTGTTTCCCATGTAAAAGGTTCTTCCACAGCCATAGAACGAGAGGAAGGGCTACGGGAAGGGCTGGGAGAGGATCAGAGCAAGATTAAAATGGTCCTCTACAGCAATTCCGACTACAACCAGGCATATGAAAAAACAAGGGAACTGATGAAGACAAATCCGGACATTACGCTGATCGCCGGGCTTAACCTGTACTCTACAGTTGGAGTTGCAAGAGCCATCCGGGAGATGAATTTAAGCAGGAAGGTACATGTAGTAGGCTTCGATAATGATATTGAAGGAATTCAGTATTTAGAAGAGGGGATCATTGATACCCTGATTGTGCAAAAGCCCTTTAATATGGGATATATCGGGATTCAGACTGCGGTAGAATCCGTGCGGGGGAAAAAGCCTGATAAAAATATATACTGCGATACGGAGGTGATTACTGCAGACAACATTTATACCGATGAGAACCAGAAGCTGCTCTTCCCATTTTAAGAAAGTAAAATCTTCTTCTTTTTTTGTAAGATCCTCTATATTAGAAAATTTCTATTCCGATATAATGGACTCATGAGAACAAAACAAAGTGTTCCAGACAAAAAGAAGCGGAGAGTGAGAATGTGGGCAGGGTTATGCTGAGAATGAAGGGGATTGACAAGTCCTTTCCAGGGGTACATGCTTTGGATCACGTAGATCTGGAGGTAGAAGCAGGAGAGGTTCATGCACTGATGGGGGAGAACGGAGCAGGAAAATCCACTCTGATGAAAATCCTTACAGGCATCTATTCGAAAGATTCCGGTACCATTGAATTTGAGGGCCAGGAAGTGAATTTTACCACTCCAGCCAAGGCCCAGGAAGCCGGAATTGCCATTGTCCATCAGGAACTGAATATGATGAATCACTTAACAGTGGCCCAGAATCTGTTTATTGGCCGGGAAATAATGAAAAGTGGATTTATCAGCGATTCCATGATGAATAAAGAAGCAAAGAAGTTATTTGGGCGTCTCAATATTGAGATCGACCCCTCTGAGGTAATGGGGAATTTAACCGTAGGGCGGCAGCAGATGTGTGAAATAGCGAAAGCAATTTCCAGAGATGCCAGGTTGATTGTATTTGACGAGCCGTCCGCAGCGCTGACGGAAACAGAGATAGAAGAGCTGTTTAAAATTATCCGGGATCTGCGGTCCAAGGGGATGGGGATCATCTACATATCCCACCGAATGGATGAAATTAAAGTAATTACAGACCGGGTGACTGTCATGCGTGACGGAACCTATGTGGGCACATTGACAACGAAAGACTGTACCAAGGATGACATCATCAATATGATGGTAGGCCGGGTGATTTACGAAGAGCCGAAACAGGCTGGCAGTGTAAAAGGGGATGCCCCGGTGGTTTTAAAAGTGGAACATCTAAGCGCAGGCAAAATGGTGAAAGATGTGAGCTTTGAACTGAGAAAAGGTGAAATCCTGGGCTTTTCCGGATTAATGGGAGCGGGCAGAACAGAAACAGCCAGAGCTATTTTCGGAGCGGATAGAAAAGATGGGGGAGAGATCTTCATCAATGGCAGAAAAGCAGAAATAAAGACTACAGAGGATGCGGTCAATCAGGGAATCGGATATCTGTCAGAGGACCGGAAGCGCTTTGGACTTGTGGTGTTTAAATCCGTTGCGGAAAACTCCACCATGGCTTCCCTCTCGTCATTCATGAAAGGCGCATTCATCGATAAGAAGAAAGAGCATCAGCAGGCAGAGCATTATGTACACCTGTTAAATACCAGGACTCCAAGCGTAGACCAGATGGTGGTAAATCTGTCGGGAGGAAACCAGCAGAAGGTGGTAATTGCCAAATGGCTGATTAAAAACTGCGATATTCTTATTTTTGACGAACCCACAAGAGGAATTGACGTCGGAGCAAAAAGCGAGATCTATCAACTGATGAATGAACTGGTAAAGCAGGGGAAATCCATCATTATGATTTCGTCGGAAATGACTGAAATTTTGCGTATGAGTGACAGGGTCATCGTTATGTGTGAAGGACGCATTACCGATGAAATCCCAATCGAGGAGGTGTCGCAGGAGCGGATCATGGCTTCTGCAACCATGAGAAATCAGGAGGTCAGCAATGGAAAAACTGAAAAATAACCCGCTAATCAAGGCGATAGGAACCCAGAGGCTGGTAGCATTGCTGGCGCTCATCGTAATTTACCTGGCATTCGGAATTATGAATCCCAGATTTGCAACCTATAACACCATGGTAAACATTTTTGATGCCTCCTATTATATTGGATTTATGGCAATCGGCATCTGTTTTGTTATTGCAACCGGCGGAATCGATTTATCCATCGGAACCGTGCTTACCATGTCCGGTCTGGTGGCAGGATACTTAAGCGTAAATATGGGATTTCCCATATGGCTGGTGATTATTATCTGTATTTTAATCGGAACTGCCTTTGGTGTTGTAAATGGCCTGCTGGTGGCAAAAATGGGGCTTCCGCCCTTTATTGCAACCCTTGGAACCATGATGCTTTCAAAAGGAATCGGCTCCATTATCACAGGAGCCCAGTCGGTCACCTGGAAATCAGGTTCTGATCCGGAAGGCTGGTACCGCGCCATATTTAAAATTAAAACAGAGAGCGGACTCTTAATTCCAACCGGATTTTTATTTCTGATTGCAGCTGCCATTGTCATGGCAGTGGTAATGAACAAAACCAAAGCAGGACGCTATATCTTATCCCTTGGAAGCAACAAAGAAGCAACCCGGTTATCCGGAGTCAATGTGGATAAGTATTTAATCATTGCCTATATCATCAGCGGTACCTTTGCAGGAATTGCAGGTTTAGCCTATTCCACCATTTATTCCACGCTGCTGCCAGGAGGTGGAGCCGGATTTGAAATGGATGCCATAGCCGGTGTGGTAATTGGCGGAACTTCCATGTCAGGCGGAATCGGAACCATAGCCGGAACCATGATCGGTGTATTTATTATTTCTGTATTAAAGACAGGGCTGCCCTTTGTGGGACTTCAGACCCACTACCAGCAGGTTGCCACAGGTCTGGTCATCATCGTTGCTGTATTTGCCGATGTGTATCGTAACAGGAGAAAGAGCTGAGCGCAGTGTAATTCGCAAGAATTTACATAAAAAAACCAGGAGGAAGCAAACAATGAAGAAAAATGTATGGGGCGTTTTAATCACAGCAGCTATGATGGCATCACTGACTGCCGGCTGCGCAAGCAATTCTTCTACCAATGATGTGAAAACCACAGCAGCGGCAGAAAGCAAAACAAAAGAGGCAGGTACCCAGGCGGCTGCTGAAGCAGCAAAAGGCAAGGAAGACATGACCGTTTACATGGTGGCAAAGGGCTTTCAGTCCCAGTACTGGCAGGCGGTTTATAAGGGAGCACAGAAGGCATCTGGGGAACTGGGCGTTCATCTGGAGTTTCAGGGACCGGATTCCGAATCAGATATAGCACAACAGGTTCAGATGATGAACAATGCAGTTCAGATGAAACCGGCGGCAATCGGACTGGCAGCTCTTGATGTTTCAGCCCTTAACGACAGCATTAAATCTTCCCAGGATGCAAAAATACCGATTATCGGATTTGACTCCGGTGTTCCGGATGCACCAAAAGGTGCTGTTGTTGCCAATGCAGCTACAGATAATTACAAGGCAGGTGAAGTTGCGGCAGAAAACACCTATCCGCTCATTAAAGATTTAATAGCCAAGTCATCAAAAAGCGTCCGCATCGGCGTACTGAACCAGGATGCAACCTCTGAGTCTATTATCAGCCGTGGTCTTGGATTTATTGATAAAATAACAGAATTAATCAAGGCAGACGGAAAAACCGTATGTATCACCGGCAATGACAAGTTCGTAACGGATTCTAAGACAGACAAAGGAAACTCAGCAGATGTCATACTTGATGTTGCCGTTCCTTCAAAGGTAGAAGCGTCTTTAATGACTACCGATGCACAGACCATTTTAAACAAGGAAGATACCATCTGTATCTTTGCTTCTAACCAAAAGACTGGTGAAGGTCTGATTACCGGTGACGAAAATTTAGGAAGATTAGGAAAAGATGTGATCGGAGTTGCATTTGATTCAGGAACCATGATTAAAGATGCAATCAAATCAGGAAAACTGGCAGGCGCTGTTACCCAGGCTCCAGTAGAAATTGGTTATCAGACCGTAAAACTGGCAGTTGCAGCTGCAAAGGGAGAATCCGTTGCAGATGTTGATACAGGAAGCCAGTGGTACAACAAAGACAATATGGACAGCAATGATATTTCACAAAACTTATACGATTAATTATGAAGCGCTCTCCTTGACAGGAGAGCGCTCTTTGAGAAAAGGAGAAAAATATTATGTTAAAAGGAATTCCATCAATTATCAGCCCCGAGTTATTAAAGATTTTATGCGAAATGGGTCATACCGATGAGCTTACCATTGGAGACGGGAACTTTCCGGGCCATACTTACGGCAAAAAGGTGATCCGTCTGGATGGGCACGGTGTGCCGGAAATACTGGACGCAATTTTACAGCTGTTTCCCCTTGATACCTATGTGGATCATCCGGTTACGCTGATGGGAGTGGTTCCAGGGGATGACGTTAAGACTCCCATCTGGGACAAATATAAGGAAATTGTGGCAAAGCATGATGAGAGAGGGGCTGCCTGCTTTGAAGAAATTGACAAGTGGGAATTTTATGACCGGACAAAGAATCACTCATCTGTCGTTATCATGACGGGAGAAAAAGAACTGTATGCAAATATTATTTTAAAAAAGGGAGTAGTAAAATAATATATCCTGTACTTTTTCCGTTCGGTTTCTTTTGTTCATGGGATAATTTTGTTATGATAACCGCAATTACATGATTGTTAAAGGTCTGGTAAGACTATGGATAAATGACAAAAGGAGCTTAAATCTATGAACAAAAGTGATTTGAACAGGGACAGTTATATGCTGAACGGTTACCTGGGGAAAAACGGTTACGACTGGTGGTGGCATAGCTTTACCGGTTACCACCGGATTACAGGAGAGCAAAGGTCTTTCTTTATTGAATATTTCATATGCAACCCACTTATAGGTGGAAATCAGGCCATACTGGAGGCATTTGATTGATCAGATTGAAATAAAAAATGCAGGCTGTGAATATGGAGAATATGGGTTGTAAAAATCTGTGGAAGATAACCATTTGCTATTACAACAGAAACGGTTATAATAAGAATAAAAATCCCAATTCAGGAGGATGAGGCATGAGATATCGGATCAATCCCAAAAATCAGGACGAACTTTCCACCCTGGGTTTTGGCTGTATGAGGTTTAGCAGGGATGAAAAGGAAGTGGAAAAACAGATCATTTATGCCATCGAGCATGGCGTTAATTATTTTGATACTGCATATATCTATCCAAACAGCGAAGTGGTTTTAGGAAGGGTGCTTTCTAAGGGATACAGAGAACGGGTGAAGATTGCTACTAAAATGCCTCCTCACACCATTAAAAAATACGAGGACTTTGACCGGATCTTTTTAACTGAATTAGAGCGGCTTCAGACCGATTATATCGACTATTACTTAATCCATATGCTGCCTGATATAACGGTGTGGAACCGGTTGATAAAGCTGGGGATTCATGAATGGATCGAGGAAAAGAAGAATAAAGGTCAGATTAGGAACATTGGTTTTTCCTACCACGGAGGGAGAGATGAGTTTTTCCGGCTGGTAGACATTTATCCATGGGAATTCTGTCTGCTTCAGTATAACTATTTAGATGAGAACAAACAGGCTGGCATAGAGGGAATCCGGTATGCTTCCAGTAAAGGCCTCCCAGTCATGGTTATGGAACCACTGCGGGGCGGAAAGCTGGTGACAAATCTCCCAAAAGAGGTGAAGTCCATCTGGGACAACGCTCCTGTGAAGCGTTCCCCTGCAGAGTGGGCATTTAAATGGCTTTGGAATCAGCCAGAGGTCACGGTTGTGCTTTCCGGAATGAATTCTATGGAGATGTTAAAGGAAAATATCAGAGTGGCTTCTGAAACGGAGGTTAACGCTTTTACTGATGAGGACTTTCATTTATTTAAACGGGTTAAGGAAATTCTTGACCAGACCATAAAGGTTCCATGCACCGGTTGTAATTATTGTATGCCGTGTCCTATGGGAGTGGATATCCCAACCTGTTTTTCCTGTTATAATGACATGGAGATAGAGGGAAAATTAGCTTCCAAAGCCAAATACATCATGCAGACCAGCATTAAGAATGAACCCCGCAACGCATCGCTTTGTGTAAAGTGTAAAAAGTGCGAATCCCATTGTCCCCAGCATATTAAGATCAGCGAGGAGATGACCCGGGTAGCAAAGTCCCTGGAAGGGGTCAGCTACAAACCGCTGCGGTTCCTGATTAAAAAGGTTATGAGATTTGATAAATAAATCAGTCAGTGTTCAGTATATAGTCTGATTCCTGTTAAAAGTAAGCCATAGATGAAGAACCATCATTTATGCCTTACTTTTTTTTATTGCACACAACTTTAATTCAGCTTGACAATCTGTCGATAATATAATTAAACTATTTGAAATAGTTCAATGAAAGAATACGTATGATAGAGGTGATGGTATGCTTAGCCATATTCGAATGAAAATGCTTCTGATCGTTATTCCCGTATTATGTGTGGTCCTCATGCTGAGTTATAATGCCAGTGTAAAGACAGCAAAAACGCTGGTTGATCATGAAACCAGCGAACGAATATCTGCAGAGAAAGAGATACAGAAAAACATCATCGAAAAGAACATGAATGATGCAGCTGAAATATCCAAGGCTCTGGCTGTATTTGCAGGAAATGGCTGTAAAGATTATTCACCCGATTATTTTATTAATATTTTGAAACCCATTGTCCAGGATAATCAGTTTATACTGGGGGCTGGGTTCTGGTATGAACCATATGCATATGACAAGTCTCAAAAATATATGGGACCCTATGTGTACCGGGATGGCGACCGGATCATACCAACATTTGATTACAGTAACGCTGACTATGATTACTTTTCCCAGGATTACTATGCTCTTGCGAAGAAAACAAATAACATTGTTTGGACGGATATGTACTATGATCAGACCAGTAATCTGTATATGATTACATGTTCCCAGCCGGCCTATGATGGTAACGGTAAATTTATAGGTTGCGTAACTGTGGACGTAGGACTGTCTTCCATGCAGAAATTTATCTCCGATTACATTGCCAGTCATGATGGCACAACCTATATTATAAATAGGGAAGGAGCCTATCTTGCTGCAGAAAGTGAAGCTGCGGTGAAAGCAAAAGGCAGTGTATACGATTCCAATAATCAGTCCTATCTTGCTGCTGTTTCAGAAGTTATTTCAAATGAAAATGGAAGAACATCTTATATTAAAAATAAACAGGAGATCACTGTGTTTTATAAGACACTGAATGATCTGGGCTGGAAAATTGTCTTCGAAGTACCGGAGAGCTCCATTAATAAACCCATAGTGCAGCTGTCTAATACATTCATATGGATATTCGGACTTTCCCTTATGTTTATGTCCCTCACCGTTTTTATTCTCACCGGCAGGATCATTGACCATCCGGTTAAAGCTATTTTAAGAGAAATAAAAGAGATAGGAGATCGCAGCTTTGATCAGGAAGTCAGCAGGGAACTGGTAAAAAGAACCGATGAATTTGGATTAATTGGAAAATCTCTCGATGAAATGAAGAAGCAGTTAAAACAAAGCAATGAGAAGCTGGAGCATTCTCTCAAA
>SVDT01000092.1 GCA_015057775.1 Paenibacillaceae bacterium | reverse complement strand
AGAAAAAGGTACAAGGGTTCAGTTGTATTTCTCGAATGAAATGGAAAACAGCGGGATTGTGATAGGAAGTGTAAATGAAAAGATAGATTATCCGGATGCATCTGAAAAAACCTTACAGACAAAAGAAGGAAAAAGATTAGATATACAATCAACTCAGATGAATTTATCAAGTGAGGTCAGTCAAATAAGCATGGCATTATCGGATCAATTGGGTATTAATATGTTTTCTAAAAAGGATATTTGCATTAATGCAAAAGATAGTATTAAGTTACGAACAGGCGGTAATGTAACAATGGATACTCCGCTGGGATACCATTTTGAAAATAAAAAATCTGGAGATTGTATTGATCTTGCAGGAAATGAAATGCGAATGACAACAGAGAAAGCGGTGATCAGCGGGCTTCCTCACAAATTGGGGCACAAACCTGAGCCGGTGTGTAAGAACTATGGAATCAGTAATTCATACCAATATGCAACGAATATTATTGGAGGTATTCCTCAGGGAATGACTGCAACAGCTGCTTCTTCCGCTATATTAGGTGGATTACCATCATTTCAAAATCCGAGTAAAGAGCATCAGGTATCTGACTTAATATTTTTGGGAAGAAATTCGTGAATTTTTTAATTGGGAGGAACCATGAAATATAAGGATGAACAAATTGCATTAATGCGAAATGAGCAAAAGAAGAGTAAGTATGTGAACAGTGAAACAGGTATGTATGTTGGTGATAGTCTTATAAATTTTTATCAAATGGAGCTGCTTTCCTTTTTTAAAATCATGATGCCGGAAGAGTTTAAGCAGATGGATCCGGGACTGGCAGCGAAAAAGTACCCGTCAGTGGACAGACCTCAGCTCATTATGGCAGATGAGGAAGGGGAGGTTAATTTTACTTTTAGCCTGTTTGAGCAGGAGATTGAAGCTGAGAAGATTGATGGTACATTAAATCAATTTCAAATCATGATTACAACTGCCCAGCCTGCAAACAAGTTTATGGGAAGAGGGCATATTGAAAGCGACGAATACCGGTGTGGCTGGATGGAATTTAAAAGTCATACTCTTGATGGAGCTGTATATAATATTTTGTCCATAACAGTAATAAAAGAAAGATTTCTTTTAGGACTTTTTAATTGTCCTTATGAAGAATGGCTGGAATGGAAACCGGTTATGCTGGAGCTGTTAAATACAATTCACGGAAAGGAAGAGTCATGATGAAAGCGATAAGTATCAATATAAAACCATTTCCTATGATAGAAATTATAGAATGCCAGATAAAAAAAGAGGTTAATGAACATATGCGGGCGTATATATCCGGTTATATAAATGATAAGGATGTATTAAGTAAATATATGCCTGATACGGAAATTACAATTGAAATAACAGACGATGATGGAGAAGTACATACTTTTTTTCGTGGAATAACCGATAAAATATCAAATACGGAAGAAGGCTTTTTAACTAAACTGGAAATCCATGCAATTTCAAAAACGACCTTACTAGACTCAACAGAAAAAGTTCGGTTTTTTTATAATAAAAAACAGACATATAAACAAATTGTACGTCACATTGTTTCCGATAATAAAAATGCCAGTGTTATTATGAACAGCGTAAGCGAACAACCATGCAATATCATAGCGCAATATAGGGAGACAGACTGGCTGTTTTTAAAAAGACTGGCAAGCTTCTTAAATACGGTATTGGTTCCGGATTGTACGAACAGCCACATCTGCTTCTTTTTTGGATTACCCACGAAAGATGATGCAGAATTGGATGTAGCATTTTATGAAGTGAATATTACAGATCATGTACAGGAATATATTGTAGAATCCAGGGAGATTCTTAATTTATGCACACCTGTGGAATTTCATGGTCACAGATTGTATGTATATGAAATTGAAAGCAGACTCCATAAGCAGGAATTAATACATAGATATCGTTTACGTGGGAAACAAGACTTTCAGGTTAAAACCTATGGAAATGAAAGAATAATAGGGGCCTCATTTATGGGGGAAGTTTCAAAAGTAAAAAATGATGTAGTACGGATCAATTGTAACTATGGTTGTAAAGTTAATAATGAGGATACTGTCTGGTTTCCATTTGCTTCTGTTTACTCATCACCAGAAGGTACCGGGTGGTATTGTATGCCAGAAATAGGAGATAGAATCCGACTACATTTTCCGGATGAAAATGCAAATCATGCATACGTAATAAATGCAGTTCATACGGAAAGTGATTGTGATTTGCGGAAAAATCCAGAGGAAAAATCCATAAGAACAAAACATGACAAAGAGATACGTTTCACCCCCGAAAAAATAATGATTACCAACCATAAAGGATTATCCATTGTACTGGATGATGAAAAGGGGATTATGATTAATAGTAACAAGGCAGTAAAAATAACAGCATCGGAATCTGTGGAGTTTGCCAGTGGAGGGGAAACCAGTATCGTTGCGGGAAGAGGAATCATTTTCCGCGAAAATAATAACTCATTGATGATCTCTGATGGAATCAGCCATACCGGACTCACAATTCAGTATCAATAGGAGGTTTCATGGATTACTTTTGGATAAAAGAAGATAAAAGCTACATGCACACACCAGTTATTATAAACTTAAATGATATTGTTAATCGCAGAGCAGCCATGTCATTAGAAAATGCTTCAAATATAGCGAATATTAATGTGGGATTTGCAAGATCCCAATACCCGCTTGATTATATAGATGTATTGGATAGTCAATTGTTCCTTGTTAGTGAGGAGGTAAAAAAGGTATTTTCTATATATGAGCGTTCTCTGCAATTTAAGACGGTATGTATTTTAAATAATTTGGACGGGAGCAGTTGTAATTATTACGCACCTTTATTTGTTAAAATTGACTGTCTGCCTGATGAGTACAAGGCTGTAAGAAATAGAAATAAACTGGGAACGTTGATTATTAACGCAAGCGATGCTGAGGATCACAGTGTATTTAAGATAGCTGGTATTGATACAGATATTATCATTATTCGTCTGGATGTGGCAGAGAGTCTTCTTAGAAGGAATATTAGGAAATTGACGCTGGAGCGTGTACTGCTGTTAAATTAATATATACAATTGATAGGGGAAGCGATTATGAAAAATTTGAGTGGAAAACAGAAACCTAATTATCTTTTGGATTCGTCATATGTTATGTGCTCCTGTGCGAGGCAGGCTCCGTCAAAATGCAAAAAGCTGGACACAGAATGTTTTGAGTATTACAGGCTTTTAAATGCAACAGATAAGAATAATGGTGTATTTGGCAAGGATAGTCCGTTTATCAGGGATATCGACTGCGAGCCTTTTATAAATCTGGACAAATTTGGGTGCTGTCAGGCTGATAATTATGTCAATGCTATGAATGACATTATTTGTAATCTAAACAAGAGTAAGAAGCTTTACCCTGTGGAAAGCCCTCAATATCAGGCTTTACAGAATAAATTTTTGTATTATTCGGATTGTGTAACAGCTGCTATGAATCAACAGGGTATTCCAAAACAAGGCCGTAATTATCCTTGTGTGCTGGAGTTAATAGACAGTTGGTTTAATACAGATGATAAGACCAGAATGAGCAATAAACTTGAAGTAATAGCGCAAATGAAGAAATTGCAAGGAAGTTATATGAAACAAATTAAGGAGTCCCTTGTAAAATTAAAGCAGGGTTCTAATAAATATATAAAGGATGAAGGCTTTGCGCCAGACCTAGCATATGCATTAACAATGGGCAAAGAAGGAAAGGGGAATTTAGGCTCATCGAATTGGAAAGATGCAAAGCCGGCGGTTTCAAAGAATCTATTAGATTATTTTGATGAAAATGAAAAGAAGAAAAGAGAAAGAAAAGAAGAAAAAAGAAAAATTCTTAATAAGGAATTGGAGGCACAGTCTGAGATAATCAAGAATGTAAATGATTATATAAAAGATGTAAGTGAATGGGCAAATTCAAATATTACATCAGTATATAGTGCAGATGAAGATAATGATTCAGATCTTGTTTATATTGATGACATGGATGTTGTATTGTCAGAAATTAGTAAATTAAGAAGTAAGTCCTCCGTTGTATTAACAAGTATTAAAGGTTTTGAATCTATTGCTAGAAAACATGGAATTGAAGATAAAAGAAGCGAGTTGGAGCAGGAGATACAGAATATTTATACTAATTTCAATACAATAAGTACAGAAATAGGCAAGTTAAGAAGTAATATTTATGAGCGACCGGTTGTGACTGAAGATTCCTTTTTGGTTTGCAGATGTGGCGGTATTGTTAAGGTAGTACAGAATGGAAGTTGGGTGAATATCAGTAAAGGCAGAATAGAGGCAAATATTATAGATCTGCTTAGGTTTGCTGAGGATCGTATACATGGGGATTATATAAAAAGTTCCAATCGTGATCAGCGGTTTTCTAGAATTAAAGCATTCAATATTGTTCATGGAATTATTTTATATGCAACAGGATTAGAAGAAGCAAAGCCTAATTATATTATTGATGAGGAATGTGAAAAGGCAAGAAAGCCGGCTCCACATGTAGAGATTAAAATTCGACCTGCTAAAGAAGTGTTAAAACAGGCAAAATATGGGGAAGCAGCGGCTAACGCAATGACCTTAATATCAGGTCCTTATGAATGGATCGGAGTCGGATTAACTATTGTTTTATCTGTAGCTGATATTATTGAATCAGAAAATTTTTTAACATTAGACAATGTGAACTCCATTGAAGCGCTTAGTAATGTCGTATATCATAATACTAAAATAATGAAGGAAATTATGAAAAAAGCAACATATGATGTAGTTGGTGAAGTACTCACTCAATATTCTAATACTGTAACTTTATTTAGCATATTAGAAGATATTTTATATAATTCCTATGCAAATTTTGTAGGAGAAATTAAAATTACTATAAGTACATATTATGAAGAATATCAATTTACAGGTACATATAATATCATGGGAGATAAAGAAGGAGAGTATGTACCTAATAATAAACCAATACAAAAATCTAACTTTTCGCAAAAAGTTCCTAGTGACAACAAAACTAATATAAAGTATAAAATTTATGAGGACGGAGTATTTAAAAAAGGTGAACAAACTGATTTTATGTGGTAATTTACTATAACAGAAACAGAATCCATTATTTATTAAAAACAAAAATATAAATTTGGGAGCATATATTATATGATTATTTTATTTTTTTTATTTATAAGTTCTTTTTCAATATTTATAGCAGCTATAATTAATAGTATAAAAACACATAAATATGAAGAAAGAACAGAAGCCCAAATAATTAATATTAATGAATCATATCATAATTATAAATTAAATAAAATCTATACATATTATCCGATCTACCAATATGAAGTTAACAATATTATATATAGAATAGAATTTCCTTTTGGTGAAGATTCACCAGAATCTATACCAATAGGGAAAACGGTAATTATAAAATATAATAGAAATAATCCTGAAGAATTTTTTGTTTGTGGTAAAGAATATGTATGGAGAGTACAAGCAATACTTAGTTTTGTAATAACTATAATCATGCTCTCAATAATTATTGTAAAAAGTTTGGGCCTATAAGTTAAAAAGGAATGGAGCGTGACTCTAAATCGTGAAATGCATTAGGTGTTGTTTTTTTTTAGAAAATTTAATAATGCAAAATATCATTTAAAGACAGTTCTAGATCTATCAGTTATGGAAGAATAAAAAGCCTGTGCATTCACAATTTTATCAGAGTGTTGTTCATATCAAGATAAAAGCTATAATGTTCTGTGCTATGCAGAAGTAGCTTATAAAAAGAACATCTCCTTTGATGATCTATTATTTGTACAAAGACATGTTAAAATCTGTTTACAAAATCTTGTACAAACAGATTTAGATTATGAAAATTGCTCTCAGTAGTAGGTGAAACAGGTGGAGACAGACTTAATATAAAAATGGGGGAATCGAGAAAATATGAACATGGAGTATGATGAAAGCCAGATAGGTGGATATTCGATATCAGAAATTAGAGGACATCTGGAAAAAAATCAAGAAGAGTATTTAAAGAGATTCAGACAAATTGATAAAAAGAAAAAATTTAATGGAGCAGCTGCATTTTTTGGTCCATTATGGTTTGCTTATCGAATGATGTGGATAGAAGGAATTTTATTGTGGTTCATTTCTTCTATAATAACATTATTTACTTCGTTTATTATTTATATGTTAGTTTTAGCTAGAATAATATATAGCAAAGATTCTGCCGGACTGTTGCTATTTTTACTCTGGATTGTAAAATTCCTGATAATCGGAAAGCTGGCTGATTCCATCTACTGGCGGAAGATAAAAAAGAGAATTGATGCTTCACATTGGGAAGATGAAAAAAAACTAAGTACAATTCAAAAATTAGCAAATTCTGTGGAGTGTAAAGGCGCTTCTATATGGAGTGCAATTGTTTTTTCTTTTTTATTGCAATTCGGGGACGTTATTGTAGGTGCAATTGTATTGGCTATGGCTACTGTAATATCCCAAATCTATTAAAATAAGGAGTATTAATAATTGATAAATGAAGTTAATTTGAAAAATAAAGTCATAAATGAGCTACAGGATATTGCAGATAATCGTTATCTTTGGTATTCAGAGATGATAGAAAAAGAAATTGATTTATATATCGCTGAAATTACTGATAGTCTAAAAATTGTACTTAATAAGATTTACGGTCAATACATAAAATTTCAAGATACCGGCGAGGAAGGAATACTGGAATGGGTATATTTATCATTCTTACATTCAAGCTTCCTTGATCACTCTCCATGCTATAGAATCGATTTCTACGATACAAGAGACTGCGTTTCAGAAATTGATTGCACTGAATTATGGGATTTTAAATATATATTTGATTGTTATTATAACATTGAAAAAGAAATCATTGAAAAATTCAATAAGCAGACCCGGGTGTTAAGGCATGAAATAAATGATATGTTAATACAGTTGCAGCAAAAGTTTCGTAGTATAGCGGATTCGTGGATTATCTCTATAATAAAAAATATATTAAAAGAGGATAGTATGTTTTTCTTAAAGGAGTCTGGTGTAAAAATTATGCTGGGTGAATATTTAGATAATTCTAAATTGATTACAGTGAATGATGATGAAATAGAATAGAAACCGATAATACAATTACAATTATGGTTTATCTGGCTGCATAGACATTAAAAGCGCCTTATGGTATAATAAGGAAATCCAAATGGTCCTTTCTGGTAATTTTTCCGGTTGATCTGGAGAATACTACCGGAGAATACAGAACCTTCAGGAGAACTGGATCCGGCTGAATTCATATACGCCGTTACCAGAAAAATATTGAAAAAGAGGCGATTAACAATGTCAGAAGTGATCAATCATTTTTTAAAATATGTATCCTATGATACCCAGTCAAAGGATGAGGTTGATGCTGTTCCAAGTACATCCAAACAGCGGATACTTGCGGAAGAACTGGTAAAAGAACTGCAGGCCATGAAGGCCGCAGACGTAAGAATTGACGAGCACAGCTATGTGTATGCTACCATCCCGGCAACCATAGATAAAGCAGTCCCTGTACTGGGATTTATCGCTCACATGGATACCTCACCGGCATACTCAGGAGCCAATGTGAAGCCGCAGATCGTAAAGAATTATGATGGTAAAAATATTCTGATGAATGCGGATACAGGACTTACCATGAGCCCGGAAGATTTTCCGGATTTATTAAAATATATCGGACAGGATATTATCACTACAGATGGGACTACTCTGTTAGGAGCAGATGATAAAGCTGGTGTGGCTGAGATCATGACTATGGCGGAATACTTACTTGCCCATCCGGAGATTCCTCATGGAACCATCCGAATTGGATTTACACCGGATGAAGAAGTGGGCAGAGGAGCAGATTTCTTTGATGTAAAAGGATTTGCTGCTGATGTTGCTTATACCGTGGATGGCGGTGGGTTAGGAGAGCTGGAGTACGAAAACTTCAATGCTGCTTCTGCCAGAGTTTTAATCCATGGATCCAGCATCCATCCCGGTTCTTCCAAAGGAAGAATGAGAAATGCACTTTTAATGGGAATGGAATTTCACAACATGCTTCCGTCAGCGGAAAATCCAATGTATACCGAAGGATACGAAGGATTCTACCACCTGGATTCTATGAGTGGGTCTGTGGAGGAAGCCAGACTGGATTATATTATCCGTGATCACAGCAAGAAGAAGTTTGAAGATAAGAAAGAATTTATGACCCGTGTGGCAGATTATTTAAACCACAGATATCAAAGCGGGACAGTAGAGCTGATTTTAAAAGACAGCTATTTTAACATGAAGGAAAAGATTGAGCCCCATATGTACCTGATCGACATTGCAAAAACCGCCATGGAAGATCTGGGTATTGAGCCGCTGGTTACTCCGATCAGAGGCGGCACGGATGGCGCACGCTTATCCTACGAAGGACTTCCCTGTCCAAACCTTTGCACCGGTGGATACAATTATCATGGGAAATTTGAATTTGTTCCGGTTCAGTCTATGGAAAAGGTAGTAAAACTGCTTCTTAAAATTGTTGAGAAGTTTGCTGAAAAGTAATTGATAGAATAAAAATAAAGAAGTCCGGAATCGGTTTCAGGATACACTTCCAAAACCGACTCCGGACTTTTTTGCTGTCATTATTTATTCTCAGTTTCCTTTTCATCAAGGATTCCCATTAATGTATGCCAGGGAAGGACAGCGCATTTCACTCTGCCCGGCATATGGGAGATTCCCTTGAGAGCAATTGCATCTTCAAGGAATTCCAACTGCTCCTCATCTGATATTTCTCCTTTTATCATTCCAAGAAAGGTCTGAAGCAGTTTCTGGGCCTCCTCTACCGGCTTTCCAAGAATGAGATCAATCATGAGAGACGCAGAAGCCTGGGAAATGGCACAGCCTTCTCCGGTAAAACCTGCATCTTCAATGATTCCGTCCTTCACCCGAAGTTCCAGAATGATGTCATCGCCGCAGCTGGGGTTGACTCCTTCCAGACTTGCTGTCGCATCAGATACTTTATGGCGGTTTTGATTGGAACGGCTGTTTTCCACAATAATCTGATTATATAAAGCGTTAAGCTCCATAACCCATCCACCTCCTTACCTGTCCTAAGCTATTTAAAAATACCGAAATATCTTCCTCTGTATTGTAGATGGCTATGCTTGCCCGGACACAGGAACCGATTCCAAGGTATTCCATTAATGGCTGCGCACAGTGATGACCGGCACGCACTGCAATTCCTTCTGAATCCAGAATTGTTGCTGTATCATGGGGATGAACTCCATCTACATTAAAGGAGATAACCCCATGACGGTCACTGCTGTTTGTACTTCCATATACGGTAATATAGGGCAAAGCATTCATACCTATCCACCCCTAATCCATCAGCACGAGTACATAGTAACGAATTGTTTCCCAGCCGATGGAGTTCATATATTCTATGGCTGCAGCAAGACCTGCTTCTCCGCCTACATTTCTCGTTCCTGCCTCGAAACGCCGGGGGACTTCTGCATAGGTAGATGTCTGTTCATGGACGTTTGCAATCATATCACCTCCGCTTAAAAACGGAGGCATTTTATCAAGCAGTTCTTTTTTGCCGTATAGAACGCCGATGCCCATGGGAGCGTACATTTTATGACCGGAAAATGCTGCAAAATCCACATCCAGCTCTTTCACATCAACTGGCATATGGGATACACTCTGGGCGCAGTCTAAAACCACTGCAGCACCATGTAAACGGGCACGTTTCACAATGGATTTTACCGGTGCTTCCGTACCCAGAACATTTGATACTTGGGCAATGGCAATCAGCCTTGTGCGTGGGTTTATTTTCTGATCCAGTTCTTCTTCTGTGATCCGCCCGTCTGGTCCTGGATATAGATAAACCAGCCTGGAACCTGTGTGTTTTGCAACTCTTTGCCAGGGAACCAGGTTGCTGTGATGTTCCGCCACGGAGATAAGAATTTCGTCACCCTCTTTTAAGAACTCCATGCCGTAGCTGTAAGCGACCAGATTGAGGGCTTCTGTAGCATTCTGGGTGAAAATAATTTCCTCCGGGCTGGCGTTTACAAAGCGGGCTGCGGTCAGTCTGGCGTTTTCATGAATATCTGTGGAGCGGACACCCAGAGTGTAAACGCCCCTGTGTGGATTGGCATTATCCATGCGGTAATAATCATCCACTGCCTTTAAAACGGACAGAGGCTTGAAAGAAGTTGCTGCATTATCTAAATATATCAGTCTCTTTTCATTTTCCGGGACGGAAAGTATGGGAAACTGATCACGAACTGATTTCATGTTCATCAAGCCTCCTTTCAATCATAGTCAGAATTTCCTGGCGCAGATCGTCCTGAGTGATTTTATTAAGCACCGGCATAAAACGGGCTTCTACCAGCATACGCTTTGCCTCCATCAGGCTAAGTCCTCTGGAACAGAGATAGTAGAGCTGTTTCTCATCAAACCGGCCCAGAGTGGCTGCATGCTGTCCTTCCACAGCCTCTTCACCGCAGAGGATTAAAGGAACCGTTCTGTTTCTGGCACTGGGGCTTAACAGAAGAACGGTTTCATTTTCGTGTCCCACGGAATGTGCAGATCCTGCTTTAAAGTCAATGGTTCCTCTTAAAATCTTGCTGCTGCGGCCTGAAAGAACTCCGGCGGTATGCATTTCACTAATTGTTTCCCGGCCAATGTGGCTGGCAATGTCATTAAAGTCGAAAATCTGATCCTCATCAGTAAAGTATGCGGTGTCCTGCTGGTAGCCGCCTCCCTGTCCTTCCAGATGAGCCATTGATCCGCAGGCAGCTGTCTTTCCGCCAAATACCGCACGGATCAGTTCTACTTTTGCACCTTTTCCAATGCGTGCGCCAACGGCATCAAAGCTCTGGCTGTTCTTTCCCAGCAACTGTATGGAGACAAGGCGGACAAAGGAATCTGCCTGGGCATCTATCTGAGTTAAATTTTCAACAACACCGTCTTTTGCATCCCCTCTGTTAATCTGAACGACCGTAATGTTACTTCCCGGCTTTGCTTTTATTGCAAAATGAGTTCTGATAAACGGCTGGGTAAGATCCAGATTCTGTGTGATGATAACAGGTTCACTGGAAATGCCATCCCCCAATAAGTAACAGGTTTTATCTGCGCCATTTCTGATTAATTCATCCAGCCATTCCCCCATACCACTTTTAATTTCAGCAACGTCCGTGGGGAGATGGTCCATCAGAGTGATTCCATGAGGAAGAACGCCGTCATAAGGAAGGTGTCTGCCTTGTAAATATTCTCTGTCAGGAGGCAGTGCTTTTTGATCTAGCCAGTTTACTCCGGTCCGGTTCCAGGTAGGAACGGGGAGCCGATTAATTTGTGTATTCATATTTTTGTTCCTCCTTTCAGCCAATGCTTCCTTTCATTTCGAGATGAATTAGATTGTTCATTTCCACCGCATATTCTAACGGCAGCTCCTTTGCGATGGGTTCTGCAAAACCGCCTACGATTAAGGCTCTTGCATCATCCTCGGACAGACCGCGGCTCATCAGATAGAAGATGGCGGATTCACTGATTCTTCCGATTTTTGCCTCATGGCCGATATCTGCCTGATTACAGGAGATATCCATAACCGGTATGGTATCGGAGCGGGAAATACTGTCAAGCATCAGTGATTCACAGGAAACTGCTGATTTGCTTCCTTCTGCTTTTTCCGTAACAGTTACCACGCTTCGGAATGTGGAATTGCCACCATCCCTGGATATGGATTTGGTTGAAATATGTGAGGTGGTATCCGGCGCAGCGTGGAGAACCTTCGCACCTGTATCCAGATTCTGGCCTTCTCCCGCAAATGTGATGCCTGTAAACTCCATACGTGCCTTCTTCCCTTTTAAAATACTCATGGGGTATAGATAGGAGATATGAGAGCCAAAGGATCCGGAAATCCACTCCACGGTCCCGCCTTCCTCCACTGAGGCGCGTTTTGTGTTTAAATTATACATATTCTTGGACCAGTTCTCGATGGTGGAGTAGCGGAGTCTTGCATTTTTACCAACATACAGTTCCACACAGCCTGCATGCAGATTGGCAACGTAGTATCTGGGAGCAGAACAGCCTTCTATGAAATGAAGATAGGCACCTTCCTCTACAATAATCAGCGTATGCTCAAACTGACCTGCACCCGGCGCATTAAGCCTGAAATAGGACTGAAGCGGGATTTCAACTGAAACTCCTGCGGGGACATAAACAAAAGAACCTCCGGACCAGACTGCTCCGTGAAGAGCCGCAAACTTGTGGTCAGACGGAGGTACCAGTTTCATAAAATGCTTACGTATCATTTCACTGTAAGGGCCGGTAAGAGCGCTCTCAATATCGGTATAGACTACGCCTTGGGAAGCAACCTCTGCACGGACATTGTGGTAAACCACTTCTGAGTCATACTGTGCACCCACACCTGCCAGAGATTTCCGCTCCGCTTTGGGAATTCCAAGACGTTCAAAGGTCTCCTTAATATCGTCGGGGACATCGGACCACTTGGCTTTCATGGTTGATTTGGGACGGACATAAGTGACAATCTGATCCATATTCAGCTCGTCAAGAGATGGCCCCCAGGTGGGAAGCGGTATTTCGTTATATAATTTCAATGATTTAAGGCGGAACAGACGCATCCATTCCGGTTCATTTTTTTCCTTTGAAATCTGATTCACAATCTCCGGAGTAATACCGGAGTCCATAAGGAACGCCGGATCCAGCCTGTCTTTTACATCATAAATGGTCCGGTCAGCCTGGTCGACTCTTGTTTTTTCTTCCTTAAAGTCCTTCATGGAGTCCATCTCCCTTCCCCAGAACACCAAAGCCATTCTGTGTAATTTTTGAAATCAGTTCCTGACCGCCGGTGTAGGCTATTTTGCCTCCTTCCAGTACATGTACCACATCCACGTCAAGACCTTCTAAAATTCTGGCATTATGTGTAATGATGAAAAGCCCGTTTTTCCGGTTTTTAAAAGCACGGATTCCTTTTGTAACGGTACGGACTGCATCCACATCAAGACCGGAATCCGTTTCGTCTAAAAGAGCCAGCTTTGGCTGAAGCATAAGAAGCTGTAGAATTTCAGTTTTCTTTTTTTCACCGCCGGAAAAGCCAACATTTAAGTACCGTTCCGCATAACTGGGATCCATATCCAACGCTTTCATCTGTTCTTTCAGTTCCTTTTTAAATTGCAGAATCTTTGGAGGACGTTTTTCAAGGGAGCCTTTCGCTGTGCGCAGAAAATCTTCCAAAGTGACACCCGGAATCTCTTCCGGAACCTGGAATGAAAGAAAGACACCGGCTTTTGCTCGCTCGTCTGCTTTCATTTCTGTGATATCCTTCCCATCTAAAAGAATCTGACCGCTTTCAATCTGAAACCGGGGATCCCCCATAATGGCAGATACGAGAGTGGATTTACCAGTTCCGTTTGGTCCCATAAGGACATGAAGTTCTCCCGAACCTATGGTAAGATTAATGCCGTTTAGTATTATTTTATCTTCCACAGAAACAATTAAATCTTTAATTTCAAGTAATGAATGACTCATATATCAATCAACCTCCTTTATTCCCCAAATGGGAATTTAATGGTTAGTATTTACTAACATATCTTTGTGATTTCATACTATACCAAAACAGTATGAATTGCAAGCATGATTTAAATTTTTTTATAATAATAGTGGGGATTTTGACGTTTCAGAACAGTTTGCAGGAGGGATTTTCACTTTTTCACTTGACATTTATTCCATGGGGGAGTATTATAACCCCAATTGAACAACAATCTTCAGGGCAGGGTGTAATTCCCTACCGGTGGTATAGCCCACGAGCCGCAAGGCATGATTCGGTGTAACTCCGAAGCCGACAGTAAAGTCTGGATGAAAGAAGATGTAGT
>SVDT01000091.1 GCA_015057775.1 Paenibacillaceae bacterium | reverse complement strand
CTAGATTATATCATACTTCTTTCTTTTTGGAATTTACATTTTCATTACATTCTGATTCCCCTGTCCCTCCCTGACGCGCATAAACTCATTCTCTCCGGGCTGAAGATGGAATCCGCCAACGCGCCCCTGATCCCATGTTCCCTGAAATTACCGGTTATAAACACGGTCAAATCTGATTTCCTGCAGTTTACCGGTATTCTCATTAGGAACATAGTCTGCCATATAAAAGCTGTCATCCTCCCTTATTTCAAATATTCTTCCCCAGTCTGTCTCCGGCAGTTCTTCGCCGTCAATCACAATGGGAACCCCCTTATTTCTGTACCTTTTCAGTCCTTCCAGATACTGGTCTCTTTTACCTTCTTTCCATATACTGCTGTCTTCTTTACTCATATTGCTATCTCCCCGCCATTTTATCTTTTGTATTTTAAAATAATTGCTCGTAAAAACTGATCGTCTCAGAAGTAATGGAAAATGGATCGATAGAAAAGGGAATTCTTCTCACCGGAATCTTTAATCTTTTTTCCAGACTTGTTCTTGCTTCTTCACTGCCAAATGATACCAGGCTGTTCCAGCTTTTCTCCGTTTTTATCCCCCTCTTTTCAAATTCAAGAAACTCACCAATCTGCCACTCACTAAGACTTCCTATTACAAATTGCCTGCTGCATCGAAAAAACTCTTCCAGATTGCCTTCCTTTGCAGTCCCATAATCCACAATTACAGCCTGATAACCGGACTTTTTACACAACAACAGTGTATCAATCCCCGCTTTTCCAAAATAATCTGTCTCCAGAACCCGAAACGGGTTTTCACCTGTTTTTCCACCGGAACAGGAAGCTCCCATACACGAAAAGGACTCATGATGATTCCACTCCAAAACTGCACACCGCATTCTCATCACACCAGATAAATATCCGGCTGTCATGACTGAAAAATGAGTCACTCCATTCCCTCTTCCGGTACCAATAATACCTATTAATTCAGGGGTCTGGACTTTACCAAACGGATTACCCCGTTTCCAGCCTCTTTTTGCAAATCTCTTCATAGAAGTTTAACCCTTTCCTGGCAGACAGCGCTCCCTTATCCTTAGTTTTTTCATCACATTTTTCCCCCAGCGCATAACTGGTAAATCCCGTCTTCCTCCTCCACGGGTTTTCGCCAGGATCTCACTGGTTACAGCCTGATAAAAAGTCTCCAGTTCATGACTGGCTATAAATGGATCAGTGAAAAATGGGGCTTGAAAAAAGACTGATGCCTGTGCGCCTTTTGGAATACAGATTTTTTTATCAATCGCCCAGTGATTGTATATGACGGCATAGGGGATGCCGGATCTTATTACTTCTTCCACAGCTTCAAAGGCATGAACCCGGTTCCATATACTGGCATCACACACCAGTATTACAGCATCAGGTACCATATGAAGCGCCTGGCTTAAATTCTCTCCCCAATCCATCAGGTGCACACGAAAGTGTGGATCCTTTAATTTCACTCCTGCACCATAATATGGCTTTATAATTAAGTTTCTGTAATGCAGCAACCCATAGCTGTCACGCTTTGCTTTCGTGAATTTAAAAAGACTGGAACCCATAAAAGAGTCCTGTTTTTCTTCCAATAAGTTGGGAATTCCTTGATTTTTAAGGTAGACAGACAGGCCGATTCCAATATGGGTTGTTCCTGCCCCAGATTTGCTCCCTGAAAGAGCAATTGTAAGAGATGATGATTGCAGACGTTTTTTTGCATCCGTTTCCGTTTCTTTTAAGTGACGGAGCTGATCCAAAAGCTCCTGTGCCGTTGAATACCTTTTCTCCTTCTCTTTACAGATACATTGCCCGATAACTGATGCCAGCCCCGGGTCCATGGACGATGCTGGTATAAAAGGCAGTTTGGGAAATTCCCCAGTGTACAGATAACAGAGGATCGTGCCAATGGCATAAATATCTGTTCTTTCATCAAGCACTGCTTCTGCCTCATATTGTTCCGGTGCAGCGCAGCCCACCGTACCATAACGTTCTCCCGGTTTATTTGCTTCTTTTAACGATGCAGCCAGTCCAAAGTCAATGAGTTTTATGGTATCATGGCATAATAACAGGTTTTTCGGCTGTAAATCTAAATGTAATATAGGGGTTGTTCCTGCGAGATGCAGGTAATTAATGATGCTGGCAAGCTGAATTCCATAGAAAATGGTCAGCTCCCGCGACAGATGACCCTGTTTTTTCACAAGATCATATAAGGAATCTCCTTCCAAATACTCTTCAATTAAATAACTGTAACTTTCATCTTCTTCTACGTCGTATAAAATGGGAATACCAGGATGGCGCAGCTCTTTTAAAATCAATGCTTCACGCCTGAATTGTTCATAATTGAGAAAGCTTTTGGATACACGTTTCACTGCCCTGTATTCTTCAAGCCCAAGATGAACCGCCAGAAAAACTGTTCCTTCCCGACCGGTTCCCAAGATACCGCATAGTTGATATTTACCAAACAGAACGGTGCTTACTAAAATCACCTCCTTGTGCCTGTTCAATATCATCTCTTGGGAAATATTGTAATATAATATTCTTCGTTTTTCAACCTTTTTATAATTTTTTTACATTTTCTTTTCTATTTATAAGAATTCAGAAAGCAAATCCTCGCCCCTCTACCCTTATAAATATAGTGTCACAGTACAACTGAGATTGGAAAATGAAATTGTTTTAATTGACAACCAACAAAAGAAGTGATAATTTATAGTTAAATTATATACTAGCATTATAAACTTTTAAAGTTGCCGTCTTTTATTGGCGGTCTTTTATTTCTGCTTTAGTTAGCCGTATCTAACCAAAGCCCAAATCAGGAGGTCTTATTTGTGAAAAATGAAAACATCCCATTTAAAATCGGGCATGTGTTAATTCAAGTCCCCCACCTTGATACAGCCATCCGGCAATATCGGGAAATGGGGTTTCAAGTAGTACCGGGAGGTGTTCCTGGTAAGACACATAATGCTTTGATTTATTTAAAAGATGGTTCTTTTCTGGAACTGTTCTCCACAAATCACGGAAGCGTCATAAACATACTTCTTAGATTTATGGTTAAAATTATTGGATTAAAGAACCCAGCCTATTCCAGCCGTCTTGCACGCTACCTTCCGGGACAGGAGGGATTAAAAGATTATGCTTTGGATTCTGTACCCGGCGCACAGTATCAGGAAAATATAGATAAGCTTCTTAAAAATGGCCTAAAATTATCTAAACCACGTCCAAAATCCAGGACTGATCACCATGGAATTAAGCTCAATTGGACACTCTGTTGTCCAGAAAGTATTCGTCTGCCCTTTTTGATGAGTGAATATCATCCATCTCCAATTATTGAAATGCAAGACACCTCTCATGCCAACGGAGCAGATGCAATCCAGGAAATTATGATCTCAACCAGTGAATGGAACAAAGCATACAAGGAATATACCCTGCTTCTCGGAATTGAACCTCCCGTAACGCTGGGGAAAAATGGCCGCAGCTGTTTGTTCCCGGTTCAAAAGACTTCTATCAATTTGGTTGAAAATCATAAAGATGGAATTAATCATATCATTCTTTCCTGTAATCATCAAAGCAAAAATAAAAAACAATCAGCCGCCATTACACCGTTTATCCTCTTCACCAAAAATTCAGAGCATTAAATCCGAAGATAAATTTACACAGTCCATAAACATAAGTTTATATTGATACTAATTAGAATATATGCTATATTAGAAATACAAAAGGAACAATCGCCCACAAGGGGTTGACCCGAATTAGGATAGAGAAGCCACCCGTACCGGTCAAGTATCAGGGTGGTTTTTCTTATGTATTGCTACTTACTAAACGTAAAAACGAATGTAAGTAATGCCAAAATGAACAGACCAAAGGTCATAAGATCTTTAAAGTCAAACTTCATAAGCATCACCCCCATTCTATCAAAGAATGAGGTCAACACACCCTGTAACACGATTGTTCCATGTCACTATGGTAACATATCCCATTTCAATGTGCAATTACTTTTCCCGGGTAGTGGCACAATAAAGATCCCTACTTTAACTACGCTATAATTCAAAGTGATAAATCCCAGTAATTAGATAGGATACCCGTATTTTTGCATATAAACCTTAAATTTATATAAATTTTTTCACATAGTAATTGCCTTTTTGCTATAATATATAGTATAGTTATGTTGAGGAAGTATGTAAAAAATATTCACCATTTTAAAAAGAACAGGAAGTGATCCTATGAAGATAGAACGTATCAATGAAAATCAGATCCGTTGTACGCTTACCAGCTTTGATTTAAGCGTCCGAAACCTTAATTTAGGCGAACTTGCCTACGGCAGTGAAAAAGCCCGCAACCTGTTCCGCGAGATGATTCAAAAAGCCTCTAACGAAGTGGGATTTGAAGCTGAAGACATTCCTCTCATGGTAGAAGCAATTCCGTTATCCAACGAAAGCGTGATGTTAGTAATCACTAAAATTGATGACCCGGAAGAATTAGATACAAGGTTTGCAAAATTTTCACCAACAACAGACGAGGATTTAGATTCCATGCCTGCAGATCTGGCCAGTGAGCTTTTAGAAGGTGCTGATGGTCTGTTAAATCTGTTGGGAATAGACAAAAAAGAAGAGCCGGAAGAAGAGAAACCAAAAGAACAATCAACCGCTTCCTCAGTAAGAATCTACTGTTTTCAGAGTCTGGATCAAATTTCTGATGCTGCAAAGATCATCGGACAGGTTTATGATGGCAGGAATACTTTATATAAAAAACCAAATACCAGACAGTATTATCTGGTAATACGTAACACACCTGAGAAGTCTCTGGACTTCAGCCGGGTATGCAATCTACTTGCAGAGTACGGATCCAAGATTCATCAGGATTACGCCTCCGAAGCGTACTACAAGGAACATTACGAGGTCCTGGTTGAGGGGAATGCCCTTCAGTCACTTGCACAACTTTAATCCGTTCCTTTGTTCATAGTACTTCATCACAAGCCAAAATGAGGTTCGACCCGCCATGGGTCGAACCTCATTTTTAAATTTCCCCCTCATCAAGAAAATAAGTAGCAATTAAATCTAATGTTGCATCTGTCTCTCTGCAGGGTGTTAAAATCCAATTATGGAACATGCCAGCTCCTTTTTTATAAATCAGCTCGGTTCCCTTAAAACTGCCCGCCTTTTCTGCAAGTAAATCACAATCCGGGGTCATAATATCTTCAGTTCCAGAAAATATCAGAATTTTACCCAGATTGTCCCAGTCTCCGTAGATAGGAGAAACAAAGGGATGATCGGAAGCCAGGGAGCCCCGGTAACGGATTCCCGTTTGTTTTAACATTTCTACCGGAAGGAGAACATCTGCCTTTTTCGCTATCTTAATCAATGGATTATCCAGAGTGATATCTAGCCACGGCGAAATTACCACAGTTTTAACCGGAAGTGGTAAATTCTTATTATCCCGAAGCTCCTGTAAAAAGGAAAGTGCCAAACCTCCTCCTGAAAAATCTCCCCAAAAAAAGAATTGATCTTCCCTATACTCCTTAATGAGGCGGCTGTAAACATGAAGCAGATATTGGTGTACTTCTAAAGCTGTATATTCCGGTGACAGCGGACAGAAGGGAATCGTGACCTTCATCTGATGGGATAGAGCAAAATATTCTGATAGCTCCAGATAACGGCTGGAAGGTTCCAGGGAATATGCACCGCCCGGCAGCATTAATATATGCTTTTGGCTGGTATAGCTGCCGTTGATCGTGACTCCCTTAAAGCCATCCACACTCCACTCCTTCACCCGGATCTTTTTATTATAATGATCCCGGTCAATGACATTGCCGCCTCGTTTCGGAGCCAGAAGCTCCGCTTCCATCTTTTTTTCTGCATTACCAAATCCTGCTAAAAATTTTGTCATTCGTATCTTCAGGCTCACGGCTGTCGTTCTCCTTCCGCTTAAAACTCATCAAGCCTTGCAGGCTTTGTTTAATTTCCTTAACTCATGAACGATAAACTGACTGACCACTATTGCTGAAATGATATCTGCGGCAGGCCCAGCATACAAAATCCCGGAAAGGCCAAATTGAAGAGGCAGAATTAAAATCAGCGGTATTAATAATAAAAGCTGGCGAAGCATGGACAAAATAGATGCTTTTAAAGGCTGTCCCGTTGACTGGAAATAGCTTGTGCTGACAACCTGAAAGCCTGCTGCAAATATTCCCAGCATGTATATCCTTAAGCACCGCTCAGCAAACATGCTAAACTGAGGATCCTCAGTTCCGAACAGACTTAAAATGGCTCCCGGAAAGAGCTGACAGATCAGCCAGCCGAACACTGCCACACTGGTTGCTGCAGCTGCAGCAACCACAAATGTTTTTCTCACCCGCTTTGGTTGGTTTGCACCTTTATTAAACCCAAAGATAGGCTGTGACCCAATTCCGATTCCAAGGCAGATGGAGACTAAAATCATACCGATCTTATTAACAATTCCCATGGCGCTAAGAGCCACATCGCCGCCAACAGCCGTCTGATTACCATAATACACCAGAGAATTATTCATGACAACCTGTAATATAGTTGATGCAATCTGTGTAATACCGCTGGAGATTCCAAGTGGAAGTGCCAGACGGCATATTTGCGGATCAACACGCAGGATGCTTTTGCGATAACGCATGTTTTTGCCTTTTTTCACAAAATACATGACTAAAACAACCGCTGAAATGATCTGGGAAGTAATGGTTGCAATGGCTGCTCCTGTAACGCCCCAGTGGAAAACAAAAATATAAACCGGATCCAGAATTGTATTTAAAAATGCGCCGGCCAGCATGGCATACATAGCGACAGACGGACTGCCATCAGTTCTTGCCATGTTGCTAAGTACTACCCCAAGCATATTAAACGGAGTACCTATTAACATAATGGAGGTATACTCTCTGGCATAAACCATGGTATTATCCGTTGCACCAAAAAGCCTTAACATTGGATCCAGAAATATAAAACCAGCAGCCACTACAATAGCACTTGCTACCAGAGTAAGAATGGTTACAGTACCAAGAGTTCGTTCTGCTTCTTCTTCCTTCTTTTCACCAAGCTTAATGGCGGCATAAGCACTTCCTCCCGCTCCGAGGAGGGTTGAAACTGCTAAAATGATAGTGACAATGGGAAATGAAATGGTAGTCGCAGCATTTCCCAAATAACCGATTCCCTGTCCAATAAATATCTGATCTACGATGTTGTAAACTGAGTTTACCAGCATGGCGATAATCGCAGGAAGAGCAAACTGCATCAGCAGTTGTCCGATTGGTTTATAGCCCAGGGGATTTCCCCCCTGATTTATCTTGTTGTGTTCCATAAATTATGTCATTCCTTTCCTTTTTGCCTGCTATTAAAGCGATGTGCATTATCCGCCATGCGGATGAGCAGCCGTTCTGCTTCTATGCGCTCTGCGCCTGTAAGTCCTTCTAAGATTATTTCTGCCCATTCATCTACACACTCCTGGGTCTTTTCTACAACCGGATTCGCCTGGTCAGTTAAATAGATTCTCCGTATCCGCTTGTCCTCTTCTTCCGTTTCCGTCCGCACATAGCCTTCTTCTTCCAGCTTTTTTACTGCCCGTGTGGCTGTCGCCTTATCATAATTTCCGTTTAATGCCAGTTCATGAAGATTCATTCCTGGATGATTAAAAATCTGCAATAAAAAAAACTGTTGTCCACAGCCTATCTGAAAAGAAGATAATCGGTTTGCGTAAAACATATTATTCAGCCTTTGGAGGATGGAAATATATTTTCCGATATCTCTGTGTTTATCCAATTCATTCACCTCCTGGTGTTTAAACACGTATATACAAAATAATTCAAAAACAGCATATCACAAAATAGTTGCACTCGCAACTATTTTATTTTGGCAAAATAATAATTGGAAAAGAGAAAAGGATCAGCTTTAAAGACCGATCCTTTTCTCTTATACTATTTCTCTTAATTTTTAAAGATCTGGCAGGTCCTGGCGCAGGCAGCTTCTGTTGCTGCACACCCTCCCAGTGCCGTTTCTCTTAATTCAAATGGAATAGAACGTCCAACCGTCATCATGGTATCCACCATCTGGTCAAATGGTATTAGCTGCCGGATTCCGGACAGGGCCATTTCCGCACAGACCAGGGCATTGGAAGCGCCGATTACATTACGGCTCTGACAGGGACATTCCACCAGCCCTGCTACCGGATCACAGACTAAACCAAGCAAATTAACAAGTGCAGCCGAGGCTGCATCCATACATTGCTGTGGAGTTCCGCCCATAATTTCGGTTGCTGCTGCTGCCGCCATGGCAGAGGCTGCACCCACTTCAGCCTGACAGCCAGCCTGAGCACCCGCTACGGAAGCATTCCTCATAATCAGATACCCGATGGCACTTGCTGTAAAAAGACCGGATATGATCTGCTCATCATCAAGGGAAAACTCCTCCTCCAATGCAAGTAAAAGGCCGGGAAGGACTCCGGAGCTTCCGGCTGTTGGCGCTGCCACGATCAGACCCATGGAAGCATTCACCTCAAGAACCGCAAGAGAATAAGTAATTGCTTTGGAAAGCATACTTCCACAAATGGATTTTCCCTGACGTCTTCTGTCCCTTACCTTTTTTGCCTCTCCCCCGATAAGGCCTCCAATGGAGGGAACCGGTTCGTCTAATGGCTTATGACAGGCTTCTTTCATGATTCGATAAGCTTCCTTCATTCGCCCCATTATTTCTTCCGAAGAGGCGCCATATTCACTGATTTCACGTTGAATCATGATATCAGAAATCGGGCAGTTGTTCTCTTCGCACAATTGCAGTAATTCTTGTCCTGAAATAAAATCCATAGCTCCTCCTAAACCTGAATCAGCATTACATCTTCAACTTTTTCATGTTCCCGCAGTTTTTCAAGCAGCTCCTGGGGAATCTCTTCATCTGATTCCACTACAGAATAGGCAGTAGCCCCTTTCTTTTCCCGGTACAAACGCATAAATGCAATGTTTACATTTCTTTCACTTAAGCAGGTAGCGATATAGGCCACCATCCCGGGATAGTCCAAATGCCGGATTACCAGAGTGGAGTACTCTCCTGTAAAATCAACATCGACACCATTGATTTTAACAATTTTTACCTTACCGCCGCCGATAGAAACTCCTCTTACGGACATAAAAGCCCCATCTGTGCCGGTTAAATGGATCTCAACGGTATTCGGATGAACTTCCGTTTCTTTTTCATTGGTAACAAAAGAATATATAAGTCCCTGTTCTTCTGCCAGTTGAAAAGAATTCTTAATTCTCAAATCGTGAGTTTCAAATCCCAGCATTCCTCCCAGCAGGGCACGGTCTGTACCGTGCCCCTTGTAAGTCCTGGCAAAGGAACCGTATAATACGAATTCAACCTCTTTCACAGTGCCAGGAAACAGTTTTTTTACCAGAAGTGCGATGGCTACGGCTCCTGCCGTATGGGAGCTAGACGGTCCAACCATATTGGGACCGATCACATCAAATATACTGATTGACGGCATATTAATTGCTCCTTTCAAAGCGTGTAATTCTACTTGTCTTTTTTAATGTATTTGCGGTAGTATGATTCTACCAGTGCACTAATTGCATTATCACCGGATACATTGCATGCAGTTCCAAAGCTGTCCTGTGCAATATACATCGCCTGTAAAAGGCTGGCAATATCTCCCACTGCCGGAATTCCCACGATAGGGAAAAATGGAGTGGCTGTAAAGATGGAACCGCCTGGAGCTCCCGGAGATGCAACTAACGCAACTCCCAGAACGCAGATAAATGGAAACAGTGTAAGGAAACCATGAGGCATTCCGTAGATTAATAAAGTTGCTGTCACGCAGCAGGTAATGGTAATCATGGAACCTGCCATATGAATGTTGGCACATAACGGAACTACGAAGTTACGGATTTCCTCGGAAATTCCGTTGCTTTCCGCACATTTAATATTAACCGGAATGGTAGCAGCTGAAGACTGGGTGCCGATAGCCGTTAAATATCCTGGAATCTGATTCTTCATCATGGTAATAGGATTACGTTTTGTTACGGTTCCTGCAAATGTAAATGCAATTAAAAGGTAAAGAAGATGCAGAATTATAACAACAAGGAATACCTTCCAAAGTACGGACATAATTGCAAATGTAGTTCCCTGATAAGTCATCTTTGCAAAAGTACCGCAGATATACATAGGAAGAAGCGGAATTATGATGCGGTTTAATACCTTCGTTATAATTTCAGATAAATCTTTAAATACATTATAAAGCGTGTCTCCAATTTCTTTTCCTCTCATTGTACTGATTGATACACCCAGAACGAATGCCAATACAACTGCTGCCGTAGTCTCAAGCAGAGGAGTGATGGTCAGGGAGAAATACCCTTCTATGGCCCTGTCACTGGCAGCGGCAACTTTGGAAACCACTTCCTCATTTACAAAAGTTGGGAAAAAGCTGCTGGCTACTAAATATGCAGCACTTCCTGCAATCAGCGTAGATGCATAGGATATTCCCGCTGTAAACGCTAAAAGCTTACCTGCCCCCTGTGACAAATCTGCAATACCCATAGTTACAAATGCAACAACCATCAGCGGAATGATAAACATTAAAAACTGCTTAAATAAATCTGCTGCTGTAATTAAAATGGAGATGACAAAGCTTGGAGAATACAGTCCCAACAGAATTCCGATGATGATGGCAATGATTAATTTGGGTACAAGTCCAAGTTTCTTTTTACTTTTTTCCATTTCAATACCTCCCTTTCATTGGTGAATAAAATATTTTTTACTTCTCTTCGTATCAGTGTAATTTATTTTATCATAAAAATTTAATAAATGCAATATTTTTGTGTGATACGGCAAAAAATAAAATGTCCTGCATTATTTTTTGTTTATTTTAACAAACAATGCAGGACATTTCTCTAATCTTTATGATACCCCGAATAAATTTTGCTCATTTTTCTTTATCCGTAACAACTCCGGCATTTCTAATATGCATGTATACGGTATTCTTAGAAATGTCCAGATACTCCGCAACTTTAACCACCGCATCCTTTAAAGTAAAAACCCCCTGCTGGCACAGTATATTGATAATCTCTTTATTTTTAAGAGAAGGCAGAATCTGGTCGTCCTCCATCACCTCGTTACGCACCTCCGAAACCTTACTGTAAATCAGTTCGTCCAGATTACTGGCAAATGTCTCAGTCTTTACCTGGGCACGGGATGTAATGTCCGGTATAAATCCGGATAGAATCTCAGAAAAATTAGTATTTAAATAGAAATTGATGCAAAGAAGACCGATAATCCGGCTCTCCTCTCCCCTCACTACAATTGTGGTTGATTTTAAGGGTTCTCCCTTCTTATTCTTTGTAAAATAAGAGATAGAACCTTTTTCTCCTTCTTTTTTAATCTGCTCCAGCATCTGGAGTGCCAGATCCGTAATAGGCATCCCCTCTGTCCGACCGGTGTGGTGGCCATTTATGATTTTAATTACCGAATGCTCCGTATCTTCCAGACTGTGTAACACCATCTCATAACCACTGCCCAGATAATCCGCCAGCCCTTCCAGTAAAACCTTATAGGAATCAAGTATAATCCGATCAATCAACGTCAAATGCACATTATAATCCTTCATTGAAACCCTCCTCTTTTCAGTTATATGAGGAAACACCCATAATTTTTATAGAATTATAGCATGCGCTGAAATATTTTTCAACATTTTCACCAGATTACAGATAAAATAATGTAAAATATTACATTAATAAAGTCCGAACCAATGGGATCCGGACTTTATATTTAAATATTTTTTACTCATATTATTTTTTCATTCATAAAGAAAAGGAGGGAAGCAAAATCACCTGTTTCCTTAAAGAAACGGTTTCTGTTTATGGGAAGTCCCGCATGCATCAGCTCACTTCCATAATACTCCCCAGTATCGCCTTCAACAGTTACCTGATAAAGCACATCTTCACCAAGTCCGGCAAATTTTAATCTAAGCCATCCTGCATTGGCCGGGTTTAAGGTCTGATAATAAGCGGCAATTGCCTGTTTCTGGTCCTCAGATACTACCATCCAAGCAGTATCATTTCCCTCAAACGGACTTTTCAGCCGGTAAAAGGTACCCTGGTGCAAAAGTTTCCGATTTTTTTTATAAATATCAATCTGCTCTTTTACCAGCTGCACTTCTTCCTCACTTAAATGATTTAAATCGAGCTCATATCCAAAGGCACCAAAGAAAGCTGCATTTCCCCTGGTTTTCAAAGGTGTAATCCGGTGAATCTGGTGATTGGGAACAGCTGATATATGAGCTCCAATACTGGACACAGGGTAAACCATGCTGGTTCCATACTGAATTTTCAACCGGTCAATGGCATCTGTATTATCACTGCACCACGCCTGAGGTGCATAATAAAGCAATCCCGGATCAAATCTGGCTCCTCCGCTGGCACATGACTCAAACAAAATCTGTGGAAAATCATGAATTAAGCGGCTGTAAAGATCATAAACTCCAAGAATGTATTTATGCATCACCATTCCCTGCTCATCCTTACCTGCGCCACGTGAAAAGCATTCTGTAATATAACGGTTCATATCCCATTTGATATAAGATATTTTTGCGCCTTCTATCACATCTTTTAACATCTGGTAAACGGAATCCACAATTTCACTTCTGGAAAAATCCAGGACATGCTGCTGTCTGCTGGGTGTTTCATAACGCCCTGGAGCGGATATAATCCAGTCTGGATGGGCCTCATAGAATCTGCTGTTTTTATTGACCATCTCAGGTTCAATCCATAAACCAAACTTAAGCCCCATGGCTTCGATCTTCTCTGACAACCCGGATATGCCTCCCGGCAGCTTTTCCTTATTGACATACCAGTCCCCCAGACTGCGGTCGTCGTCGCTGCGGTCGCCAAACCAGCCGTCATCAAGCACAAACAGCTCCACCCCTGTTTCCTTTGCTTTTCTTGCAATGGAAAGAATCTTCTCTTCGTTGAAATTCATATAGGTGGCTTCCCAGTTATTTAAAAGCACGGGCCGTTCCCGGTCTCTCCAGTATCCTCTGGCAAGTCTGGTTCTGTAAAGTCTGTGGTATACCTGGCTCATGTAAGACAGTCCCTGATCGCTGTATACCATAACAAGCTCCGGTGTCTGAAATGATTCCCCTGTTTTTAAAGGCCATTCAAAAGTATCCGGATGAATTCCTATTAAAACCCTGGTTGTATCATGGGAGCAGACCTCTGCCTGGGCAAGAAAGCTTCCGCTGTAGACCAGACTGAATCCGTAAACTGTTCCGCTTTCTTCTGTGGTGGTCTTTTCTGCCAGTGCCAGAAAGGGATTATGCTCCGCGCTGCTGATTCCCCGCATGCTGTAGACAGACTGAATTCCCTGTTCCAGCGGCCGCCTCTTTACATACCGCTCCCTGGACCAGGCACCTGATAAATGAATCATATCATAGTTTGATTCCGGTAAATCAACTGCTGCACTCATGGCATTTAAAAGTACAATTTCCTCAGTTCCGTTATGTGTAAAACAGGCATTTCTTGTTATCACCGGACGTTCTTCATATATGGTATAAGTGAGGATTAAATCTGTATCAATAAGATCATCGTGAAGCCGGATTGTTAACGTGCATGCTTCTGAATCATCTTCCGTATAGGTTGAGGGAAGAGGTTCAATGGAAGGCTTGCCGTTGCAAATGTTATGGTCAGCATAAGTAAAGTTTGTAGTCCTGCTGCCGTTCTCCTGCTTTACACGGTACGCACCGTACCGGTAATCTCCGGTTCCATATGCCGGATACTCCTGTTTTGTATACTGCAGGCATAAATTGACGGGATAAGGGCAGCTGATTGCAGCATGAGGCCGCTCACCTGTTTCAAAAAGATACTCAAATGACTCCCGATCCCTGATTCGTTTCCCATAATACAGGTTG
>SVDT01000090.1:2836-13965 GCA_015057775.1 Paenibacillaceae bacterium | reverse complement strand
GATTACTCTTATTTTCCGAACCGGCTGCAATTCCAGCCAGCATTGTGCCATGACCATTTACATCCATGCTGGGAACCACCGACAGAGGATCTGTGCTTTTCAATGCCTGATTAATTTGTTCAGCCGTATATTCTGTTCCATAATATGCCGTATATCTTAATTCCGGGTACGGACCGCTATCTATGGTCTGGTCCCAGATTGCTGCTATTTTTGTTGTTCCGTCTTCTTTAAGAAAGGCAGGATTTCTATAATCAATGCCTGTATCAACGAACCCTACCAGCACCCCATTTCCCCTCAAATTTAAGGCTGATGTACTCCGTAATACTGTAACTCCAGATGCAGCCAGACTTTCATAACTTAGTAAAGTGTAGCACTTGGGTATTCCTGAATAACCAAAATCCCTGATTAGCTGGGACGTGTCCTGGGAAACTGGATAATAAATACCTGCATAACCCGGATTCATAATATGCACAGAATATTTTTCATACCGCTTCAGTATATTAAGATTTCCGTTGTATTGAATAATTAAATCCATATAGTCATTGCTGGTTATCTTAAACCTGTCTTCTGGCATCATCCCCTTTACCTCCAATCACATCAGACAATAAGTGCACGGAAGATATTAAATACATCAAGTCTTCCATATCCCCATTCATAGTTGGGATATACCAGGTCCGCTTCTCTTTTGGCGCCGCGGATCATGAAGACTTTAAGATCCTCCGTGCTCATTTCTGGATAATTGCCTTTCACAATCCCCCATTCAAACATGAGGGCCGCCGCTCCTGCCGCGTGGGCTGCTGCTGCACTTGTTCCTGTCACTGAAACAAATCCATGGTTTAAGGAAGGACTTAATAGATCCACTCCCGGTGCCGCAATCTCCGGCTTTACCATATTAACGCGTGTGTACCCTCTACCGGAGTTTATATAAAGACTGTTATTAGCTGTATTATAAGCCGTTACGGATATAGGTGTAATGGCACAAGATAAGGAAAGAAGTGTGATATTGGGATCAGAATTGATAAAATACGTATCCGGTCCTATAAAATTGCCCATTGGAAGCCACATGTTAAAATTAATGGGGATAATTCCTTTGCTGTATACATTGAATTTCCATCTGCCCTGTGTAGGCTTTGTAAATCGAAGCAGGATCAGTTGATCCCCACTCTGGGATTCCACAAGCTGAGAATCTACAAAAATAGTTGTGGGCTCAAAAATAAACGAAATCTCTCTTGTTTCGTCAAACCGAAGATCAAGAATTGGTATATATTCGCCGGAAGGAGATGTAATATCAATAAAAAAAGTATTTGGTACTGTTCCCCATAATTCCAGGGAAAATCCGCTTTCATTCAGGCCAACATTCAATTCCACTGTTTTATGATTACTCTCTTCAGTAATAAATCCCCCAAAATGTCTCCTTGCAATTCCTTCATTTCCAACTGGAATTAATATACCCAGTCTCGGCCTGGTTGAATGAAACGACAGCCAGTTGCTTGTGCTGCCTCTTCCATCATGTGCATACTGTGCGGTATTCACAGCAATACACATAACAATTGGCTGATCTCTTAAGGCTGCATAATCCATTAAATACTGGATTCCATAAATAAGATCCGTTTCCTGATAGGCGATTGCATCCTCTGGTACCCGGAAAAATTCTTTTAAATAGGGTTTTGCTGGTTTCAGTTTTACAATCACTAATTCAGCTTCAGGAGCTACGCCCGAGAATCCGTTTTCTATATCTTCGTTACCTGCTGCAATACCAGCAATCATGGTACCGTGACCTATCTCATCCCTTGATGGTACAACCCTAAATGGATCATCGGTCTGCAGAGCTTCATTGATCTGTTCTCTGGTATACTCAGTACCATAAGGCACATGCTCCTGGTTATTTTCCGTTATAATCGTCTGGTCCCAGATACTGGATATCCTTGTTGTTTTATCATTGTACTGAAAAACAGGATTTGTATAATCAATACCAGTATCCACAAAGCCAATCAATACTCCCCTTCCTCTTAAATTCAAATTGGGATTATTGCGGATAGCAGGTATTCCGGATGCCTCCAGGCTCGTCTGGCTGACTAAGCCAAATAAAGATGGTAAGGATGCATATCCCATTCTTGATATTACATTTTCTGTCATAATACTGACTGGAAGATGGGCAACCGCATAAAAATAATTTATTATGTTAACGGAACCTGTTTCGTATTGTTCCAGGATAGATACGTCAGAGCAAAAACTAATAAGAAAATCTGCATACTCATTGCTGTAAATTCTTTCAATATCTATAGAGTTCATGGTTTCTCTTATTTATTATCTTTTACTTATTATATTAATACCCTTTTAAATAATAGTACTGATTTGTAATCAGTAATAATATAGAATCAAAAATAATATCTTTGATATATACCATATACATGGCAAAGGAGTACAAATGGATTTTACAGAAAGCAGAACGTACAAAAATTTAGGTATTGCTTTTAATGCGGAAGCTATTGCCAGTACAAGAGACAGAATCTTTGCTGATGTGGCAAGACAGGAAGGCTATATAGAAATAGGAAATATCTATGAGATAAACGCTCAAAACAATCTGGAACATGCCAGAATCTGGTTCAGGCAGTTAAATCAAGGCATTCTTCCCAATACGGAGGAAGCACTTATGCAATCCAGAGATAATGAATTAAACCTGGCAAATAAACTATATCAGGATTTTGCGAGAACCGCACGAGAAGAGGGCTTTTTGGATATTGCAGCACTATTTGCAGGCATTGCCAATATTGATTATAATCAGGGTACAAGATTTTCCGGATTATTAAGAAACGTAGTACAGAAAGAAGTGTTTTGTAAACCGTCTGAAGCACTTTGGATCTGTATGCAGTGCGGTAATATCATGTCTGGAGAATGCGCACCTCTAATATGCCCTGTATGCGATTATCCTCAGGGATACTACCGCTTATATAATGATAACTTTTAACATTGCTCTATGATACAAGCCCCGCCCCCTTTAGCCACCTTTTCTACATCAAATATAGAATGAATCATCTTACTTGCAACCTTCACAATAATGTTATTATACGACTCATCAAAATGAGACTTTGAGGCTGTAACGGCAGTAATACAGCATTGCACTCTTACACGATTTTCAATGGTATTTTCCACATAGTTAACAGACATAAGTCTGTCTAAAAGTAATTCAGTTACATAATACGGTAAAAAAAGACTATGAGTTCCTTCATTAAAGAATGGAAAAGTTTTTTTGATATCATTTTCCCTGAAATCATGAAGAAATTTTTGTAAAAAACTTTCAGGTTCAGTAAAGAACTCTTCATAATAATTCAGGGAACCAATGGTGTTCTCAATAAAATCCGACACAAGTTCCTGATATAAATCGTAAATATCGGAGTAATGGTGGTAAAATGTTCCTTTGTTTATCAATGCATGGGAGGCAAGTTCCGTAACCGTAATTTTTTCTATGGGCTTCTTCTTAAGCAATTCCATCATAACACTTTTAATATTTCTTTTTGTCTTAACAACTCTCAAATCTTCTTTCATAAAAACCTCATCTTCTATTCAACAGATTCTTTTCCCATGAGTTAATCAACGAATTCTAAAAATCGTTTATTATTGAACCAAATATAATCATTGATGATTGACTAATCAACTATAGTTCAATAAAATAATACTCGCTCACAAAACAAAAGTAAAGGAGAAAGTAATATGATAAAAACCCTGATGAAGAGTATTAGAGAATATAAAAAAGCCTCTGTTTTAACTCCATTCTATATCACTTTGGAAATAATATTAGAATGCTTGTTACCATTGGTGATGGCTAATTTAATTGACAAAATGACCGGTTCATCATTAATACCTATCATACATTATGGAGTTCTATTAATTATTATGGCAATGTTATCCCTATTCTTTGGATATATGTCAGGAAGGATTGGTGCTACAGCATCCTGCGGGTTCGCCAAGAACTTAAGGCAGGATGTTTTTTATAAGATACAGAGTTTTTCTTTTGCTGATATCGATAAATTCTCCACATCATCTTTGGTCACAAGAATGACAACGGATGTGACCAATGTGCAGAATGCTTATCAAATGATTATCAGAATTGCAGTAAGAACACCACTTATGCTTATTTTTTCAGTCATTATAAGTCTGACCATCAGTGTGAAAATGTCCCTTATCTTTCTAATTATGATTCCTATTGTAGCAGCTGCATTATTCTCAATTGTATTTATAGTATCCCCTATATTTAAACGTATTTTTGAAAAATATGATGCTATGAACAATTCTGTTCAGGAAAATATACAAGGAATCCGTGTAGTGAAATCTTTCGTAAGAGAGGACTATGAACAGGAGAACTTTCATAAATCAGCCGCTGATGTGTGCAAAGAATTTACAAAAGCAGAGAAAATAATTGCTCTGAACAATCCAATCCTGATGTTTTGTATTTCCCTTGCAATCTTTCTTGTAAGCCTTATTGGAGCTAAGACAATTATTAACAGCGGTGCAACCGAATTAACTACGGGACAGCTATCTTCACTAATTAACTACGGGGTACAGATTCTTTCCTCTCTTATGATGTTGTCCATGGTTTTTGTTATTTGCTCCATGGCTACAGAATCTGCCAATCGTATCTGTGAGGTTTTAAATCATGAAAGTACGCTAACCTCCCCTGATAATGGTGTGACGGAAGTAAAAAACGGAAGCATACAGTTTGAAAATGTTTCATTCAGATACTCAAAGAAAAGTAAGAAACCCGCTTTGATGAATATCAATCTTGAAATAAAATCGGGGCAAACCATTGGTATTCTTGGTGGAACAGGTTCCTCGAAAACATCATTAATCCAGCTGATCTCCAGACTTTACGATGTAACAGAGGGAAAGGTGTCTGTCAGCGGAATAGATGTAAGAAATTATGATCTGGAATCCCTTCGCGATGAAGTCGCAGTCGTATTACAGAAAAATATCTTATTCTCCGGAACAATTAAGGACAATCTGCGCTGGGGGAAAAAAGACGCCAGTGATGAAGAGCTTGTGAGAGTGTGTAAGCTGGCTCAGGCAGATGAATTCATTCAGCAGTTCCCTGAGAAATATGATACCTATATAGAACAGGGCGGAACCAATGTTTCGGGAGGGCAAAAACAGAGGCTCTGTATTGCAAGAGCTCTGCTGAAAAAACCTAAGATTCTGATTCTGGACGATTCTACCTCAGCAGTGGATACAAAGACAGATGCCATGATTCGAAAGGCTCTTCGCGAGGAGATTCCAGATACAACTAAAATCATTATTGCACAGAGAACATCATCTTTGGAAGATGCAGATCAGATCATTGTATTAGATGGCGGCAGGATCACGGAGCAGGGAACTCATGAAGAATTGCTGGCTTACAACGGAATCTATCAGGAAGTTTATCAGTCACAGACTAATGGAAATAAGGAGGAAAACCCATGAATCAGAATAAACAACACAGCTTCGGCCGCCTGGTCCGCTATTTATTTTCACATTACAAAATCCAGTTAATTGTAACTTTAATCTGTATTGTGATCAGTTCATTCTCCTCTTCCATTGCAACGATTTTTATTCAAAGGTTAATTGATGAATGTATCACTCCTGGAGTGAATCAGGGATTTGAAGCGATAGCAGGCAAATTTACATCAATACTGTTAACCATGGGCATCATCTATATCTGCGGTACCATTGCATCAATCATCTATAATCAGATCATGGCAATTGTCACACAGGGAACGCTAAAAAATTTAAGAAAAGATATGTTTGATAAAATGCAAACACTTCCAGTTAAGTATTTTGATACCCATGCACATGGAGATATCATGAGTACTTATACCAACGATACCGATGCCATAAGACAGCTCATCGGACAGAGCCTTCCAACACTTTTTCAGTCTGCTTTGACTATAACGGTAATGTTCCTTACCATGTTATACTACAGTATCTGGCTTACCCTGGTAGTGATGATCGTAGTCTTCCTGATGCTGAAGATTACAAAAAAACTGGGTAGTATCACTGCAACCTTCATGATTCAGCAACAAAAATCTTTAGCAAAAGAAGAAGGGTTTATCGAAGAAATGATGCAGGGTCAGAAAGTTGTTAAAGTATTCTGCCATGAAGAAGAGAATAAAGAAGCATTTAAAAAACTGAATGAACAGCTTTTTAAAGACGGAGAAAAAGCAAACCAGAACGGAAATGTTCTGATGCCGATTCTGGGTAATGTAGGAAACCTTATGTATGTTCTTCTTGCAGTCATTGGTGGACTTATGGTCTATTTAAAGGCACCGAACCTTAGTCTTACTGGTGTCAGCATTGTTTCAATTGGTATTATTGTTTCGTTTTTAGGCATGTCAAGACAGCTTTCCCAGACCATTGGTCAGGCATCTATGCAGGTCTCTATGATTGCAATGGGACTTGCCGGTGCAACCCGTGTATTTGAGTTAATGGATGAACAGCCCGAGGAGGACCATGGCTATGTGACTCTGGTAAATGTGAAAAAGGATGCCGAAGGCAACTTAATAGAGACGAAAGAAAACACAGAAATGTGGGCTTGGAAACATCCTCATGAGGATGGAACGGTTACTCTTACTGAGCTTACTGGAGATGTCAGACTGGAAGATGTGGACTTTGGCTATGTGCCTGATAAACTGGTGCTAAATCATGTTTCCCTGTTTGCTAAACCGGGGCAAAAAATTGCATTTGTCGGCGCAACTGGTGCAGGAAAAACTACCATTACAAATCTGATTAATCGTTTTTACGATATTATGGAAGGTAAGATTCGTTACGACGGAATTAATATTTCTAAAATCAAAAAACCAGCTCTTAGGAGTTCGCTGGGTGTAGTATTACAGGATGTAAATTTATTTACCGGTTCTGTTATGGATAACATTCGTTATGGCCGCCTGGATGCCACAGATGAGGAATGTATTGCTGCTGCAAAATTAGCAAATGCGGATGATTTTATAACAAGACTTCCAGACGGCTATGAAACAATTCTGACAGGTAATGGTTCCAGTCTCTCCCAGGGACAGAGACAGTTGATTTCCATTGCCCGTGCAGCCGTCGCTGATCCCCCAGCCATGATCTTAGATGAAGCAACTTCATCTATTGATACAAGAACAGAAGCCCTGGTTCAGGCAGGTATGGATAACCTGATGAAAGGAAGAACTGTATTTGTCATTGCACACAGGCTTTCAACTGTAAAAAATAGTGATGCGATTATGGTTCTGGATCATGGAAAAATAATTGAAAGGGGTTCCCATGAAAGCCTGATTGAACAAAAAGGAACCTATTACCAGCTTTATACGGGGGCGTTTGAACTGGAATAAAGTTTAAACTAGAATAAATACTAATAACAAAAAGCCTTGAACGAATGATCGCTCAAAGGCTTTATTGTTATCAACATACCACTGGTTTCTGGGGTGAACTGTTGAGGGAGAAATATTATTGAACAGGAAGAACATTATTGATATCAAAAAACTGCGGAACGCTGGAAAAAGTGTATCCTGCAATTTTAGAACTATTATACACTACCAGATCTTTTGAATATGAGACAGGCAGGTCAATCACGTTGTCATTTGATATGTTTAATGCTGTGGCAATGGAATCCTTAACTGCATTAAGATCCGCAGTTGTAGAAAACTGCTTAACTGCAGCAGAATAATCAGTAAAATCATCTAATGCCTGCAGAGAAACTGCATGAGGATCAGCGCCCAGAGTTTCCTGAAGGAATTTGTGGGGTTCCGTATAGGAACCTTCCGTGTTCCAAGTAGTAATGTCATAGTTGCCAGCAACACCTTCCGTCCACCAGGTCATCTGATCTTGTCCGGTGGTCACAACATTGATACCTGTTTTAGCAAGCTGGGTTTTGATTGCCAAAGCCATTTCCTGAGCCAGAGAGATGTCTGCCCAATAAGTGTAATTAAGCGTCAGCGCTTTCCCATCTTTCTCCCTGAACCCTGTTTTTTCGTTTAACACCCAGCCCGCTTCATCAAGCAGTGCATTTGCCTTGTCTAAATCAAATTTTCGTATGGTGTTGTAATTAATATCTGTATAAGGTGCGCCTTCACTGAATAAGGTTGTGGCCGGAGTTTCATATCCGTAAGTCAGTCCCTCAGTGATCTCCTGCTTATTAATTGCATACGCAATTGCTTCACGAACCTTAACATCACTCAACTCCTGACGGGCAGCATTTAGCACCAGATTGCGGGTCAGCGTATTGCCTTCATTTATTTCACCACGAATCCCTTTTAACGTAATTGCCTGATTATAATCATCGTATGTAATTAGTTCTGCACCATAAATCATATCTACTTCTCCCGTCTGTAATGCCTGTAGTCGGGAAGAAGCCTCCGGAATATATTTTACAATTACCTCATCATAATACGGTGCTTTCCCCCAATATTTTTCGTTGCGAACAAAGCGGGTGCAGTCTCCAGAAATCATCTCTTTTCTTACATAAGGGCCTGTTCCTACAACATTCTTAAATGTCTGGAAATTACCTGCTTCAAAGGCATTTGGTGACATCATGCCAGCAACATTCTGAAAGCAGAAATCATTTAAATAGGAGAAGCATGGAGCTTCATAATGAACAGCAACCGTATATTTATCAATTGCCTTAACACTCTGGATATTATAAATACCCTTAATGCCACTAAAATTGGAGTTAGAACGATCAAATTCCAAAATTGCTTTTACACTATCCGCATTAAATTCCGTTCCATCGGTAAAAGAGACTCCCTGTTGCAGATTGAATGTGAGTACCGTATTGGATTCGTCCCAGCTCCATTCTTTTGCCAGTTTGGGAACAATCTTACCGTTTTCATATGCCACCAGCGTTTCATATACGAGACCGCAGGCAATATTATTTTCTTTATTCATGGTTAGAGTTGTAAGGTTGTCCAGCTCCTTTGCGGTACAAATAGTTAATACCTTTGTGGATAATGACTGGCCTGCTTCAGGCGTTTTTGTATTTTGCCCGCAGCCAGCCAGGCAAAATGTGAGGAGAACGCCGCTTAAGATCGTCGAAAGTGTTTTTTTCCAAGTTTTTTTCATGTTATTTCTATCCTTTCTATGTTGAGGTTTCTTTTATCAGATGCCCTTGCTCCACAATCCTTCCTTTTTGCATAATTGCAATCTTATCAGAAATTCGCATAGCATCTTTCCGGCTATGCGTTACAAAAATGCAGGAACAGCGGTGCAGTTTTGAAGCGTTCTCTACTAAGGTAAGTACGGCATCGGTTGAAATCAAATCGAGACCGCTTGTCACTTCGTCCATGATTAAATAATCAGGCTCTATAGCCATAGCCCGAAGCAACGACAGGCGGCGCTGTTCTCCGCCTGAGAGACGTCGCACTGGGGTATCCAGCATCTTATGATCCATGTGGACAGCATCCATCAAATCATAGATACGTTGTTTTCGTTCTTTTCGGTTATAGGAGGTCAAATTAATCAGTGCTTCTTCAACATTAGAAAATGCTGATCTTGCTGGATTTAGTGTACCGGAAGAATCCTGAAATACGGCTTGTATCTTTTTACGATGGCTTTTCCATGTACGATAATTCCACTGTGTAATATCTTCACCATCTAATAAAATGGTTCCGGATGTGGGTTTTTCCATACCAACCAGCAATCTTGCCAACGTACTTTTACCAGAACCACTTTCCCCTTCTATTGCCAGATTTTCACCTTTTTCCAAGTGGATGTTAATATCACAAAGCGCATGAAACGTACCTTGTTTTTCACTGCGATAAATCTGATTGACATGTTGTATTACAATTTCTCCCACTCCCATCTACCTCTGCTTTCAATCCTGCTTAAACTAGCGAATCGGTTCATCCAATTCGTTTGCGGTTTCGTTAATAGTTGATCCATACTGCCTTGTTCGATTACCCTTCCTGCTCCAAGCACATAAACATTGTTACAAAATTTTTGGAGTGCGTCCACATCATGGGAAACAAACAGAATGCCCTGATCCTGCATTTTCTTTCCCAACACATCTAACAGCAGATTACGGTTTTCTTCATCCAGTGCAGCCGTTGGCTCGTCCGCAAGAATATAATTGGGTGACATTCCTAATAACATGGCTGCAGCCACTCGTTGCAGCATCCCTCCAGAAAGTTCACCAGGATATGCATTCAGCACTCTTTGTGTATCCTTTAAATTGACCAAATCCAGTTTTTCAATTGCCAGTGCAATTGCATTGGATTGATTCAATTCTAACCGTCTTTGAAAAGTCTCCTGAATTTGATAGCCTATTTTCAATCGGCTGTCAAAAGCAGTCATTGGGTTCTGGGGTATAAAACCAATCTTTTTCCCACACAAGCCACGATGCTCCCTGCGGGACAGGCAAAGTAAATCTGTGTCATCCATGAAAATTTTACCATCTTTAATTTGACAGTCCGAGTGCAGCATTCCAAATATACTTCGCAGCAATGTGGTTTTTCCTGAACCACTATGGCCGGTAAGTCCAATAATTCCCCCGGAAGGTATCTCCAATGACACTTGATCCAACAGGAGACGGCCTGATTTTTCCTTTACACTTAGTTGGTTGATTTTCAACATCATGTCACCTCCATTTCTGTCAAGCGCCTGCCCAGAATATTAAAACAAAGCGTGGATAAAATAACGGCACCGATCGGGTACAGAATCATGGCAGGATGGAGAACCAGTGCACCACGTGCATCCAGAATCATGCTGCCCCAATCTACAACACTATCTCCCAATCCTAATCCGATAAAGGAAAAAGCAGTAATTGCCAGTATCATATCTGCACAAGATAAACAGAGAAAGCGTATCATTTCTGCAATTAAATTAGGAAGGATATGAATCATCAATATTCGTAATTTTGAAGCTCCTGAAGCAATTGCACACATAACATAGGCTTTTCCTGTTTCCATATCAACGCGGGTTCGCACCAGTTTAATATAGCGAAGAATATAGGATACAGTCAGCGCAAATAACGTGGTTTTCGCTCCACTCCCCCATGCGCCTATAAATACAATCAGGTATGCAATCGGCGGTATTGCTGTGACTGCATTGATGAGTCCGTCAATTAAAGTATTGCCTTTCATTACTGCACGGCTTGTTGCCCTACCGATGATTGTCCCCCGCAAAAA
>SVDT01000090.1:0-2826 GCA_015057775.1 Paenibacillaceae bacterium | reverse complement strand
CATCGATCCGCCCAGCACGATTCCAAGTGTTGTCCATCCTCCATAAAGAATTCGTGAGAAAATACATCGTCCTAATTGATCGGTACCAAACGGGTACGTAATGGACGGTTTTTGAAATCTTGTCAAAAGATTAGATTCCATCGGATTATTAGGTGCAAATAGATATCCGATTAAAAATAACACAAGCACAAGCATGGGAATTAAAATGGAAAGACTGTGTGCTGCTCTCTTCTTTTTCACTTATGCCACCTCCTTTTTTCTTTGAATTGCCCACTGTATCAAATCTGCAGCAATATTGCATAAGGCAATTGCCAGAGCAAGGAAAAACACCTCTGCATGAATCATAGGCGTATCTCGATCCAACACATGATTGACAATCAGATAACCAAATCCCGGTATGGAAAAAATCTGCTCAATTACAGTTGCATTTGCCAGCGCCAGACCTATACTCTGCAGGAAGTTAGGAATCAGCCCAACTGCGGCTCTGGGGAGAAAATGGTAAAATAAAAGTCTGCCCTCCGACAACCCACGGCAACGGGCATAGAATGCATAGTCTTCCCTGCTTTCATGCACCAGTGCATCCATTAACATTGGAGTATAGAAGGAAGCCCCAAATATCCCCATGCAAAGTGCCGGCGATATGTAACTGAGAAAACTGGTATTCCCTGTCACAGAAATCAGTGATTTTTTTACTGCAAAGAAATCCAAATATACCGTTGCCAGGTAAAAAGAAGGGACAGACACACCTAAAATACAAATGATCTGCAGGGCTTTTTGGGGAATCTTCCAGGGTAACAAATATGTGGTACAGCTCAACACAATAATAGTAATAATTTGAAATATGGATGCCAGGAAAACAATTCCAAGTGTTTTGGGAAAAGCTGTTGCAATATCCTTCCAGACCTCATGTCCATTTGCCAGTGATGTCCCAAGATCAAAGTGAAGTAAATCAATTACCCAGGATCCGTATTGAATCAGTAAAGGTTTATCAAATCCCAACTGTATCCGTATTGCTTCGATTTGTTCTGTTGTTGGGCTTCCTATCATTCGCTTCGCATATGCAGTTGCTGGATCAACGGATGAGAGGCGCATCAATAGAAACGAAAGCAGCGTCACAAAAAATAATGTAAATATCAACTCAATCAGTTTTTTTAGAATATATATTTTCATACTCTGTTTCATGTACATTCACCTCCTTCGCTTTAGTTAGGTTAAGCTAACCTGCATTCAAAAAAAGGAGCGCATTATAGCGCTCGAAAGTCATCCGCTCTCGCAGATAAAAGTTTAAACAATTATAGGTTAATTCGCCACTCTGAACGGACCATTATCCCACTATTTAGACAACTTCTTTCTATATTCGGACGGCAATTCTCCAAATTCTTTTTTAAACGCCTCTGAAAACTTACTTGGGTTATCATAGCCCATTTTCATGGCAATTTCTGTAATGCTTTGTGTGGTGCTGCGCAATAAAAGTATGCTCGCCTGCATACGATATGATTTCATATAAGAGTAGATAGAACACCCAAAAACACCTTTAAAACACACTTTCATGGAAGTAAGAGAAATATCAAATTTATTGGAAAGTTCTTTCAATGTGTAATGCCTATGTAAGTCCGAAATCATGTATGCTTGCATTTGTTTTATCACTTGTACCTGATTCTTTGAAAAATATCGACGTTCCTCCTCATATTCACAAACCTGGACATCATTCAAAAACATAAGCAGCTCTAATACTTTAACTTTCAAATAGTGGGCTATCATTTTTGGAGTTACTCGATAAAACTCAGAAAATATATGTTCAATATAGTTATGACTTCGCAAGACCATACAAGTATTTTTTTTACAAAGCCGCTCCCCGATCTGACACAAATCAATGTGCAGTCCACCCAGCACATTTTCAACCTGCTTTAATGTGGTTACTGCTTCATTCAAGTCAATTGTAATAGAAATTCCATGATAATGAGAGAATGGAAATGTGGTAGATATGGTTTCATTTGTCAGTCGATTGATTGCAAGGTCACCTGCTCCAACATATTGACAATCACCATTACTAAAAACACACTCAAATCTTCCTTCTCTGCAATGATTGATTTCAAGCACATCAGGGTGTGGAAGTTTATTTTCATTTTGTCCGTCTTTCATATGAAAATCATTATAGAATAGTTCAATGCCATGAAATATTTCGTATCGTGTAATTACGCCCTCACCAGTTTCATTTTGCATCTTATATACAGAACAGCCGTCTTCACGCACTGTCTTTTGTACCTCTGAATTAAAAAAATCCGTTATCTGTCTTTCATTCATCTTTTGCCTTATCCTTTAATAAAAATACAAAGTCCACTGATCATCATTACAAACAGGTGCACTCGTCCATAGCGACGTATGCACCTGTGTATTTATTACCTACTTTTTTCGTTCCAATACTCTTTCAATTTTTGAAAGCTATCATCACATAAAACATGTTCCATAAAGCAACCTTCTTTTTCAGCTATCTCTTGCTGCACCCCTGCTTCGATGAGTATTTTTTTAAAGAATTCATGACGTTCATAAATCTTTTCTGCCAGCACTCTTCCTTTTTCTGACAATTCAAGACTTGCATTCCTATTCATTTGCACGAATTCCTTCTTTCGAAGCTCTTTTATAGCATAGGACACACTTGGTCTGGAAAACTTCATAAAATCTGCTATATCAGAGCAATGTACTTCGCCTTTTCTCATTTTTAAAATCAGGATTGCTTCTAAATAGTCTTCTTGGGATCTGCCTAACTCCGCCACCATCACCTCATATCTTTATATTTATCTGAATGTAACTCTTTAAACACTCCAG
>SVDT01000089.1 GCA_015057775.1 Paenibacillaceae bacterium | reverse complement strand
CAATACTCCCACTGGCAACCGCTTCCGCTGATATTTCAGGATCATCCATTTTACCTGCACATATTACAGGAATAGTAACAAATTTCTTTATATACTGAGCATCAGCCAGGTTACAGGCTTTTGGCATATATACTGGAGGATGTGCAAAATACCAGGATTCATATGTTCCATTGTCTGAATCTAAAGCATCATAACCAGCATCCTGAAGCATCTTTGCTATTTTAGCACTCTCTTCTAAATCACGTCCAAACTCTACATAGTCCTCCCCGGGAAGAGCACCTTTATCAATGCCAAATCCTTTCATATAGCTCTTAACACTGTATCTTATTAAAACAGGGAAATCTTTTCCGCATTTTTCCTTTATAGCCTGTACTGTTTCTGTAGCATAGCGAAGCCTGTTTTCTAAGCTTCCGCCATATTGGTCTGTACGGTAATTGGTACATTCCATAGAAAACTGATCCATTAAGTAACCTTCATGAAGCGCATGAACTTCCACTCCGTCAAAGCCTGCCTGTTTTGCAACATAAGCACCATCGGCATAAGATTGTATTAGAAATTGAACTTCCTCTGTTGTTAATGCACGGTGCATAATTTCGGGATGCCATACATTGGGATTTTCTGATGAGGAAATAGGATCATTATCCATAAAAAGACCGTCTTTACGATTTCTGCCTGCTCCGTTTGCAATCTGAAGTACAATTTTAGCGCCATACTTATGTACTTCGTCGGTTAGCTTTTTGTTGGATTCAATATAAGAGTCACCAGCTGTAGCTAATGTAGCACGCATTGCATCCAGTTTGTTCTGACAGGCAATACCTGTTGTTACAATTAGTCCGACTCCTCCCTTTGCACGTGCAACGTATAAATCAATAGCATCCTGATTAAAACTTCCGTCTGGATTTTTTGAATGTAAACCCATTGGTGCCATTGCTATTCTGTTTTTCACTTCCATAGTGCCTATTTTCATAGGCTGAAATAATACATTCATGTCACCTTTCATAAAAAACACCTCTCTCTTAATAAGCAGTAATTAATTTTGTTACCGCGGTATACCTCTATTGTATACCGCGGTATACTGTGTGTCAATGTTTTGTCAAAGATAATTTTATTTATCATTAAAAGTGTGATATAATGCTTTGCGTAAGAAATAGATTGCTGCAAAGGTTTATATATACCGGAGGGATAAATTTGATAGAAAATATAAAACATACAATTTTAAATAATGCAATTAAACTTTTTATGAAGAATGGTTTTGATAATGTGACTATCAATGAAATTTGTGAAGCCTGCAAAATTACTAAGAGGACATTTTATTATCATTATCAGTCTAAGAATACTCTGCTTCTGGATTACTTCTCTTTAGTAGATGAGAATATAGAAACTTCACTAAAGGAAATGGATGAGGAAACAACATGGCTGGAAAAATGTTGGAAAGTCAAAGAAATTTTTGTAAGAGGGATTGCAAATTTAAATACTGATATACTAAAAAATCTGATTAAAATAGATATAGAACAGCAAAACCAAATGTTCAGCTTTAAGTTAAATAATTTTGACCCTAATTTGACCAGATTGCGTTATATGGTTATCGAATATACACATAAAGCACAGGAGGCAGGGGAGATTGATCCCAATGCTTCAGCTGAAGAATTATCATATTGTTTTGCTTCTGCATTCTTAGGTCTTGCTGTAAACTGGAGTTCAACAGGAGGACAGTATGACCTGGTAGAAGCGGCCCAAAAATATTTCTATCAAATATATAAATAAACAATGAGTCCTGAATCAGGGGGTGTATGATGGCTTGAAATTTACCATTTAACGAATGTTTAAGAAAGTTTTCATTGTAGTTTTGTTCATTATTGTTTACAATAAAGAAGATCAAAACTGGGAAAATAAAGGATGTTTTATATGAATCGTTTGGCTAAAAAGATTGGAATTTTATCTGTGGTATTCGTAATGGCTATCGCAGTTTATTTTATGTGGAATCAGAGAAATACAGAAAAAAATGATGTAATGGTATATACCTCCATGGATGAGGCAGCCATTCCTGTTGTGTATGCGGACATGTACGGCAGAAAGATGAATCTTCTTCATGGATATGTTCAGGATATGGCACAGACTGTATCAAGGGAGGCCCTTACCGTACTTCCCCAGGACCGGAATTTAAGCCTTGGGATTGCAGATTATAACGGCACCATAACCGGGATACAGTATGAAGTGCGAAGTCTTGATTTAAGCCGCCTTGTGGAGCGCACCAGCCTAAGCAAATGGGACCAGGAAGAAGGCGTCGTAAAGGCATCTCTTCCCATACAGAACCTTCTGACAAAAGATAAGGAATATATACTGGTTCTTACACTGGACACTTCAGATAACGGAACACTTTATTATTACACCCGGATCATGTGGACAGACAGTACCAATGCGAAGGATATGATTGATTTTGCAGTTGATTTTACAACCAAGACATTTAACTATGATCAGGCGAGAGATCTGACTACTTATCTGGAGACCAGTAATACGGAAGATAACAGTTCTCTGGGTCATGTTTCTATACGGTCCAGTTTTTCCCAGCTCACCTGGGGCGGAATGACTATGAAACCAGTTGGAGAAATCCGAACCACTCTGAAAGATCTGGATGGTGTGATGTGCAGTGTCAGTCTGGAGTACCAGGCTGAGAGGGCTGGTGAAGGAGTAGATTCAGAGCTGTATGAGGTGGAAGATACCTACACGATGAAATGGGACAGCCGACGCATTTATCTGATGGACTTTGAACGGAATACCAATCAGATATTTTCCGGACAGAAGGAACTGTTTTCTGGAAAACGGATCACACTTGGGATCACCAATGCAGATGAAGTACAGACAAAGAAAAGCCCTGGCGGAAATTGTATTGCTTATGGTATTAATCGGGATTTATGGACATACGATCAGAAACAGGGTCATGCAGTGAAGGTGTTTTCATTCAGAAGCGGAACCGATGATGGCCTTCGCAGTGGTTACAACCAGCATGACATCAAGGTTCTTTCCGTAAGTGACAACGGCGATGTGGATTTTCTTGTCTACGGATATATGAACCGGGGGATACATGAAGGGAGTATGGGTATTGCTCTCTACAGGTATAGCAGTGGTGAGAATGCCATAGGGGAGCGGTTCTTTACACCGGTTACCTCATCCTTTGAGATGCTGAAAGAAGAAGTGGGTCAGCTTTCTCATTTAGGAACCAATGGAATGCTCTATCTTATGGCTGGCAGGTCTGTTTATGGTATTGATTTAAACAGCAACGAATATATGGTACTGGCAGATTCTGTTTCTGAGGGAGGCTATGCGGTCAGCAGTACAGAGCGCCATTTTGCATGGCAGGAAGGAAATGACGTTTTCGGTGCCAGCGTGATTCATCTGATGGATCTGGATACCGGAATTAAAAGAGAAATCAGCGGAGGAGAGGACAATCGTTTTCGTCCTTTGGGCTTTGTAGGCGATGATTTCATATATGGAATTGCGAAAAACGGCGATATCTGGACTCAAAACGGCAGGGTTCTTGATGCTCCCATGTACCGGATTGAGATTATGGATCAAAGCGGTTCAATTGTTAAGAAATATGAGCAGGATCAGACTTATATTGCAGATGTGACGGTAGATGGAAGCCGGATTCACTTAACCCAGGTACTTAAAAACGACAGCCAGTCCTACTCGGTCTCCAGGCAGGATACCATTGTCTGTAACCAGGAGATTTCCAATGAAGAATTAAAGGGAATCGGCTGGTACGCTTCCGAGGACCGCAAAAAGATTTATTTTGTACAGCTGGATCAGGAAGCATCCAGCCGGGATGTAACCATTGCAGTGCCAAAGAAGGTAGCCTATGAAACAACCGAGGTGGTTGAATTAAAGAGCCGTCCTAAGAATCAGGACAACAGATATCTGGCCTATGCAGGAGGTCATTATCTGGGAAGCAGCAGAAGTTTTATTAAGGCGCTTGAGCTTGCCTATGATAAAATGGGGATTGTAACTGACCAGAATCAGCAGATTCTGTGGAACCGGGTGAACCGGCCTCCTGTTAAAACCATGAAAGATCCATTAAAGAAAGGCGCAGCTTTTAATCGGAATCTGTCAGCATTTGAAGATGATGGATTAATGGATGGAGTCTTTATGATTGATGCCAGAGGCGCCACCTTAAATCAGATTCTTTATTTTATCGGCCAGGGGTGTCCGGTTGCAGCCTACACAGGTCAGGGAGGGTATGTTCTTATCTCAGGCTATGACCAGTATAATGTCACACTATATAATCCGGAAACGAAGGATAGTCAGAAAATGGGTCTAAATGATGCCTCTGCTTACTTCTCCGGCCTTGGAAATGATTTTATCTGCGGAGTAATAATGGAATAAGAAAATGCGTTCTCTTTACAAATCCGTAAGATATGTTATAATCATGAAAGGCGAATGTTAAAAATTAAGAGAATTGTAATAGATAAAAGGATAGTCAGAGGTGTGAAATGGAGCAGTATATTATGAAAGGCGGTAATCCCCTGGTCGGCGAAGTGACCATTGGAGGAGCCAAGAATGCCGCTTTGGGAATTCTTGCAGCAGCTATCATGACAGATGAGGATGTGCTGATTGATAATCTGCCTGATGTAAGAGATATTAACGTATTACTGGAAGCAATCGAGGAAATCGGAGCCACAGTAGAGCGGATAGACAGACATACGGTCCGCATTAATGGACAGACAATCCGTGAAGTATCGGTTGATGATGAATATATCCGCAGAATCAGAGCTTCGTACTATTTTATCGGAGCCATGCTTGGCAAATACAAAAGTGCACAGGTTCCTCTTCCGGGAGGCTGTAACATTGGAAGCAGACCAATTGACCAGCATTTAAAGGGCTTTCGTGCGCTGGGTGCGGACATAAAGATTGAACGGGGAGCAGTAATCGCTCATGCCATCGATCTGGTAGCCAGTCATATCTATCTTGATGTGGTAAGCGTAGGCGCAACCATCAACATTATGATGGCGGCAACTCTTGCAGAAGGACAGACCATTTTAGAGAACGTGGCGAAGGAACCTCACGTCGTTGACGTGGCTAACTTTTTAAACAGTATGGGCGCCAATATTAAGGGAGCAGGAACCGACACCATCCGAATCAAAGGCGTTTCCAGACTACACGGGACAGAATATTCCATTATTCCTGATCAGATTGAGGCTGGTACATTTATGTGTGCAGCAGCGATTACCCGGGGAGATGTCATGGTGAAGAATGTAATTCCAAAGCACCTGGAAGCCATTTCGGCCAAGCTTCTGGAGATGGGTTGTGAAGTAGTGGAATTCGACGACGCAGTCCGTGTAGTAGGTAAAACCAATCAGAAGCATACGGATATTAAAACACTTCCCTATCCGGGATTCCCAACTGATATGCAGCCTCAGATGGCAGTAACACTTGCTCTGGCAGGCGGTACCAGTGTGGTAACTGAGAGTATATTTGAGAACCGCTTCCGCTATGTGGATGAGCTTTCCCGCATGGGTGCCAACGTAAAGGTGGAAGGAAACGTAGCAGTCATTGACGGCGTAACCGGTTTAACCGGAGCATTTGTGAACGCGCCTGATTTACGTGCAGGGGCAGCACTGGTGATTGCCGGTCTTGCAGCAGACGGATATACGGTAGTAGATGAAATTGGTTATATACAAAGAGGTTATGAATGCTTTGAAGATAAGCTTCAGGGTCTGGGAGCCATGATTGAAAAAGTGGACTCAGAAAAAGAAGCTCAGAAATTTAAATTAAAAGTAGGATAGGCGGGGGCTTCCCCGCCGTTTTGCTTGACAGGAGGATGGGGCTATGGAAATGAAGAAGAAACCGGTGCTTGTTATTATGGCAGCGGGGATGGGCAGCCGGTATGGCGGATTAAAACAAATTGATCCGGTGGATGCCCATGGAAACAAGATTATTGATTTTTCTATTTACGATGCAGTAGAGGCAGGCTTTGAAAAGGTGGTTTTCATCATTAAGAAAGCCATTGAAAAAGAGTTTAAAGAACATATCGGTGACCGTATGGCAGCTCACGTAAAGGTGGAATATGTCTATCAGGAGCTTTTTAAGCTGCCTGACGGATCTGAGGTGCCTGACGGACGGGTAAAACCCTGGGGAACGGGTCATGCAATCCTTTGCTGTGAGGAAGTGATTGATGGTCCTTTTGCCGTGATTAATGCTGATGATTATTATGGAAAAAGTGCTTTTCAATCTGTTTTCAACTTCTTATCCCAGGTTCAGGACGGGAATAAATACCAGTTTTCCATGGTTGGCTATAAGCTCTATAACACACTGACAGAGAACGGCCATGTTGCAAGAGGTGTATGTACGGTTTCGGAACATGGACTGCTCACCGATATCTGTGAGAGGACCAGAATAGAAAAACATGGAGAGAAGGCGGAATTTACGGAAGATGATGGTGCAACCTGGACCGGTCTTTCCGAAGATACTCTTGTATCCATGAATTTATGGGGATTTACCAGAAGTATATTAACGGAGCTGAAAGAACGATTCCCCGTCTTTTTAAACAAAGAGTTAAAAGAGAATCCTCTTAAATGCGAATACTTTCTTCCCTTTGTGGTAGATGAACTGCTAAAAGAAGAAAAAGCAGAAGTAACTGTTTTAAAAAGTACAGACCGCTGGTATGGTGTCACTTATCAGGAAGATAAAAAGACGGTAGTGGACGCAATTGCAGGTTTTAAAGCCGCTGGTCTATACCCGGAAAAGCTCTGGGACTGACCTGACAGAAAAAATACTGGACTATTGACATATGCCCGTTATTGAAGTAAAATGAAAAAGCAGGTATTGTAACTGCTAAAAATTGAATAACAAATGAAAAGTCGTAATATCCCTTATTCAGAGTGATGGAGATACAAAGGATCTGTGAAGTCACGGCAACCCCAGTCGGTTTTGTGGTTACTAACCATAAAAAACGTCCGGAAGGTGCCAACCTGAGCGAGAAATCGAGCAATAAGAGGATTTGATACAAATATGAATCAAGTCCGCGTTGCTGCGGACTTTTCTTTTTGTTATTCCCCCATGTAAAGCAGAGGAGGAAATGACAACATGGAAAAATTATTATTTACATCAGAATCCGTTACTGAAGGACATCCGGATAAAATGTGTGACCAGATTTCAGATGCAATTCTTGACGAGATGTTAAAACAGGACCCCATGAGCAGGGTAGCCTGTGAGACCTGTACTACCACCGGTCTTGTTATGGTTATGGGTGAGATCACAACCCAGGCATATGTAGACATTCAGAAAGTAGTCCGTGAAACAGTAAGAGAAATTGGTTATGACCGTGCAAAGTATGGTTTTGACTGTGACACCTGCGGTGTGATTGTTGCTCTTGATGAGCAGTCCCAGGATATCGCTATGGGTGTAGACCGTGCCCTTGAAGCAAAAGAAAACAAGATGTCAGACAAAGAAATCGATGCAATCGGAGCCGGAGACCAGGGTATGATGTTCGGTTACGCAAGCAACGAGACAGAAGAATATATGCCATATCCCATTGCACTGGCTCATAAGCTTGCACTTCAGCTGACAAAAGTTCGTAAGAACGGAACCTTAACGTATCTTCGTCCTGATGGAAAAACCCAGGTGACAGTAGAATACGATGAGAACGGCAAGCCACTTCGCCTTGATGCTGTAGTATTATCTACCCAGCATGATGAGGATGTCAGCCAGGAGCAGATTCACAAAGACATTAAAAAATATGTATTTGATGAGATCCTTCCTGCTGAGCTGGTGGATGATCATACTAAATTTTTCATTAACCCTACCGGACGTTTCGTAATCGGCGGACCTCATGGAGACAGCGGTCTTACTGGTCGTAAGATTATTGTTGACACCTACGGCGGTTATGCACGTCACGGCGGCGGCGCATTCTCCGGAAAGGACTGCACCAAGGTTGACCGCTCAGCCGCTTATGCAGCCCGTTACGTTGCAAAGAACATTGTGGCAGCAGGCCTTGCCGATAAGTGCGAGATTCAGCTGTCCTATGCCATCGGAGTTGCTCACCCTACCTCCATCATGGTTGACACCTTTGGAACCGGTAAACTAAGCAATGAAAAGCTGGTTGAGATTGTCCGGGAAAACTTTGACTTACGTCCGGCTGGAATTATTAAGATGCTGGATTTACGCCGTCCGATTTATAAGCAGACTGCTGCTTATGGTCATTTTGGAAGAAACGATTTAGATCTGCCATGGGAGAAGCTTGATAAGGTTTCCCTTTTAAAAGCATATTTATAATTATAACATGAGAAAGATGCCGCCAGACAGCTGATTTACAGCTGGAAGCGGCATCTTTTTTTATGGATCAACAGACCACTGATTATGGTTTTTAATATTTGGCGCTAAAACTAGCGCCAAATCCCAGTTACTTCGTGTTGAAATTTAAACCTCACATTGATTATAATAGGGCTATGAAAAGGAATTGATTGGCCAATCATACCTTCCACGGATCACACAGTAAATTCTATATCATAAAGTGAGGGTATGTAAAATGAAAGAGAAGGTACAAGTATTTGGCCGCTTTTTAAGCGGTATGGTAATGCCGAACATCGGTGCATTTATTGCATGGGGACTGATTACGGCATTGTTTATCCCAACGGGCTGGTATCCCAATGAAGCCATCGGAGCACTGGTTTCTCCTATGGCCAGCATGCTTCTGCCACTTTTAATCGCCTATACAGGGGGTACAGTCGTTTATGGCCAGAGAGGCGGCGTAATCGGAGCAATCACAGCGATGGGAGTGATCGTTGGATCCAGTATTCCAATGTTTATGGGGGCAATGATCGTAGGTCCGGTCAGTGCCTGGGTACTTAAGCAGTTTGACCGGAAAATAGAGAAAAAGATCCCTGCCGGCTTTGAGATGTTGATTAATAACTTTTCCCTGGGCATTATCGGTGCTATCTTAACTGCAATTGCCTTAAAGGGAGTCGCACCTGTTGTAGAGGTTTTGAACCGGGTGATGGAATCAGGGGTCGGGTTCTTTGTGGATCATAAACTGCTGCCTCTGGCAAGCGTATTTATTGAACCTGCAAAGGTTCTGTTTTTAAACAATGCCGTCAACCACGGAATTCTTTCTCCTATGGGAATCCAGCAGGTAGAGGAAGTGGGGAAATCCATATTCTTTCTTCTGGAGGCAAACCCGGGACCGGGACTTGGCATTTTACTGGCATATTGTATCGCGGGTAAAGGATCTGCCAAGAGCTCAGCACCCGGCGCGATCATCATTCACTTTTTAGGAGGAATCCATGAGATTTATTTCCCTTATATCCTGATGAATCCTCTTTTACTTCTGGCGGTTATTGCAGGAGGGGCCAGTGGTATTTTTGTTTTCCAGATCCTGGGTGTGGGATTGATCTCACCGGCATCTCCCGGAAGTATTCTGGCTATTCTGGCAATGACTCCAAGAGGTGGATACTTTGGTACTCTGGCAGGTGTTACGGTAGCTGCCGCAGTTTCCTTCCTTGTGGCTCTTCCTTTGCTTCGGTTTACAGGGAAAGGTGGAGATTTAGAGGAATCGAAGGATAAAGTTAAGAAGATGAAACAGGAGTCTAAAGGAAATCAGACGGTAGAAATGAATACATTATCTGGCAGCAGTGTTAAAAAAATTGTATTTGCCTGTGATGCAGGCATGGGTTCCAGTGCAATGGGAGCTACTGTTTTGAAAAAAAAGCTGGCAGCAGCAGGATTTGGAGATATCTCCGTGGTTCACTCACCGGTATCCTCCATTCCTCAGGATGCACAGATCGTAGTAACTCATAAGGAATTAAAAGAGCGTGCGGCTCACAGCAATCCGGATGCACAGCTGGTTCTGATAACAAATTTTATGGCAGCCCCGGAATATGACCAGCTGGTGGAATCATTAAAAGATAATAGATAAATTCATAGTGAAACTACTGCCTTTCATCTGATTGTAAACCATGTTATAATACTTACAAAATATATAATGGGTTTAAAAGGGGAATTTCACAGATGAAATTAGCGGGGAAAGTACTGAAGTATTACAGCAGGGTGATAGCTGAATGCATACCTCTTTTTGTGACAGCAGGATTGCTGTCAGCCTTTTCGGCAGGCATATTCCAGAATGAACACCTGTATGAAATGTCCAAAATTTTATCATCTTTGGTGATTCCGGTGTTTATGGGATATAAAGCAGGCACTGTGTGCGGCGGGGAGGTCGGCGGGTTAGCCGGCACCCTTGCCGCTTCTGTTGTTGTTATGGCAGAGCCTGCCTCTTCCATGATTCTGTCAGTCATGGTAGGCAGTATGGCCGGGTTTCTATGCAGGAATGGATTGGACCGGATCAAAAATTGGATCCCATCCGGCTTTGAGATGCTCTTTAGCAACTTATATTTAGCATCTTTAGGACTGCTTGCGGGAGGTGCCGCCTATCTTTTCGTGATACCGGAGGCTGAATGGCTGTTGGGATTTTTAGGAAATGGTTTATCATTTATGATAGACAGGGGAATCATCCCTTTTATCAGTTTCATAGTAGAGCCGTTAAAAATTGTTTTTTTCAATAACTGGATCAATCATGGCTTTTTTCTGCCGCTGGGGTTGGAACAGTTAAAAACCCAGGAGAGTTCTATATTGTTTCTTTTGGAGACCAATCCCGGACCGGGATTTGGTATTCTTCTTGCTTATGCCCTGGTTCACCCCAATATGAAAAAAACAATGATTTCCAGTCTTATTATACAATCCCTGGGCGGCATTCATGAGGTTTATTTCCCCTATATCCTGTCAGATATCCGGTTATTGGCCGGTGCCATAGCCGGAAGCATCGCGGGGAATTACTGTTTTATGATGACAGGCAGCGGACTTCTGGGACCGGCTTCCCCAGGAAGCATAGTTACCATACTGATTATGGCGGATAAAAAGCATTGGGTGGGGATTGTTATGGGAATTTTTATTTCCGCGGCTGTGGCCTGCCTTGTATCCTGCCTGATTCTGCTGGGAAACAGGGGGAATTCTTCTGCTGATACAGAAAAGGAACAAAAGGATGAAGTGATGCCAATGAGAATGGAACATGCAAAAATATATTTTGTCTGCGATGTAGGAATGGGATCCAGTGCCATGGCCAGTGCTCTTTTTAAGAAGAGACTGAAACTGGAAGGCTTAATGGGTATAGAGGTATTCCATGTATCCGCTGACCGGATTCCTGCTGACGCAGACGCGGTTGTCTGCCAGAAGGATTTTGCCCGGACCTTGCCGCAGATTCATATTCCGTGCTTTACGGTGGACAATTTAACAGATATGTCTGGTTATAAGGAACTCCTGAACTGGTTAATGGGAGGTGGATAAGATGGGAGGCAATGATTTTACGCCCAGAATGCAGCAAATCGTTCTGGCTTTGATTAAAGAACAGGGGCCTGTTCCTGTAAAGCAGCTTGCAGACCAGATCCGTATCAGCAAAAGAACCGTGCAAAGGGAGCTGGAGTACATTCCAAGGGCATTAAAAAAATACGGGCTGACTTTTTGCTCCAAAACCGGGACTGGCATCTGGCTGGAAGGAGACAGGACTCAGATTGAAGCCTTAAAGGACGAACTTGAAGCGGATGATGCCCTTGATGTTTCGGACCGCATCGAACGCCAGAAGCGACTGATCCTGGAAATTCTCAAGGATAAGACGTTAAAGAAGCTGTATTATTACAGTGACATATTTGGGGTAAGCGAGGCAACTGTCAGCTCGGATTTAGAAGCGGTGAAAGAGTGGTTTCACAGATATCATCTGGAGATAAAGAGAAAACCGGGATACGGTGTGTTTATTGAGGGCAGTGAACGGGATTTTCGCAGGGCCCTCCGGGTTTTTATCGATGAAAACATTCATACAGAGATGATACAGGGGATGTATGAAGACAGAAACCAGACCGTTTTAAATGTAATTCAAAATAAGAGTGAGAGAAACATTTACAGAATCCTGGATGATGATATTGTAAAGCGGGTGACTGCCTGTATCTTAAGGATAAGAGATAAGCGAATACTGAATCTGACCCAGGATTCCTATCTTGGTCTGGTGATCCATGTGGCAATTGCCGTAAACCGGATCCGCCGACAGGAGATTATTGAAGAGAATCCCATTATGTCAGATTTTCTGCAGAAAGACCAGGACTATGATCTTGCAAAAACCATAACCAAATCCCTGGAAGAAGAATTCCTGATTCAGATTCCGGAAATTGAGTGTGCCTATATCTGCCTGCACATCAAAGGCTCTAAGATCCAGCAGCTGAATATTGATGAAAAGTCAAAAAGTGAAATAGAGGAATCCAGGGAGCTGTGGGAGGTGGTCAATGAAATGATTGACTGCTATAACGACGGCATGGCATATTTACTGAAGCAGGATGAAGAATTTGTAATCCAGGGACTGATTGCCCATTTAAAACCCACTCTGGTTCGCCTTGCCAATGGTATGAAGATCCAGAATCCTTTGCTGGAGCAGATCAAACGGGATTATCCGGCCATATTTGATCGTTGCAGAACCGTCGCCAGGGTAATTGAAGACCGATACGGATATGAGGTGCCGGAGCCGGAGATCGGGTTTCTTGCCGTGCATTTTGGCGCGGCTGAAGTCCGTATGGAAAGCAGAAAGGAAAGCCGGAGGAAGGTGAATATAGGGATCGTCTGCGCCAGCGGAATCGGGATCTCCAGACTTATGTCTTCCAGAATTGCCAGAGATTTTTCAGACAGAGTGGAGCTGTCTGTTTATGGTATGACGGACTTGTCGCCCTATGTGTTAAACAAGACAGATTTCTTTGTATCTACGGTACCACTGAAAGAAGAGGCAGACATCCTGTATGTGAGTCCTCTCCTTTCCGTGGAAGAAATGGAACGGATTGCGGGGAAGGTGCGCCAATGCGAATATATGCCTAAAAAGCAGGATAACAAGGAGTTTACCATTCAGCTGGACCAGGTGAATTTTATGGCGGTCCAGATTAAAAATGTGATCAGGCTCATGGAGTATCAGCGGGTAGACAATGGGATCACCTTTGAGGAGCTTTTGATCGCTGTCAGTGAAAAGCTGGCTTCCTATCCGGAACGTCAGATCATGATACAGGATGATTTAATGAGGAGAGAACGGCTTAGCAGCCAGATTTACCCTGAATTAAACTTCGCCCTGCTTCATGCCAGGACGGAAGGGGTGGTAAAGCCGGTATTTTCAGTCTGCCAGACAAAAGACGGAACATCATTTTCTGATCCCTATTTTAAGGGCGTATGTGTTGTGCTGGTCATGCTGGTTCCAAAAGATGATCATACAGCAGAAAACAGTGAAATCCTGGGGGTCTTAAGCGAGAGGCTGATTGAGGAAGAGGAGTTTTTAGAAGCTGTCAGGCATGGTGGAAAAGAGGAAATAAGAGCATTTGTTTCCCAGTATTTAAATCAATATTTCAGACATTATCTGGATAAAATCTGAGGAATTAAAACAGGAAAGCCGGGTTCGTAAAGGACCTGGTTTTTTTGTGCTTTTTAATTTTGGCATTATCTGATGGTGCCAAATGCCATTTTGTTTTCGTTGAAAAACATAAGATATGAACCCTATAATTTAATAGAACACCAGCAAAGGAGGGGAACAGCGTGTTTGGATACGGGAAAAAAAATGAAGAAAAGAATACAGAACTTTTAGAGCTTGGGAATATCCGCCTGAATTGCAGATCCGGTGAAAAAGATACAGTCATAAGGGAAGTGGGGAGAATGCTTTGCGAAAGTGGCTGCGTGGATGAATCCTATATAGAGGCAATGCTTCGGCGGGAACTGACCTTTCCAACGAATATCGGAAATGGAATTGCACTTCCTCACGGTGTGGAGGAAGCCAAAAAAAACATCAGACGTTCCGGTATTGCAGTCATGGTATTTCCTGATGGTACAGACTGGGGAGGAGAGACGGTTAAACTGGTTATAGGGATTGCAGGAGCAGGAGAGGAGCATTTGGAAATACTTTCTGTCATTGCACAGTGCCTTGCGGATCCGGACGATGTAGACCGGATCACCAGATGCAGTGCCAAGGAGATCTATACCATGTTTACCGGAAAGGGGTGTTCTTAAATGATCGTTACAGTAACAATGAATCCGGCCATTGATAAAACAGTGGATATTGGGAAATTTGAACGGGGAGATTTAAACAGAATAAATCGGGTGGAAATTGATGCCGGTGGAAAAGGTATTAACGTTTCCAAAACTATCAGAGAATTAGGAGGGGAGAGTATTGCCACAGGTTTTGTGGGAGGAACCAGCGGCACCATCATCAAACAGGTGCTGACTGACCTGGGGCTCAGGACCGATTTCGTGGAAGTAAAAGGGGAGACGCGAACGAATTTAAAGGTGGTAGAGGAAACCGGTGAGGTGACAGAGCTTAATGAACCCGGACCGGAAGTATCAAAGGAACAGCTGGAAGATCTGCTTAATAAGCTGGA
>SVDT01000088.1 GCA_015057775.1 Paenibacillaceae bacterium | reverse complement strand
AACAAGGAAGTTATCGTCGATAAGGTGCGAAGAGTAGGGCAGAGAAAGACGAAAGTGCCCAGTCTTCAGGGTATGAAAAAGGTGAAACCTTATGTCAACAAGACAGAATATATGGAGCAGAATTTAGAAAATGATGTAACACAGATGCTTCATGAGATCGGAATTCCGGCGCATATTAAGGGATATCAGTATTTAAGGGATGCCATTGTCATATCGGTACAGGATCAGGAGATGCTTACCTCTGTGACTAAGATTCTTTATCCTTCCATTGCAAAGAAACATCAGACGACACCCAGCCGTGTGGAGCGTGCCATCCGCCATGCCATTGAAGTGGCCTGGAGCCGTGGAAAGATGGATACCATCAACGAGCTGTTTGGATATACCGTGAGTACAGGAAAAGGAAAACCAACCAATTCCGAGTTTATTGCACTCATTGCTGATAAAATAAGGCTTGATTACAAAAAACTTTCATAAAACTTAAGGGAAAGATACTTCCTTATTTTCTGAAAATGCAGTATACTATAGCATAACAGACAATGCCCGGAAGGGATAAGGATAAGGGAGGTTTTTGGATGAAGAAGATTTTGTTCGTTGCATCGGAGGCAGTACCTTTTGTTAAAACAGGTGGTCTTGCAGATGTAGTGGGATCCCTTCCCAAGTGCTTTGATCAGGAGTATTATGATGTGCGGGTTATGATTCCCAAATACCTCTGTATCAAAGAAGAATTGAGAAACCAGATGACATATGTGGATCATTTCTACATGGATTATCTGGGGCAAAGCAGATATGTTGGGATTCTTCAGTGTGTCTGGGACGGAATCACCTTCTATTTCATTGATAATGAAGGCTATTACCAGGGGCCGAAGCCATACGGAGACTGGTATCACGATTTAGAAAAGTTTTGCTTTTTTTCAAGAGCCGCCTTATCTTCTCTTCCGGTAATCGGATTTCAGCCGGATGTGGTTCATTGCCATGACTGGCAGACCGGTTTAATACCTGTTCTGTTAAAGGACCGTTTTCGTGAAGGAGATTTCTTCCGGAACATGAAGTCGGTAATTACCATTCACAATTTAAAATTCCAGGGCGTGTGGGATGTAAAGACCATACAGGCACTGACCTGTCTGCCTGATTATTATTTTACACCCGATAAACTGGAAGCCTACAAGGATGGAAATTTATTAAAGGGTGGCATAGTCTATGCAGATGCCATCACAACAGTCAGCGAGACCTATGCTCAGGAGATAAAGACGCCTTTCTATGGGGAAGGTCTTGACGGTCTGATGCGGGCCAGAGAAGGCAGTTTAAGAGGAATTGTAAACGGAATTGATTATGACGAGTTTGATCCTGAGACGGATTCGTATATTGTAGAAAACTATAATCTGCGTAATTTCCGCAAGGAGAAAGAAAAAAATAAAGCTGCGCTTCAAAAGGAACTTTCTTTGGCGCAGGATGAAAGTAAGTTTATGATTGGAATCGTTTCCAGACTGACTGACCAGAAGGGACTTGATTTAGTCCAGTGTGTAATGGATGAGTTATGTCAGGACAATATCCAGCTGGTTATTCTTGGTACCGGAGAAGAGCGGTATGAAAATATGTTCCGCCATTATGCATGGAAGTATCCGGATAAGGTTTCTGCCAATATTTATTATTCGGAGGCTATGTCTCATAAAATTTATGCTGCCTGTGATGCATTCCTGATGCCGTCTTTGTTTGAACCCTGTGGTTTAAGCCAGCTGATGGCACTCAGATACGGCACTGTACCTGTTGTCCGGGAAACCGGAGGTTTAAAAGACACGGTAGAATCCTATAATGAGTATGAGAGTACGGGTACGGGATTTTCCTTTGCCAACTATAATGCTCATGAGATGCTTGGTGCCGTCCGCTATGCACAGCGCATTTATTATGATAAGAGACGTGAGTGGAACAAAATTATCGACCGGGCTATGTCGAAGGATTATTCCTGGAAAACTTCAGCCATGAAGTATCAGGAATTATATGACTGGCTGACTGGCTGTTAAGCCGGTCCACACTATGAAGAAGGAAGCGACAGAATAACCATGAAAAACTTGTATTTAACCCCAGAGGAAGAGCAGGAAGCCATAAAGTGGGCAGAAGATGCCACCTGGGTGGAACGGGAAGACTATAATATGGATTTGGAATACCTTGCATGTGTAAAGGATATTTTAGACCACAAGGTATTCCAGTCCATGGATCATTATATGCAGCATGGAGATACTACCTGCAAGGCTCATTGCATTAAGGTGTCCTATTTAAGCTACTGCATATGCAGAAAATTAGGTTGGGAATATAAAGAAGCAGCCAGGGCAGGACTGCTTCATGATTTCTTTCTCTATGACTGGCATACTCATGCCAGAGAAACCGGGGAACGTTTCCATGGCTTTACTCATCCAAGGGCTGCTTTAAAGAATGCAGTAAAGCATTTCGATTTAACTGAGAATGAGAAAGACATGATCCTGCGGCATATGTGGCCCCTTACACCCGTTCCCCCCAAAACCAAAGGCGGAATGGTAATAATTTATGCAGATAAATTATGTGGTCTGGTGGAAACTACTGCAAGGATTAAGCGTTGGATATTGTACGGTTTTGGCAGGAAGAGCGCGGCATAAGATGGAGGAAACCATGGAATTTTGGGAAGTGATTCTAAAGAATCAGGTCTTAGTGACTGCTGTTACCGGCTGGCTAGTGGCGCAGGTGTTAAAAACACTGATTGACCTGGCTCTTAATAAAAGTTTTAATCCGGAGAGGCTTGTGGGATCCGGCGGTATGCCTAGTTCCCACTCCTCTACGGTTTGTGCATTGACAACCGCCGCCAGCTATCGTTATGGCGTCGGTTCTTTTGAGTTTGCAATCAGCTTTGTACTCTCCATGATTGTGATGTATGATGCTATGGGAGTACGAAGAGAAACAGGAAAGCAGGCAAAGCTTTTAAACAGCATTCTCTTAGAAAATCCCCTGAAGCTGAACGGCGAGATTCTACAGGAAAAATTAAAGGAATATGTAGGACATAGTCCTCTGCAGGTTGGAGCAGGAGCCATACTTGGCATTTTACTTGCAGTTTTTATAGCGCAATATTATTAATAAAAAAGAAAAATTTTGGGGAATCGTAAGAAAATAACCCTTGATTTCTTTAGATATCCATATTATACTTTAACAAGTTAAAAAATTGTTAATTTTGGAGGCAAATTGGATATGTCAATTTATCATAGGATAAACTGTTTTTTCCTATTCAGCTTTCTGGGTTATCTTCTTGAATGCGCTGTACTTAGCTATGAAAACAAAAGACCGGTTTTTAATCGTGGATTTGGACACGGACCGTTCTGCATCATATATGGATTTGGATCTGTTGGGGCCACAGTGCTTTTAAGCCCTTTCATTGACAGTCCGGTGCGCCTGTATTTCGCCTCTATGGTGATGGCAACTTTCATGGAGCTTGTTACGGCTTATATGATGATTAAGCTGTTCGGATCATTCTGGTGGGATTATAGCAGGAAGCCATTTAACTACAAAGGAATTATCTGTCTGGAGAGCAGCATTGCCTGGGGGTTTTTAGGAATCTTTTATTTCCGCTTCCTCAGTGGATTTGTGAATCAGGCAGCTGGTATGATTCCAGATGATTTTCAACGTATTACTGGTATATTCTTGTTGGTTTTTTATGCAACCGATTTTGTATATACCATGAGGATGCAGCTGAAAGCAGACTGTGAAGAAGATGAGTCGTCCTTAGTGGGACGCCTGAAAGTATATTAAAGTTGGCGGGATTCGTAACGGGTCCCGCCTGTTTGCAATTTCATGAGTCAGGAATTATAATAGAAGAGAGAGGGCACCAATGATAAAAGATTATAAGATTGTGCTTGCTTCGGCATCACCAAGAAGAAGAGAACTTTTAAACCAGATCAGTCTGAATCCTGTGATAGAACCAAGTACGGTTGTTGAGGTGATTACTACCAGGGTTCCTGAAGATGCGGTGATGGAGCTGTCTTTGCAAAAAGCAGAAGATGTGGCAAGACATCAGCAGCCTGGTACAATTGTAATCGGAGCTGATACTGTAGTGGCGGCAGAAGGCAGGATTCTTGGAAAACCGGGGAGTCATCAGGAAGCATATGAGATGATTGAATCCTTTCAGGGAAAAACCCATCAGGTCTTTACCGGTGTGACTTTGATTTGCTGTGGAACGAATGGAGCTACAGTCCGCAGTTTTGCAGAACGGACCGATGTTCATGTATACCCTATGACTCCGGAAGAGATCCGCTTATATGCAGAAGATGAGGAGCCTATGGATAAGGCCGGTGCTTATGGAATCCAGGGCCGGTTTGCAGCTTTTATCAAAGGGATTGACGGAGATTACAGTAATGTAGTAGGATTGCCTGTGGGACGAGTCTATCAGGAACTAAAGCAGATCTGTGAGCAGGAGGAAAAAGCATGATAAAACTGATTGCATCGGATATTGACGGAACACTTGTGCCAGACGGAGGATATGAAGTTCCGGCTGAGCTTCATGAGGTAATATTAAAGTTACGGGCAAAGGGCATTCAGTTTGCAGCAGCAAGCGGAAGGCAGTGGGTCAGCATTGAATCCATCTTTGATCCGGTGAAGGAAAAAATATTCTATCTTTCTGATAACGGTGCTTACATAGGCTGTCACGGCAGAAATCTGTTTCTGAATCCAATTGAACGTAAGACTGCCATGGATATGGTGGAAGATGTGAGGAAGACAGAAGGACTTGAGGTTATGCTCAGCGGTCCTGATGTGGTGTATATGGAGACGAAAGACAGGGATTTTATTGACTGGATGGTTAACAGCTATAAATTCCGCGTGGAAATGGTAGAGGACTTAACAAAAGTTGAGTCTGAATTTATTAAAATCAGTGTCTACAGGAAAACAGATGTAGAAAGCCATACCAGACAGTTAAGAGAAAAATACAGGGACCGGTTAAAGATTACCATAGCCGGAGATATGTGGATGGATTGTATGAGACCAGGGACTAACAAAGGTGAGGCGGTAAAGCTTCTTCAGGAAAGTCTGTCCATCACACCAGAAGAGACCATGGCATTTGGCGATCAGCTAAATGATATTGAGATGTTAAATCAGGCATACTACAGCTTTGCTGTTGGCAATGCCAGAAAAGAAGTAAAAGAGGCAGCACGGTTTCAGACCGATACCAATTTGAATCAGGGCGTATTAAAAATATTGAAGCTGCTTTTATAAGAAAGAGGGGTGCGTATGAAAAATCTACGCAGATACTGGGGAAGACTCCTTATAATTGCGGCGGCAGTATCCGCCATGCTTTCCGGCTGCAAGACGGAGATCCCCCTTGTATCGGAAATCAAGGAAACAAAGCTATACACGCTTCCACAGTCTATGATTATACTGGCGACTGAGAGGAATAAATATCAACAGCTTTACACCAGCCAGATCTGGGGGGTGGAGCTTCCCGGCGGACAAACATTTGAAACCTATCTTATGGATCAGGTAAGAGAATTTCTTCAGGAGATGAAGATGATGAATCTTCTTGCCGAAAGTAAGGGTGTGACCCTGACCAGCGGTGAGAAGGAGGAGATGCGCAAGGCTTCGGAGGAATATTATAATTCGCTGACTCCCGATGATATTGCTTATATGGGAGTGAGCCAGTCAGATGTGAGATTTATGTATGAGGAGTATTACCTGTCCAATAAAGTTGTTGTGGAGCTGACCAGGGATATGAATCTGGAGATCAGTGACAGTGAGGCCAAGGTTATTGATGTGGAAGAGATCGTAATGTCTGACAAAGCTGCGGCAGAAGAAGTCCTTTTAAAGATAAAGGAGCAGGGAGCTGATTTTTCTGCAATTGCCAGAGAATACTCGGAAAATGGAATAGTGGAACGTAAGATGGGTAGAGGGGAACACCCAGGGGCTTTAGAAGATGCAGCCTTTGGTCTGGCTGAAGGTGAAATCAGCCAGGTGACAGAGAGTCAGGGTAAATACTATATTATCCGTTGCGTCAGTGATTACGATGAAGCAGCTACCCAGGAACGAAAATCCGGCTTATATACCAGCCGGAAAAAAGAAGCGTTTGACCAGATTTATGCCCAGTTTAAGCAGGATAACCCCGTTACCTTTGGCAATAACATCTGGAAGGATCTCACATTTTCCAAAGATGATAAAACAACAACCACCAGCTTTTTTGAAATTTATAAAAAATATTTTACTAATTGACTTATAAGGAAGGAAGAGTAGAATACCAATGAAGCAGGAAGAGATTCTCAGGGGTAAGAAGCGCAGCCGCAGGCGGAAGGGAAGACGCGGACCGGAACCGTTTATAAGAGTTATCATATTGTTATGTTTCTTTCTGCTTTTGGTTGTACTGACTGCAGGAGGGATGTTTGGGTACCGGTATATTCAGGGGGATAAAACTTCTCCTGAAACCCTGGAATCCAGCAGAGAGGTATTACCGGAAACCATGGGGCAGCTGCCTAACCGGATGCAAAGAGATTAGATAATTGGATGTAATAAGAATACGCCTTGAAACGGATTTGAATCCGGTCAAGACGTATTTTTTATAGAATTTATTTAAGCTTTGAAAAATGCTTCTGCAAGTCTTACCAGTGCTTCCTGATCCTTAACACCCATAAGCTCTCTGGCAGAATGCATGGCCAGCATGGGAACGCCTACATCCACTGTGCGCATGGTCAGCAAAGCAGAAGATATGCTCCCCAGAGTGGATCCGCCTTTTACATCGGAGCGGTTTGAGAACTTCTTATAAGGGATATCTAAGGAGCGGCAGATGCCTTCGATCACGCCTGTGCTGGTGGCATCGGTTGCATAGGCCTGACTTGCCGCCAGTTTGATGGCTACTCCGTCTCCCATCATGATCTGGTTCTTAATATCACATTTCTCTCCGTGGTTTGGATGAATGGCATGAGCCACATCCATGGAAAGAAGAAATCCGCTTAATAAAGCATTTAAAAAATCGGTTCTGCCATAGCCAAGGGAGGCGTATATCTTTTCCAGAATATGTTCAGTCAGTGCAGAAGCAGCCCCCTGTTTTGTGTGGCTTCCGATCTCTTCGTTGTCATACAGGGCTATGGCGTGGATTCCACTCTCATGTGTATCAGAAAGAATACCGCTTAAGCATGCAGAAACAGAGGTAATATTATCAAGTCTGGGAGCGGAATAAAATTCGTTTAGCAAACCAAGAGTGGTTCCGGACTCATAATTATAGATATAGATCTCATAATCCAGAATATCTTCTTTCTTTACCCCTGCTTCTTTTGCAAGCGCATCAATAAAAAAGCTTTCTTTGCTTAACTCATCAGTGACCCGGGCAATTAAAGGAAGCATGTCCACCTGTGCATTTAAGGGAACTCCTTCATTGGCATTGCGGTTCATATGGATAGCAAGGTTTGGAATGGTAAGAACAGGACGGGAAAAGTCCACAAAGATGGTTCTGGGATTCATAAGCGTGTCCCCTGTTACACTGACTTTACCTGCCATGGATAGAGGACGGTCAAACCATGTGCCTAAAAGTGGACCGCCATAAACTTCCACATTTAACTTTCCATATTCCAGAGAGGTTACTTCTGGAGAAGGCTTTACCTTTAAACAAGGCCAGTCCGTATGAGACGCCGCCAGTTTAAGTCTGGGTGTATCTCCCAACTCGTTGCCGACTGTAAATGCGATTAAGGTGGAATCAAATGCGTTTATAAAGTAGGAGCCTCCCTGTTTTACTTCCCAGGACTCCGCTAAAGGCAGTTCTTTAAAACCATTGGCAGTGAGCTGGCCGGCAGCTGCCAGTATGCAGTGATAGGGAGAAACGGATGCGGCGATCAGTTCTTCCAGCTGTTTCATATGATTCATATCATTATCCTCTTTTCTGATATTCAATTGGTTTATTATATAAAACCGTTGATTTCATTATAGCATAGAAGACAGAGGTTTGGAATACCGGGAGAGTGTGAGAAATCCTACGTTGACATTGGAAGAGTTTCCGTTGTATAGTTAACGGAGAAAATACGGATGGGGAGAATGAAACCATGATTGCGTTGAATATAGAAGAGCTGAAACCTTTTACCACAAAGTTGTTTGTAGGAGAAGTTTTTGACCGTTTTCTTGTTAAAGAGGCTTCAATCACTACCTTTAATACATTTACCATTGACGGAGCCATACGGTCTGGCTATTATACTGCAGAGGAGAAGGAAGCCCTGGACTTAGGAGAGCTGTCCACCTGGGCCATGATGAAGCCCTTTTGTTTTTCGCTGATCAAGGGCAAACGGCTGCCTGGAAGTTTTAAGATTGTAATGCAGATGCCCAAAGAGGATACGGAGCGTTTTCTTTCCCAACGAAGGATTCCTTTCACTTCCAATGAGGTCAAAGGACTGTATATCAATATCAGATACGAGGAAGAACGACTGACCTGTGTGACTGGTACCTCAGTATCTGTTTTTACTCTGGACAAGACGTTAGATCAGGAATGGGACCAGGAATTTAAGGAGTTTTTAAAGCAAAACCGGATTGTTTATCTGGAAGAATGACATTATCAGCACTCAAACGGTTTGAGTGCTGATTTTCTATTGACAATTCCATTTCTGCGTATTAAAATACTCTTTGCAGGTATAAATTGTAAAAATTCCATGATGGTCATGGAACAAAAATAGAATAAGAGAGTAAGGAGTGTTCTGATATGGCAAAAACAGGAAGTTTGACAATCAACAGCGAAAATATTTTCCCGATTATTAAAAAATGGTTGTACTCAGACCATGATATTTTCTACCGTGAATTGGTATCCAATGGAAGCGATGCCATCACAAAGCTGAAAAAGCTTGATGTTATGGGAGAGTGGCAGAAGCCGGATGATCTGGAGTTCAAGATTGAAGTAATCACAGATTCCAATGAAAAGACGATTACCTTTAAAGATAACGGTATTGGTATGACCATGGAAGAGGTTGATGAGTATATCAATCAGATCGCATTTTCCGGAGCAAAGGATTTCCTTGAAAAATATAAGGACAAGACCAATGAAGATCAGATTATCGGACATTTCGGACTTGGTTTTTACTCTGCTTTTATGGTTGCAGATAAAGTAACCATCGATACAAAGTCCTACAAAGAAGGCGCAGCACCCGTTCACTGGGAGTCTGACGGCGGTACAGAGTATGAGATGGAAGAAGGGGATAAAGAAGAAGCTGGTACGACCATTAAGCTTTATCTCAATGAAGACTGTCTGGAGTTCTGTAACGAATACAGAGCAAGAGAGGTTTTAGAAAAATATTGTTCCTTTATGCCAGTTGCCATCTACTTATCCAATGTAACAGCTGAGCCTCAGTATGAGACCATTGAAAAGGAAGAACTGACTGAGAAGGATACTGTGGTTGAGACCATTGTGGAGGAAGCCAAAACAGAAGAAATAGAAAAAGAAAACGGCGAAAAAGAAATAGTGGAAGTTTCTCCTGCCAAAGAAAAATATAAGATTAATAAGCGTCCGGTGGCAGTCAATGATACCAACCCTCTGTGGAATAAGCATCCAAATGACTGTTCCGAAGAGGATTACAAGGGCTTTTACCGCAAGGTATTCCATGATTATAAGGAGCCATTATTCTGGATTCATTTAAACATGGATTATCCGTTTAACTTAAAGGGAATTCTCTATTTCCCAAAACTGAACTTAAACTATGACACCCTGGAAGGAACCATTAAGCTGTACAACAACCAGGTGTTTATCGCAGATAATATTAAAGAAGTAATACCGGAATTCTTAATGCTCTTAAAGGGTGTTATCGACTGTCCGGATCTTCCTCTGAATGTATCCAGAAGTGCGCTGCAAAATGACGGTTTTGTTAAGAAGATCTCAGATTATATTACAAAGAAGGTTGCAGATAAGCTGACTGGAATGTTTAAGACAGATCGTGAGAATTATGATAAATACTGGGCAGATATTAATCCATTTATCAAATTCGGCTGCTTAAAAGATGAGAAGTTTGCAGAAAAGATCAATGATTCCATTCTCTTTAAGAATCTGGAAGGCAAGTATTTAACACTGGCAGAATGTCTGGAAGAGAATAAGGAAAAACATGAGAACAAAGTATTCTATATAACCAATGAAAAAGAACAGAGCCAGTATATCAACCTCTTTAAAGAAGCAGGACTTGATGCGGTTTATTTAACAGAGAATATTGATAATCCGTTTGTGGGATATTTAGAGCAGAAGAATGAGAATGTGAAATTCTTATGTATTAACTCCGATTTATCCGATACTTTTAAAGAAGAAGTAACAGAAGAGGACAAAGAAGCCATGAAGGCTGATGTGGAAGCCTTGACTGAACTGTTCCGTAAGGCTTTAAATAAAGAGAATTTAGAGGTAAAGGTTGAAAAGTTAAAGAATGATAACGTTTCTTCCATGATAACTGTTTCTGAAGAGTCAAGACGTATGCAGGAAATGATGAAGATGTACACTATGCCTGGTATGGATGCTTCTATGTTTGGAGCAGGCGGCGAAACTCTGGTTCTTAACTATAACAACAAACTGGTTCAGTATGTATTAGGACATAAAGATGGTGCTCATACCAACGCGATCTGTGAGCAGCTTTACGATCTGGCAGCGTTAAGCCATGGATCTCTCACACCGGAGCGTATGACAGGCTTTATTGCAAGAAGCAATGAGCTGATGTTAGTAATGGCAAAAGTATAAGAATTTTTAATACAGCAGATAAAAGGGATGTCAAAAACAGAAGGCCTTTCAAAGGGAGGTGGCTGTTTTTGACATCCATTTTTTTCATATTTATTCTATTGACAGACCAACTTTGTTTCTCTATAATATATAGTAATGAATACTACATGATAAGTTTCGTGCCAGGAGGAAGAATATAGATATGAGCTATAAAATCATTGGGGACAGTTGTACGGACCTGACGCCGGATCTGAAGAAAGATCCCCACTTTCAGATCATTCCGTTAATTTTACAGGTCGGTAATACACAGATAATTGATGACGAGACATTTGATCAGAAGAGGTTTCTTGAGCTGGTAAAAAGCAGCAGTGAATCTCCAAAGACAGCATGTCCGTCTCCTGAATTATATAAAGAGGCATTCGAGTGTGAAGAGGACCAGGTCTTTGTTATTACTCTTTCCGAGCATTTAAGCGGAAGCTATAACAGTGCAGTACTGGGTAAAAAGCTGTACGAAGAGGAACATGGAAAAGACAGCAAGAAGATTGCCGTATTGGGATCCGATTCTGCTTCCTGCGGACAGCTTAATATTGCTGTTTACATTCAGTCTCTTTGCCAGGCATCTCTTCCTTTCGAAGAGATTGAGGATAAAGTGAGAGCCTATATAAAGAGCATGAGAACCTACTTTGTGCTGGAAAGCCTTGATACGTTAAGAAAGAACGGACGTCTTACCGGTCTGCAGGCATTTTTTGCTACTGCGCTTAATATTAAGCCTGTTATGGGAGCTGAATCTGGCGTGATCATTAAGCTGGATCAGGCCAGGGGAATCAACAAAGCATTGACCCGTATGGCTGATATTGCCATAAAGGAAGCCGGAGATACCAGGAACAAGGTACTGGCAATCGCTCATTGCAATAATCCGGAGCGGGCGGAGTTTGTAAAGCAGGAGATGTTGAAAAGAGGCCCATTTAAGGACATAATGATTACGGAAACAGCAGGTGTAGCCACAGTATATGCCAATGACGGCGGAATTATTATGACATTATAAGTCAGGTGTGACAACGTTCATATATAGGAAAAAAGCCGGTTTTGCAGAGAATAGGATTCGTGTATCCTTTCTGCAAAACCGGCTTTTTTTGCTTAATCCCCTGATTTGACAAATACATGGAACCAGTGTAAGATGTAAAAATGGGAATTAATCCCAGATAATAGATAAGGGATCTGTTATGAATCATCCACAAAATACTGTGGAAAAGTGAGTTGTTCAGTCGTATATGGGGAAAAAAGATCAATAATTGTGGAAAAGGTTATGAACCAGCGAAAAGTATGTGGAAATTATTAACAATCTGGAGGAGTAAATGAAGAAGACCAATGGAACCATGAAGTTTCTGATTATCCTTCCCGTATTGCTGTTCGTCGTGCTGGCGGGGTGGATTGGAGGAACAGAATGGAAGCAGAGACAGGGAACAAAAGAAACAGTCAGTAAAGAAGCAGAAGTTACGAATCCGTCTTCTGTTACCCAGCAGGATACCAAGAGTGCACGGGAAGAAAGCAGCAGTCAGGAAGTTCTGACTGTGACGGAAGATACAAAAGAATCCAAAGAATCCATTCCAAATCAGGAGAAAAATCCAGTGGTACATCTCCTTTTTGCAGGAGATATATTACTTTCTACTCATGTTACGACAGCATATGATAAAAATGGCGGTATTAATGGCGTGCTTGATGAGGGAATGCGGGGAGAAATCAGCAAGGCGGATATCTTTATGGCCAATCAGGAATTTCCATTCAGCAACCGGGGATCGGCAGCACCGGACAAGCAGTTTACATTTCGTTTAAATCCGGACCGGGTTTTGATGATGAATGAAATTGGTGTGGATATCGTAACAATCGCCAACAATCATACACTGGATTACGGAACGGATGCACTTTTAGATACCTGTACGGCGTTAGATGGAGCAGGAATCCGCTATGTGGGCGCAGGTCCTGATATGAACCGTGCAAAACAGCTTGAGACCATGGAGGTAAATGGAAAAACCTTCGGATTTCTTGCCGCATCAAGAGTTTATCCCGATCCCAACTGGGTGGCCAACAGCAAAAAACCAGGTATGGTAAGTGGATACGATCCAACCATACTTCTTGAGGAAATCCGTAATGCCAGAAGTATATGTGACTTTGTGGTGGTCTATGTTCACTGGGGAGTGGAGCGGGAAGAAAAGCCAAAAGAATATCAGCGGCAGCTGGGACAGCAGCTGATTGATGCAGGTGCAGATCTGGTTGTGGGCAGCCATCCCCATGTTCTTCAGGGAGTGGAATATTACAAGGGAAAGCCAATTTGCTACAGTCTGGGTAATTTTATCTTTGGCAGCAGCATTCCAAAGACTGCCCTTATGAGGGCAGATGTAAATTTTGAGGACAATACCACAACTCTTTCTCTTGTTCCCGGAACCTCAGGTGCAGGATTTACGAAAACACTGACAAAGCCGGAAGAGGTAAACGGATTTTATCAGTATTTTCAAAATCTGTCTTTTGGAATTACAATCGATGACAATGGTGTTATTCACAATAATGGCAATTAATTCATACGAGGTATCTGTCACCCTGACAGATGCCTCGTTCTTTTAAACGCTTTGTCAGGGTATTCAGTACCAGACGCTTGTTACCGCTCCACAAAGGGGCCAGCAGAAGTTCCTTGGGACCATCTCCGCTCACCCGGTGAATGACCACAGATGGAGGCAGAAGGGAGAGACAGTCTATGACAAGATCCGTATATTCTAAAAGAGAATACACCGGTACAGTTCCTCTCTTGTAAAGATCCGCAAGGTCAGTTCCTTCCAGAATGTGAAGAAGCTGCAGTTTGATTCCGTCGATTCCGTGATCACCTAAATGCCCCAGATAGCGGATTGTCTCAAAAATCATGTCCTTCGATTCTCCTGGGAGTCCTAAAATGACGTGAGCGATCACCGTGATTCCTGCTTCTTTTAAATTCTTCCATGCATGATAAAAATCGGACAGCGGATACCCTCTCCGAATGAACTCTGCTGTGGATTCATGAATCGTCTGGAGCCCCAGTTCCACCCACACCGGTTTTATCCGGTTTAATTCCTTTAACAAAAGAATAACATCAGGAGGAAGACAGTCAGGTCTTGTGGCAATGGATAAAACAACCACATCAGGCTGGGAAATAGCCTGTGTAAAGAGTTCACGCAAATAGGATACTGGCGCGTAAGTGTTGGTGTAGGATTGAAAATAAGCGATATAGAGGCCGTTTTCCCCGTTCATCTTAAGAGACACCCGTTTCTTGGCGGATTGAATCTGTTCTGCTACAGAAGTATGAAGCCCTTTGGCTTCTGCAAATTCCCCGGAGCCGCCTCCGCTGCAGAAAATACAGCCACCTGTTCCCAGTAAGCCATCCCGGTTAGGGCAGGTCATACCGCCATCCAGTGCAAGCTTATAGACTTTCTGTCCATACTGCATTTTCAGTTCATAATCTAAGGCGTGGTAAGGCTTGTCATTCCAGAACATGGTGACCTCCTGTTTTTTGATTGTTTCATTATAGAAGAGAGATAGAGGGAAGTCAAATTATTTTATAGCTTTTCGTAAAATATTATATTGTGAAAACTTTGGCACTTATGTTATACTCGAGATAATGGCGTTTGTATGCCAATGAATGGGGAAAAGGAGATTTTTCAGCATGAAAACAGATGAAACAATCCGTTTTTTAGAATCCGAAAAGGCAGGAAAATTAATGACTGCTTTGTATGGCGAAAAAGCGGCAGGAGAGAATATTTTAAGATATCAGAACCTGGTAAAGGACTTTAAAAATCATTTTCCGGAAGAAGATGTTCTTTTATTTACATCACCTGGGCGTACAGAGATCAGCGGGAATCATACCGATCATAATCACGGGAAAGTTCTGGCAGGAAGCATTAACCTGGACTGTGTAGGTGTGGCAGCGAAAAATAACAGTAACCTGATTAATATTGTCAGTGTGACTTATAACCAGAGCTTTACCATAGATCTTGAGGATCTGGCGCCAAGTGATAAAAAAGCCGGTACCATTGATTTGGTAAAGGGTCTGTTAAAGGGATTTTTAGAAAAAGGCTATGAGATTGGTGGTTTTAATGCCTATATAACCAGCAATGTAATCAGTGCGGCAGGTGTCAGCTCATCCGCTTCCTTTGAGATGCTTCTCTGTTCGATCCTGAACACATTTTTTAATGACAGCCGCATGGATACAGTGGCTTATGCACATATCGGAAGATATGCGGAAAACGTCTATTGGGACAAGGCTTCCGGTCTCCTTGACCAGATGGCATGTGCTGTTGGCGGCCTGATTACCATTGATTTTAAGGATCCTATAAAGCCTGCAGTGGAGCAGATTGAT
>SVDT01000087.1 GCA_015057775.1 Paenibacillaceae bacterium | reverse complement strand
TGCTGGGGGCAAGAGGTCTTAAAAAACTTTTTGATTCAATGGAGAAGAAAGTCAGAGAGATCGTCTCGGCAGTTAAATCCCAAGAGTACCATACAGTAGAAATGGGTAGCATGAAAGACAGAATTTTAAGAACCGGTATGCTGTATCGGTCCGTTTCGCCGTTTATTAAGCTAATGGACCATAAGTTCAAGGTAGATCAGGGGTGCATTGGCTGCGGATTGTGCAGCCAGGTCTGCCCTGTACATAACATTAAAATTAAGAATGGAATACCGACCTGGAATCATCAGTGTGAGATGTGTCTTTCCTGCTTAAACCTATGCCCAAGGCAGGCGGTTCAATATGGAAACATGTCGGAAGGAAAACAAAGGTACAAGAACCCTTATGTTGAAGTAAAAGATCTTATGCGCCGGTAAACGTGCCATTGTACGTAGCGATGCCACAAAGTCTTTTGAATTTCAGGAATGTTGTTGTATAATATATATTTGTAACATTAACTGAAAAACAGGGGGGATTTATATGAAGGAAATAATAACAGACCGATTGGCGATACGTAAGTTTACAGAACATGACGGGGAAGATTTGTATGAGTATTTTTCTAATCCAAAGGTGTTGGAATTTGAACCATACAAGCCATATTCAAGAGAAAAATCTTTTATAGAAGCAAAAAGGCGGGCTGATGACGAGCGGTTTCTTGCTGTATGCTTAAAAAGCGGAAAACTCATTGGTAACTTCTATTTTGCAAAAGAAGAATTTGAAACATGGGAAGTCGGTTATGTTTTCAATGATCAGTACTGGGGGAAGGGGTATGCCACAGAAGGACTTCTGGCACTGATGAAATATGGTTTTCATGAGCTTGGTGTAAGAAGAATGATTGCAATGTGTGATCCCCAGAATCCTCATTCCTGGAAACTGCTTGAGCGAGTAGGGATGAGAAGAGAGGGGACCCTGCTTAAAAATGTATATTTTTTTACCGATGAGGACGGCAATCCCATATGGAAAGATACTTATGAATATGGGATTTTGAGATCGGAGTTTCAATTATAAGAGTTTCAATAATCAATGACAGTCAGACGGACCATTTCCGGCCATATTCGCGGCTGAGATTTATCAGTGCCTTTATGGCTGGAGAAATCCATTTCTTTTTATGATATACAATCTGGGTGAAAAAAACAGGGTCTGTCTCGATGAATTTTGTGCGGAGCAATCCGCTTTCACTTTCTGATTTCACTGTGTAATAGGGAAGATAGGAAACTCCCAGGCCGTTGGTTACATATTTTTTAATTGCTTCCACATTGGCTGTTTCCAGTACGTTGGCAGGGACATAGTGGTGCTTTTGCAGGTATCGTTCAAATTCCTGGCGATAGCTGCATTCCTTTTCTGTAAAGAACACCATTTCCCCGGATTCGGGCAAAAAGTCTGGCTGTGTATGCCCGGCGGGGGCAACAAGGCACATTTTTTCCTCTAAAAGGAGTTCTGTATGCAGATTCTCATCCATACACTCGGGCTGAAGTACAAAGCTGATGTCCAGCTGTCCGGCAGATAAATCTTTTATCAGCAGCTCACAGGGGCTGTTGATCATACGAACCTCCACCTGTGGATAAGCCGATTTATAGGCAATGATAAGCGGGTACAAACGATATAGTGTCAGGGATTCGGGGGCTCCGATCCGTAAACAGCCCTGGGGAATGGCATCTCTTTTTCCCAACTGTTCCAGATTATCGTACTCCCGCAACACCGAATTAGAATGTTCCAGCAGCTGCTCTCCAAATGCAGTAAGCTTCAGCGCCTTACCAGTCCGGTCAAAGACAGGACAATTATAGTAGGATTCAATGGCACCCACCTGGAAGGTCAGAGTAGACTGGGCATATCCCAGAGCCTGAGCCGCCTTTGTGTAACTGCCCAGCTCTGCTATTTTAACCAAGGTTCTTAAATTACGTATCTCAATCATATCTCATTCACCCCTTCCGGTTCTGATTCATTTCAAATTCCTGTTATCATTATTTTATCATCAATTATTCTGAAGTCAATCTTTAATAACTTCAATTATACAAATGGTTGATTTTTTATTATGATTAATGTGATGGAAGGGAGATGTATTTGTATGAAGAAAAAATTAAATGTTTTTACGGTAAGTGGGCTGATGACCGGGCCGATTCTGGGCTCCGGTATTATCTTTCTGCCATCCCTGGCTTATGAAATGCTGGGTGAGCATGCGATTTTTGCATGGATCATCATTATGGCACTTAATATTTTATTTGCCTATGTCTTTGCAAAGATGACTATAACTGCATCGGATAACCGGGGAATCAGTACGATTGTGGGGGATATGTTTGGGAGCAGATTTGGAACGCTTGCAGCCAATTACCTTACGGTTGCGGTCTTTTTTGGTCCTGTTGCAGTGGCAATTACTGCGGCAGAGTTTATTGGGCCGGCAGTTACCTCTGTCTTTCACGTGAGTCCATGGGTTACAGCCGGTGGGGTACTTTTTATTTGTGCCATGATTGTTATATCGGATGTTTCCTTCATGGGGAAATTTATGCTGGTATTATCCAGTATCACAGCCTGCCTGCTGCTTGCTGGAAGCGGTGCGACTCTGGTTCGTTTACCGGATCTGTCCATTCCCCACAGCCTGCCGGCACCGGAGGTCCTGGGGCAGACACTTCTTCTTATATTCTGGGCGATTGTGGGATGGGAGATACTGGGAAATTATGTGGAGGATGTGGAAAATCCCAAACGTACCATGATGCGTGCCATGCAGATCAGTCTGACAGCAATTATTTTGGTATACCTGCTGACAGCTTTCGCATTTCAAAACAGCCCCAGTCATTCCATGCCTGATCTTTTAATACCAGTGGCGGGCAGATTTTCAGGAGCAGTCTTTTCCGGGCTGGCTGCAGGTCTTTGTATCTGTACAGTGTCAACTTTTACGGGGGCAGTTGTGCGCCAGACTGCGACTCGGTTTAAAAACGTTGGATTACCGAAAATATTTCACCATAAATGGCTGACAGCCCTGATGCTTCTGACGGTGAATTGTTTGGTTATATTTCTCCATGCCTCTGGAATTCTGTCATTTCAGAACATTGTAGGAATTGCAAATACCATGTTTATCGGAAACGCCGTTCTGGGACTGGCAAGTGGTTTTAAACTCATTCCTCATATTATGATACGGATTGGAATCGGTATTTTGCTGTTTTTACTTGCGATTATTTTTCTGTTCTCCTCTGTCTATGCTATTGTGCTGTTTCTGCTGATTACATTTTTATGTTTCATTCCTTACTCTTGTGATATAATAAACAAAAAGAAGGAAAGGGAAAAACAGAGGCAATGAGAATTTTATTGGTGGAAGATGAGCCGGATTTGAATCAACTGATTGTAAAAAAACTTCGGCTGGAACATTATACGGTTGACAGCTGTTTTAATGGACTGGATGGTCTGGAGTATTTCCAGATGACTGATTATGACGCGGTGATTCTTGATATTATGATTCCCGGGATGAGTGGCCTTGAAATATTAAAAAAAGTTCGGAAACTGGGAAAAAAGACTCCGGTGCTTTTGCTGACAGCGAGGGACAGTATCGAGGACCGGGTGACCGGTCTTGATGCAGGAGCGGATGATTATCTGGTAAAACCCTTTGCTTTTACGGAACTTCTGGCAAGAATCCGTGTTATGTTAAGACGGTCATCTGGTAATACCAGCAATATTTTTGAGTTGGGGAATCTGACAGTGAACTGCGATACAAGGTTAGTGACAAGGGATCAGAAAAACATTCCCTTATCTTCAAAGGAATTTTCCATATTAGAATATTTAATCCGGAATGCCGGGATCGTGCTTTCCCGTGATAAAATCAGCCAGCATATCTGGAATTACGAATATGAAGGAGAATCCAATCTGGTTGATGTATATATCCGGTATTTAAGAAAAAAAATAGATGAAGGATATACGGAGAAACTGATTCACACAGTCAGAGGTGCAGGATACGTTCTGCGTACAGAAGACTTTTCAGGAAGAGATAATGATGAAAAAACTTTCCATTAAAATGCGGGTAACTCTGTGGTTTACTTTATTTATGATGCTTCTGGTTTTCGTGGTATCTGTTTTTTTAGTGTTCTCACAAAGAAAATTTAACAGCCTCACCTTACAGAAAAAATTAATGGAAACTGTGGATGAAATCGAAGATCTAAACCGGAATCAGTTAGAGGAAAAGATCTCGGTTCCTGTAAATGATATCTATATCTCCGTGTATGACATGGATGGATCACGGCTGGCGGGTATTGTACCAACTGATTGTGAAAATAAGGAGGCCTTTGCAAAGGATATTTCCAGAAAGCTGAAATCTGGCGGTCAGGAATGGTTTTTATATGACACCACGATGAAAAAAGAACATGGAACTTATTTGTGGATTCGAGGTATCCTGCCGATTCACGATACCGTTCACTCAGAAGACATACTCCTTCGTCTTCTAGTGCTGGCACTTCCCTTTCTGGTTCTGGGAGTTGCATTGATGGGGTATCTGGTCATTGACAGAGGGCTTCGTCCCATTCAGGATATGATTCAAACGGCAAACGCCATTGGTGAGGCGGGAGATTTGTCCCGGCGGATTCAGATGGAAGAGGGAACAGATGAAATTCATACCCTGGCCAAGACCTTTAATGGTATGTTTGACAAGCTGGAGGGCTATTTTGAAAATGAGAAGCGTTTTACTGCAGATGCTTCCCATGAGCTCAGGACCCCGGCTGCTGTCATTCTGGCTCAGTGTGATTATGGCCTGGAACATGCTTCCAGTATGGAAGAAACAAAAGAGTCCCTTTATAAAATCAGACAGCAGGCAGTAAAGATGTCTGCCCTGATCTCCAATCTTCTTACTCTTGCACGAATGGACAATGGTCAGTTTCAACTGGAGAATCTGGAACGGATTAATTTCAGTGAACTGGTGGAAATTATCGGGGAACAGCAAAATGAGATGGCAAGGGATAAGAAGATCCGTGTTATTACTAAGGTACAGTCAGACGTTTTTCTCATGGCAGACGAGACGATGATGATCAGGATGCTGATTAATTTAATTGAAAATGCGATCCAGTATGGAAAAGAAGAAGGCTGGGTAAAGGTTTCCCTGGAAAAGAAAGAGGATCATCTGGAATTAATGGTGGCAGACAATGGCATCGGGATTGCACCGGAACATCTAAAGCGTATATGGGAACGCTTTTATCAGGTTGATCCGTCCAGAAGCAGCGGACGAAGTAACACAGGACTTGGACTTGCCATGGTAAAATGGATTGTGTCTGCTCATAAAGGAGTGATTACGGTACAAAGCCAGCCCGGTGAGGGGACGGTATTTACTATAAATCTGCCTGCCTCCCCTTAATGAATCATCAGGCTAAAGCTACAATGTGATATTGATAAGTAAGAATTGTTAGGGAGGAGATTAGTAAAATGAAGAACACAATTGCAATAGTCGGAGAATATCGCGAGGGTTATGAGACACATGAAAAATTGAAAGATTCTCTTGAGCATGTGAAAGAAAAGTTTGGATACGATTTTGATTATGAATGGATTAATACATTAACGGTTGCGCAACATAAAGATGAAGTGCTAAAAAAATATTGTGGCATATGGAGTGCACCTGGTAGTCCATTTTTAAGTCTTGAAGGATCATTGTATGCAATCAGATTTGCTCGTATTAATAATATCCCCCACTTAGGGACATGTGGAGGTTTTCAACATACGATTATTGAATTTGCCAGGAATGTACTCGGTGTTAAAGAAGCACAACATGAAGAATATGATGCAAACGCATCTTCTCTCTTTATAAGTAAACTTACTTGCTCATTAGCAGGTAAAAAAATGAAAATATTCTTGCAAGAAAATTCAAAAGCCTTTTCGTGTTATAATCAAAAGGAGATTTCCGAGAATTATTATTGTAATTTTGGTATTAACCCTCAATTTAGGAATGAACTTAATCATCCAGGTTTACTAATTTCTGGCGTAGACCAAGATGATGAGATCCGAATCATCGAAATTCCAGAAAATAAATTCTTTATTGCTACTCTTTTTGTACCGCAAACAAATTCAACGTTTGAAGTACCACACCCTTTAGTTCATGAATTTTTAAAGGCTTGCCTTTTTTGATAGCATAACGGTTACTTTATATTCTTTATAAATTGTGAATCAACTTAAGTTCTCTAAAATTGAATATGGATGTAGTAAAAACTGCCCGGTCGGTAAATTTAGCCGGGCAGTTTTTTTATTTCACAGGAAGTTCACACAATTTCGCTTATTTTTAATCTGGTTTTAATTTTTCCAGATTATGATAACAGCAGAAACGAAGAAGAAAGGAGTCATAAAGATGAGACAGATACAGAAAACTTTTTTTGCACTGGGTACAGCCAACACTGTGACTGTTTTTGACCAGGAACTTTCTGAGGAGCGAATTATAAAGGTTCTGGACCATATTAAGATGCAAACCCTTCGTTTTGACCATATGTTTTCCGCTTTTAGAGAGGATAGTGAGATTGCTGAGATTAACCGTGCAGCAGGAAAAAAACTGGTAACAGTCAGTAAAGAGACAATCAATGTGATTGAAAAGGCTGTTGAGATTTCTAAAGATTCCCAGGGTACCTTTGATATTACATCAGGAAGTGTTTTAAGAATCTGGAGAGAGGCTAAGAGGGAAAACAGGCTGCCATGCATGGAAGAGTTGAAACGAACCATGGATTTAATCAACTACAAAAATATTGTAATTGACCACGAAAAGGTGGGATTGTCCCAAATAGGTCAGGAGCTGGATCTGGGAGGAATCGCCAAAGGTTATGCGGCGGACGTGGCAAAACAGATGTTACTTGATGAGGGAATATCAGATGGCTTTATTAACTTTGGAGGGTCAGTCATAGCATTTGGAAGCCCAAAACAGATCGGGATTCAGAATCCATTTGCTAAAACAGGAGTGTCATCCGGTACTGTAATAGTCTCAAATCAGGCTGTTGTGACTTCCGGAAACTATGAACGGTATTTTGAGAAAGACGGGCAGAGATATCATCATATTCTGGATCCTGCAACCGGATTTCCTTCCACCAGCGGATTAGCAGGAGTGACTTTGATTGGTGATTTAGCATGTGAACTGGATGGGTTATCTACCGCTGTTTTTGTCATGGGTCTGAAATCAGGGATGCGGCTTTTAAACCAATATCGTATAGAGGGGATTTTTATGGAGGGGTCAGGTGCTACTTATGTAACCCCCGGATTGAAAGATAAATTCATCATGGGTAAAAAGGAGATTAATTACTATGGATAATAAAAAGAAAACAGGTTCAGTGAGAGTATGGAGAAGAATCATTCAGGTCATATCTTTTCTGGCTCTGCCCGGTCTGTTCACCAGTATTTTCTATGCAATGAAAGAAATCTACAGTGCAGTTATTGCAGGATCATTTTCCCTGTCCGCAATGTTTCCCCAGCTGCTTCTGTTCTCAGGAAGCATGATAATTACCATACTTACAGGCAGATTTTTCTGTGGATTCTTATGCAGCTTCGGGGCAATGGGAGACTTTTTGTGGTACCTGACAAAGAAAACAGGGAAAAAGGGTTTAAAGGTAAATGAAAAGGTTGATGCATGGCTGAAGAATTTAAAATACCTGATTCTGGTATTTATTATATTGGGAATTTGGACATTTCATCTGGGAAATCTTGACAGCATGACGGGCCCCTGGGCAGTTTTTGGCATGTATTCTAAAATCGGAAGCTTGCCTTCCGTCCGGTATTTATTTACCATTGGAGGTTTCCTTCTGCTTCTTATTATTGTCGGCTCTTTCCTCATAGAACGATTTTTCTGCCGCTATTTATGCCCTCTTGGAGCAGTTTTTGCTATTTTGTCCAGATTCCGGCTGTTCCGCATTAAAAAGGAGAGGAGTAAATGTGGAAGCTGCCGGCTTTGTACCAGTAAGTGCAGTATGGGAATTCCTCTTTATCAGTACGATACAGTTACATCAGGAGAATGTATTGACTGTTTTGAGTGTACATCGGTTTGTCCAAGACACAATGCCAGAGCCAACGGAGCACCAGTGGCAGTCTCAGCTGTTTCGGCAGCAGCCATGTTTGGGCTGGTTTATGCCGGGAATACCCAGGCTCAGATGGTGAGCGGCCAGACTCCGGTAACAGTCCAGGTTCAGTCCAATACCGGAAACTATATAGACGGTACTTATACAGGAACCGGGCAGGGCTTCCGTGGAGAGACAAAGACAAGCGTTACCGTGGAGAATGGAAATATTACCGACATAACAGTTTTGTCCTATGAAGATGATAAGCCATATTTTAGCAGGGCAGTTGAAAAGGTGACAGCTGAGATTATTAACAGTCAGAGCACTGAGGTAGATGCAGTTTCTGGTGCTACCTTCAGCAGTAATGGCATTATAGAATCAGTAGCCAATGCACTGAATGTTTCCTACACAAACCCCAATAACACTTTAAAATCAGAGGGGCATGGCCATCACGGGAAAAAATAGTTAAAACCCAAAATACCACTTGTGCTTTTTACCTGCAAGTGGTATAATGCTCCCAACATATAAAGCGTGAGAACAATGGAGTCTCAACTGCAGGAATGCAGTTGCGGCTTCTTTTGCTTTTTGAGACATGGTGTCCTCTTAAAGCATCCCAGTTTCTTTTTGGAGAACAAGGAGGTTTTCCCCAGTATTTAGCGGGAGAGCCTCTTTTTGTTTGACAAAAAACCGTTTTATATAACAAAAAAAGCATGAGGAGGATCGGATTATGAGGAAAAAGTTATTATCAGCTGTGCTAATTGGGGTTATGGCCGGCAGTCTTCTGAACGGGTGCGGATCATCTGCACAGCAAAGTGCGGCAGGGGCAGGGACAAAAGCGGTTTCGGGGGAGACAAAAGCAGCAGGCGATGGGTCGAAAACCATTAAAATCGGTGCGATCTGCTCTCTGACAGGTGGTTCCGCCATCTATGGAGAAGGGGCACAGAATGCCATTACCATGGCGGCAGAAGAAATCAATTCCAGCGATTCGGAATACAAAATTGAGATTGTAAACGGCGGAAAAGTAGTGGATGATGCCAGTGATGCAAAACAGGCAATTAATGCCTATAACAGTCTGATGAAGGAAAGCCCAAACGCCATAGTAGGATGCTTTTTCTCATCAGTAACCCTCCCCATTGCAGAACAGGCTTCCAAGGATAATATGCTCCTTCTTGCAACCGGAGCTACCAATAAAGATGTTACATTAAAAGGTCCCAGCATCTTCCGCGACTGCTTCATCGATCCCTATCAGGGAAAAATGGCAGCTCAGTTTGCGAAAGAAAAGGGCTGGAAAAAAGCAGCAGTTATCTATGCAAAGGACGATGATTATTCCAATGGATTAAAAGATGCATTTATAGAGAATGCCAAAGCAAATGGAATTGAGGTTGTTTATACTGGAGAATGTACCACAAAAGATACGGACTTCTCCTCCCAGGCATCCCAGGTGGTGGCAAAGGGAGCAGACTTCCTGTTTTATCCCTGTTTCTTAGATACGGTTCCTCTGTTAGTAGGAGCGGCCAGAGATGCAGGCTTTACCGGTGCCATTATGGGCGGTGACGGTTGGGACGGTGCAGATACGAAAGGCGTGGAAGACAAGTTTGACAACTGCTATTTCACCAACCACTATTCATCGGAAGATACCGCTCCTGCTGTTTCTAATTTCGTATCAAAATATAAGGAAAAATACGGGACAGAAAGCTTAAATGCCTGTGCGGCGCTTTATTATGACGCCGTCTATATGATTGCCGAAGCGGCGAAAAACGGTAAGGCAACAGACACCCCTTCCTTAATTAAGGGAATGACGAAAATGACCTTTACCGGCGTAGGGGGAACCTTCACTCTTGATGAAAACGGGGATCCTGAAAAATCGGTTGCCATCAATACCTTTGAGGGCGGAAAGGTAAAATGGCTGATGACCTTGTCACCGGAAGGAACAAAAAAATAGTATTAAAAAGACAATCAGGAGATGTGCATGAAAGCATGAAAATGTCTTTGGTGCACATTTTCCATTTGAAGGAGAAAGGAAACGGCCTATGACATTTTCATTATTTATTCAAAGCCTGATAAACGGACTGAACCAGGGCGCGATTTACGCCCTGATTGCGCTGGGCTATACGATGGTATACGGAATTATCCGTATGATTAATTTTGCCCACGGAGATTTTATCATGATCGGTTCCTATACCCTGTTTTATACCATTCCCCTTATGATCAATGCCGGAATGCCCCCATGGCTGTCCGTATTTCTGGCCATTGTAATCTGTGCCGGAACCGGTGTGGTTGTGGAGGTTGTGGCATATAAGCCGGTACGGAAAGCAGGCGCCATGTCCGCACTTATTACGGCACTTGCCATGAGCCTGTTTCTGGAGAATCTTGCCATGGTTCTTTTTGGAGCAAAGCCTCGAAATGTACAGAAAATTTTTGACCTTCCTTCTGTCAGTGTGTTTGGAACAAGTCTCCCTTTGAATGTTGTGCTGACCATTGGTATTGGTATATTTATGATGGCAGCGCTGCAGCTTTTTATCAAAAAAACCAGAATGGGAAAAGCAATGCGGGCAGTTCCCCAGGACCGGGATGCCTCTGTTCTTGCAGGAATTAATGTCAATAAAGTCATTACCGTCACCTTTGCCATTGGTTCCGGACTGGCAGCAGTTGCCGCCCTGATGTACTGCGCCAAATATCCCCGTGTAACCAATGACATGGGGTCCATGATGGGACTGAAAGCCTTTATTGCCGCTGTACTGGGTGGAATCGGAGTCATCCCCGGCGCCATGCTGGGAGGAATTTTAGTCGGTCTTATTGAAATATTTGTAAAGCTGTTTGCTCCAGGGTGGTATGAAGCCATTACCTACGCCATTCTAATCATTATACTGCTGGTTAAACCGTCTGGCATTCTGGGTAAGAATGCGGGCGAGAAAGTTTAGGGGGTGGACCATGGAAAGACGGGTTAAGATTTCATATGTGATTAACTTCCTGGGTGTTTTAGCGGTATTTCTTCTCTTTGTTCTGCTTTTTGAGTCAAGGATATTTGGAGCAGCCACCCAGTATATCAAAGGAATATGTACCACGGCCTGTTATACAATTATAATGGTAGCTTCCTTAAACCTGGTGGTAGGCTGTATGGGAGAATTTTCCTTGGGGCATGCAGGATTTGTTTCGGTCGGTGCCTATGCATCTGCCATTGTTTCCGGTGCTCTGACTGGAAAGGGTCTGCCTGATCTGGCACTCTTTCTCATTGCCCTCCTGGCAGGCGGGGTCGCCGCTGGGATTACAGGCGTAATGGTTGGAATTCCGGCTCTTCGTTTGAGGGGGGATTATCTGGCCATTGTAACTGTGGCATTTGCAGAAATTATCCGGGTCTGCTTTTGTAATTTCGCCATAACCGGAGGCGGAAAGACCATGAGCGGCATTTTAAAGCTGTCAGACTTTTACTGGTGCTATTGGATTATGGCAGCCTGCGTGGCTGTCATGTATTTATATATCCGCAGCCGCTTCGGCAGAACGGTAAAGGCCATACGGGAGGATTATATTGCGGCTTCAGCCTCTGGAATTAATGTAACCTATTATAAAGTTCTGACCTTTACCGTAGCCGCTTTTTTTGCAGGTGTAGGTGGTGGAATCTATGCCCATTACATGACTGCCATGATCCCCACCAATTTTAATTTCATGTACTCTGCGGAGCTTCTTTCTGAAGTAATCATTGGAGGAATCGGGTCCTTAACCGGTTCCATTATCGGGGCCGCTTTTCTTTCTTCCCTTCCTGAGATGATGCGTCAGTTCTCTCAGTACCGCATGCTGGCTTATTCTGTGGTTCTTATTATTGTTATGATCTTTAAACCCGGCGGAATTTTCGGCAATTGGGAATTCTCCCTTGTCAGAATATTACACAGGCCGGAAAAAAAGGGGCATGAGAAAGCAGAAGGAGGGGTGCAGCCATGGAAACAGCTGGAAAGAAAGAGCCGGTATTAAAGGTTCAGAATTTAGGAATTCAGTTTGGAGGCTTAAAAGCGGTTGACAGCTTTAATATGGAGATCGGAGAATCTGAGCTTGTGGGGCTGATTGGACCAAACGGTGCAGGAAAAACCACGGTATTTAATTTGATTACCGGTGTCTATAAACCTACAGAAGGCTCTTTTTACTTAAATGGACAGCGGATGAACGGGAAGAAAACCCATCAGATTGTAGATGCGGGAATTGCAAGAACCTTTCAGAATATCCGTCTGTTTAAGAAAATGTCCGTCATTGACAATGTAAAGACAGCAATGGAAAGCAAACTGTCCTACGGGCTGTTCCACGCGGTTTTCCGAACGCCGGTCTACTGGAAGGAAGAAAAGGCATTAACAGAAAGAGCAAAAGAGCTTCTTAAAATTGTTCATTTAAGCGGAATGGAGGATTATGAGGCGGGGAATCTTCCCTATGGACAGCAGCGCCGTCTGGAAATTGCAAGGGCTCTGGCTACAGATATGAAGCTGCTTCTTTTAGATGAACCGGCAGCAGGAATGAACCCAACGGAAACAGAAGAGCTTTTAGAAATCATACACTTCATACGCAATGAATTTAAAATATCGGTCCTTCTAATCGAGCATGATATGAGCCTGGTTATGAAAATCTGCGAACGGATTCTGGTGCTGGATTTCGGAACCACAATTGCCATAGGAACACCGGAAGTAATTGCAAACGACACCAGGGTCATTGAAGCATACTTAGGGAAAGAAGATGAAGAGGTGGAAGCGGATGCTAAAAGTGAATAATCTGGCAGTTTCTTACGGAGCCATCAAAGCCATACACGGTGTTTCCATGGAAGTTCATGACGGTGAGGTGGTGTCCTTAATCGGGGCAAACGGGGCTGGGAAAACCACTATTTTAAGAACCATATCCGGTTTAAAAAAGGCGGATGACGGTGAGATCCTTTTTAACGGAACTGATTTAAGAAAGATGGAGCACAGCAAAATCATCACCTTAAAGCTGGCTCATGTACCGGAAGGCAGGCACATCTTTCCTCAGATGACCGTAGAAGAAAATTTGGAGATGGGGGCATTTACCGATAAAAAGGATCTGGAAGCAAATATGGAAGAGGTATTTGATCGCTTTTCGCGCCTAAAGGAACGGCGCAGACAGCTTGCAGGTACCTTGTCAGGAGGAGAGCAGCAAATGCTTGCAGTGGGAAGGGCTCTTATGGCAAAACCCAGCATGATCCTGATGGATGAACCCTCCATGGGGTTGTCCCCTCTATTGGTAAAGGAGATATTTTCAATTATAAAAGAAGTGAACAGGAAAGGGATTACCGTCCTTTTAGTGGAGCAGAATGCAAAAATGGCTTTGTCGATTTCAAGCCGTGCCTATGTAATGGAAACGGGGAAGATCACCATATCCGGAGATGCCGGAGAATTATTAAGGGATGACCGTGTAAGAAAGGCATATCTGGGACAGTAGGAGGAAGACACATGAACAAACAGAATCAATTTTTTGCAATTGCCATAACCCGCACCTGCGGAAGCGGAGGCGGAAGCCATATAGGGAAAAAACTGGCTGCGGATTACGGAATTGACTATTATGACAGGAAGCTTTTACGGCTGGCAGCAGAGGACAGTGGAATTAACGAAACCATATTTGCACAGGCAGATGAAAATACAAAAAAGACGTTGTTGTATGGGGCATTTAAAAGGGTTTATAATGGAGAGATCATCCCACCAGAAAGCGGGAATTTCTTATCAGACCAGAATTTATTTAATTATCAGGCAAAGGTGTTAAAAGAGCTGCTGACCCAGGAATCCTATGTGTGTGTGGGAAGAGCTGCTGATTTTGTATTAAAGGGGGAGCCCAATGTGGTGTCAGTCTATTTAGATGCACCCTATGAGTTTCGGGTAAAAAGGGAAATGGAACGGCAGGGAATCGGGGAAGGGGAAGCACAGCGCTACATCGACCAGCTGGACCGGTACCGCAATGCCTATTACCTGTATCATACCGGAAGACAGTGGAAAAACCCCCGAAATTATGACCTGTGTCTGGATACGCAAAGCCTGGGACTTGATAACTGCGCGGAACTGATTAAAGAGTATATCAGGATGAAATTTGGCATTTGCCCGGAAAAAAAGGAGAGGTTATGAAAGAACTTGCTTATTATGATGGAACAATTGCTGCACCAGAGGAGCTGATGATTCCTTTTAATGACAGAGTGCATTTTTTCGGTGACGGGGTTTATGATGCGTCAGTGGGTGGAAATCACCGGGTTTATCTACTGGAAGATCATCTGGATCGTTTCTATTCCAGTGCAAATGCTCTGGATATCCGGATTCCCATGGAAAAGAAGGAGCTTGGAGAGCTTTTAACGGATCTTCTTAAAAAGGTGGAGGGAGAGACTCATTTTGTCTATTGGCAGGTCACAAGAGGAGCAGCTCCCAGAAACCACGCATATGACAGTGAGATGACCGGTAAGCTCTGGGTTATGATCCGCCCCAACCGGCTGCGCAGTCCCGAAGTTCCCATCAGTCTGGTCACAGCAGAGGATACCCGTTTCCTTCACTGCAATATTAAAACCTTAAATCTTCTGCCTTCCGTCATGGCATCCCAGAAGGCAGAGCAGCTGGGTGCACAGGAAACCGTGTTTCACAGAGGGGATATCGTAACGGAGTGCGCCCATAGTAACGTTTCCATACTGAAAAATGGTATTTTTTTATCCCATCCCAATGATCAGTACATTCTGCGGGGGATATCCAAGACTCATATGATTGAAGCCTGCTACCGCCTTGGTATCCAGGTGTTAGAACGCCCCTTTACCTTAAAGGAGCTGATGGAAGCGGATGAGGTGCTGGTGACCTCCTCTTCTAATTTCTGCCTTCACGCAAAGGAGATCGATGGGATCCCAGTAGGAGGGAAGGATCCGGTGAGGTTAAGTCAGATTCAGAAGGAAGTGATCGAAGAATATTTAAGATATACAGGAAAGAGTAGCTTGTTTGATGATGTAGTCTGAACATGCAGGACAGCTGTTTGAAAAGGGAGTATGAAATGGAACGGGGAGAACTGGAAAAATGGAACGTAGGAGAAAATTTAGATGCGCTGATGAATCTGGATCCAAGGGGCTATGGCGTCTGCCGGATTCTTTATGAAGGAAGCAGAAAGGCAATGGGAGAGCCGTTAGCCATGAGAGCCGCCGAGAGATTGTGCGGGACGGTAAAGGAACAGGATCTGGTCTTTATTCTCACCGGTTTTGTCCTTCTGCCCCACAGAAA
>SVDT01000086.1 GCA_015057775.1 Paenibacillaceae bacterium | reverse complement strand
CAGGTCAATCTGTTCCTCACAAAAGGTACACCAAACCTTTTCCACATCCCCATTTTTAAATGTAACCTCCGTATAGGGTGCCCGTGGCTTTCGTTTGTAAATTAAATCCACCTCTTCTTTGGTTGGTTCTCCCTGATCCCAGAATTCTTTATATCGTATAAACATTTCCTTATAATCAGAAAGCTCCTTTTTTTCCTCAAAGTCCTTAAAATAATCAGAGTTTCTGGAAATATGATTTACCATAAAATCAAACATCAGGTAATAATCTTTGCTGATCCTCTTTATATCTTCAAATGTTCCAAATTCTCCATCCACCTGATCATAGCACAGAGGAGCAAAGCCTCTGTCTGCAGAAGAAGGAAAAAAAGGAAGAATGTGCACACCGCCTACCTCATTCTGCAGATAGGTGTGCAGAACTGTATCCAGTTCTTTTAAATTCCTGCCCAGACTGTCCGCATATGTAATTAACATGATCTTATTATTCAGTTCCATTCATCTAACTCCCATCTATTCACTTATCCTGATAGCCCTTAATGCATGAAGTTTTATATCTCCCATGATCCCGGAATACTCTATCTCCACAGATCCTGAAACGCTGTCACTTTCATTATCAGTCACAGCATATGTCAATCCTTCGCAGGCAAACACTTCAAACACATCCGTATCTGCATAAATCCTTAAATGATGCTCTTTTTCTTCTTTTAATGGTATTCTGTGTGGTCCCACTTTTATTTCAAGGCTATAAAGATCTATAGAAAACAGGGTTCCAAATACAGTCAGCTTTATATACGATTCACCTTTACCCATTATTTGTCTGGCGTCACTAATTGTCAGTTCTATCTCAAATGCCTGACCCTCACCAGAATAAAGGCTTGCAAAACATGGTGCCAAAGTCTCTTCTTTCTTATCCAGAACTTTACTGAATGTCTCACTTCTCAGCTTTGCCAGTTCCTTTGCCGGATTGATACAGATCCGGTATCCCTCAGTGGTTTTACTAAGCCCCAGCTCTCCAGGCAGGGACAAAATACCGGCGTAATTCCTGTCTTTTTTCACGCTGGTTATCCAGCTAAGCTGCAGAATGCGGTCACCTGTCCCTTTAAAAATCTGTGCTGCATATGGCCTTACAAAGTTTCGGTCAGCTTTGTTCTCCCCATTTGTGATTATGTTATAAAGCTGATACCTGGCAACGGTATCTCCCTCTTTATTCTTCTCTGCCTGAAAATACATACCGTCAAAATCTCCCAGACAGTAATATCCGTCTGCAGACCACAGAGCCCACTTCTTCCCCCCATCCCCTTCGCAGGTAAGTGGAAAAAAGTCCGGACATTCCCACATACCCGGTATGATAATTTCCTGCATCTTCTCCCAATGAATCAGATCCTTGGATCGAAAGAAACAGAAGGTATCATCAGAGATATAAAGCACCATAATATAAGAGCCGCTCTCTTCGTGATAGAACACCTTTGGATCTCTGTTTTCCTCATTGATATGAGGCAGAACAGATTCATTCAGCTTTTTAAGAGTTTTCCCATGATCCGTGCTTACTGCCACTTTCTGAGTGAACCTATGCTCCTTAGACCAGTGGCTGCGTCCGCCAGCTGAAGTATAATAATACGCAATTGCATCCCCACCTAGTCCCAGGCAATTATTCTGATCCAAAATAGCTGTCCCGGAAAAAGCCGGTCCCTCTTCATCCGGAAACAGAACATCCTCCGTCTGTGTATAAGACAGAAAATCACGAGTACTGGTATGTGCCCAGTGCATGTTCTCCCACCTGACTCCGTAAGGATTATGCTGATGGTAAATGTGATAGACTCCATTGTCATAAATCAGCCCATTGGGATCATTGAGCCACCCAAATTCAGGTGCATAATGGATCAGGGGTCTTTTGGTTCCTGGATTTACTGGTTTTTTATCTCTCACCAGAATGTTCTCAAACCATTTTTCTTTGTAATCCCCTTCTATGGTCATGATAGCGCCCAGATACGCCGATGCATCAAACCATGCATAAAAATGTGGTTTATCTTCTCCGGTCTCAATACACATCTCTTGAATCTTAACGCCATTCGTATAAAAAGATACAATGGAATCTTTCGCTCCTGGTGTGATGGGAATCCACAGATATTTTCCTGTAATACGAATTGTCTTTTCCAACCTGCTGCCCTCTCTTTTTGTCATTTTTCTGTTAAAAAAGCCCTGCGTCACCAAATATGGAATCACAGGGCTGTCTTCTATGCCTTTACTGCTCCCGCTACAACACCGCTGATAATCTGCTTCTGCAATATCAGATATATAACAATGACTGGCAGTATGGTCAGCACCAGACCTGCCATGATTTTACCCAGATCGCTGGAATACGTACCATAAAAAGTATAAGTTGATAAGGGCAGCGTATATAGTTTCTTTTTTCCGAGTATCAGGCTGGGGAGAAGATAATCATTCCACAGCCATAAGACATCAAGGACAATCAAAGTTGCGGTAGTGGGCTTTAAAAGTGGAAAAACAATCTTAAAAAACAGCTGGTAAGGGGTGCAGCCATCAATAATCGCCGCCTCCTCCAGGGAAATGGGAACCCCGGAACGGATAAATCCATAATAGATAAATATCGCCAGACCCATACCAAATCCGATATTCATAAATATTAAAGTCGACCTCATATTCAGCATTCCAAACATATTCCCATAAATGGATATGAGGGGAATCATAATCGTCTGAAATGGAATTACCATAGCTGCCACAATCAGTGAAAAACTGAATTTTGCTGCAAAGGTTTTGGTTCTTGCAAAGAAGTAGGCTGCCATAGATGCAAACAGGACAATGAAAGCCACACTGACAAAGGTAATTAGCAAGGAGTTTCCAAATGCCCTTACATAGTTCATCTCCCGAAACGCCGAACTATAGTTATCAAAGGAAAAGCCTTTGGGGTCTACCAGCATAAGGGGATTCTTAATAATCGTAATCTTTCTTTTAAACGAATTGATCAGGATTAAGAAAAATGGAATCATGTATAAAATCAGCACCGCCGTTAATAAAACCAGCTTTATAAGGTTCATAAAAACTGCTTTTCTTCCGCCTACCACAGTTCTCCCTTTCGCCATTACGCTTCCACCTCCTTCTTCCTGCTTAAGTAATACTGGGTGACAGCCACAACTGCGACTACTGCGAAAAGCACCAGCGCCTCTGCCTGACCTAACCCGTACTGTTTGGATTTAAACGCCTTCTGATACACATGGAGAGCCGCCATAATCGTACTTCCATATGGTTCTCCACCTGTTAAGGATACGTTTAAATCATATACCATAAAGCATCTGGTCAGTGTTAAGAATGTACAGATGGAAAATGACTGAGCCATCATGGGTATCACGATGTGTCTGGTCCTCTGTGTATTGGTGCATCCATCAATACTGGCCGCTTCTATTAAATCCTTTGGTACTCCGACAAAGCCTGCAACGTAGATCAGCATCATATATCCCGAATACTGCCATACGGTAACCAGAATTAAAGCAAAGAACGCTTTTATGGGATCCGATAACCAGGAACTTTCAAACAGCGGCGCTGAAATGATCGCTCCGAAAGCAGTAAATGCTTTGGAAAACACAAACTTCCAGATAAATCCTAAAACAATCCCGCCGATTAAGTTTGGTGTAAAAAATCCTGCCCGGAAAAAGTTCTGACCTTTCAGCCCGCCAGTCAGTAAATATGCCAGCGCAAATGCAATCACCTGTACCAGGATTGTACTGATTGCCACGTAAGACAGGGTCAGTAACAATGCATTCCAAAATCCCCCATCCTGAAATACTGCTATGTAGTTGGTGATTCCGATCAGATGTTTTTTCTCTGAAATCCCATCCCAGTTGGTAAAGGTTAAATATACACCATAGATAAATGGAATGATGACTACTGCGAAGAAGAAAAACATTGCCGGACCCGCAAACATCATATATGTTTTTATTTTATTGGATATCGCATTTTTTTCCATAAAAGCGTTCCTTCCCTATCCCCTATTTCTTGGATTTCCAATAGCCCTCTAAGTCAGCTGCAAGGCCGGCTCGGTCTGTTTTCCCTCCCAGATATTTCTGTACAAAACCACCGCATACAGACCAGTGATCTCCAGGCAGTCCGTTATACTGATCAAAGGTCAGCCCTGCATCTGCGTAAGCCTTTAATGCCTGCCCCAGCTTATTGTCAGGGGAAGCGTTGAAGGTACTAAAGCATGGTACTGCAAGAATCTGGTTTGCCACAATATCCTGGGCTGTCTTATCATAGACCAGCCAGTTTAAAAAGTCTTTCGCAGCCTGGATCTGTTCCGGAGAAGCGTTTTTGTCAATCATGATCTGTTTGGAACCAACCGCATTGACCAGAGTGTTGAACTTATCGTCCTTTGTATTCTGAACAACAGGAAGCATTCCAAACTCAGAACTGGAATCTGCAAATCCGGATACAACTTCCCATACCCAGTTACCGTTAAACCAGAATGCAACGTCGCCTTCTGCAAAATAAGCATTATCCGTATCGTAATCAGCCGCAAGAGGATCTTTTCCATTAATGTTATATTTCATAAGCACATCAAAGGTATCAAACAGGCTGTTGAATCTTGCGTTGTCAGCCAGCTTTGCAGATCCATCCTTTAACGAACCGATGAGACCTTCTGCTCCTTTGGAAGTTCCGTCCTGTTCTTCATACATAAGTCCCAGATAATGAGCTCCCAGTGACCAGTCCTCTTTGGAGATACAAACCGGTTTTTCCATTCCTGCAGCAACCAGTTCATCACAGATTGCTTTAAAATCATCAAGATTTTTTATGGATTTTTCATCAAAATCCTTTCCCAATGTCTTTTCTATGGCGGTTCTGTTAAATAAAAGTCCTCTGCCTTCCAGACTGAATGGGAATCCATACAGCTTTCCGCCAACCTTTACACCGTATTTATCTCCTCCGTCGGCCACCCATTTTTCCCCATCTAACGGGAGGGCCTTTTGTTCTGCTAAAGCAACAATATCATTGCAGTCCATGATGGCAAGTGTAGGAGCATCTCCTGCTGCATATCTTTTCTGAATTGCCTCGTAGGGAGAATCTCCCTCTGAAATAGAAGTCATCTCCACCGTAACTCCGGTTTTTTTCTTATAATCCTCAAACGCCGGTTCAAAAAATTTCTCCATGCCTGCTTTCGTGTTTAAAATGGTGATAGTGACTCCATTTGCCGCAGTTCCTGCGCTTTGGGATGATTCTGCTTTGTTCCCTTCTGTGCTTCCTGCTGCCGTTGTGCCTGCGTCCCCCTCAAGCGTCTTGCTTCCGCCGTTACATCCTGCTGCAGTAAGCATCATAACAGCTGCCAATCCCAATGAAAGAACCTGATTTCGTTTCATTCCAATACCTCCCTGATATTCTGATTTTCCGCAATATCTGCTTCCTGATGAAAGCGTATTTACGTATGCTGTAACCTGAGTATATTCCTCTCCGCGCTCCATGTCAACCGCTTGACATATTTTCGTCTTATCTACAAATTTTTCATTCTATTTTTTGTGCATTTTGCTCAAATATTCATTGTAATATATATGATATATGTTTTATTATTCATTTTAAAGTGCTTATTTTATAAGTCAATCGCTTATAATATTTTATTCTACATTCGACAATAAAAAATGACACTGGCTTTTACGTTCCAGTGTCATTTTTATTTATGTGGAATTTCTTTTTACAAGTGTTACCGGCAGCTTAAACTGTTCTGGAACTGCTTCATGATCCAGACTCCTCTGTATAAACTCGATGGCCCATTCCGCCATTTCTCTGACCGGCTGTCTGATGGTGGTAATTGTGGGAGTTGTCAGTCTGGCAATATCCACATCGTCAAAACCAACCAGCCGGATCTGTCCGGGTATGGATATCTTCATCTCAGCGCAGATCTGAATGGTCTGGGCAGCAATCAGATCACTGCTGGCAAAAATACCGTCTACGAAAGGATCTTCCTCAATGGCTTTTCTGATGTGCTCATGATAATCCAGAGTATTGTAAATGGTGCTGGTAGCCATCACTTCCCGGTGATGGACTCCGTGCTTTTCACAAACAGCAATAAATCCTTCCGCTCTGGCATCCGCCGGCATGTTTTCATTTTTAATTCCGCTTAAATGGAGCAGATTCTTACATCCTAAGGATATTAAATGTTCCGTCGCCAGACAGCCTCCCTGATAGTTGTCGCACTGAATTCCCACTGTTCCGGCTTCTAAGTTACGCTCTATGGTAATGACCGGAATGTCTAAATTCTTCATCTCTTCAATATCCACGTTTCGGCTGCACAGTACAATCCCGGAAACCCGGTTGCTCTTGCACATCTGGATGTATTCCAGTTCCTTTTCATTCTTTGCTTTGGAATTACAAAGCAATATTTTATAGCCTTTGTTGGCAGCTGCGTTTTCTAAGTTGCTGATGAGCTTGGCAAAATACGGGTGAACTATGTGAGGGACAATAATTCCGATGGTATTGGTTCTTTGCATGGAAAGAGACCGTGCCAGTTCATTGGGCTGATAATTAAGCTCCTTCATAACATCGTAAACTTTTTTTCTCGTCTGTTCACTGATATAGCCCCGGTTATTAATGACTCTTGAGACAGTGGTGACCGTAACTTCTGCCCGTTCTGCCACATCTTTAAGGGTTGCCATTGGTCAATCTCCTCCCGCCGTCTTTTATTCTGAAAATAAATTTTGGATTCAGTATACCATATTGCCCGGCTATGGTCTAGTACAATCCCGGAAAACACATTTTACTTCTGCTATCTCTATGCCTGATGTTTTCTAATGCGGACAGCCATATATTCCTTCCCGGGCAGCTCCACTTTAAATTTCCCCTTAAATGTTCCCCTGTTCTCAATAACCATATCCCATGTATCGATAACTTCCACATCAAATTCTGTTGTGTCATCAAAATAAAATCCCCGGAAGGAAGGTCTGTTAAAACCATAGTAATATAAATAATAGCTGACACGTTCCACAGTTGCGCAAACCTCGTCCCAGGCCTGTTTTAACGGTGTGAGCCCATACCCCGGTGTTTCTGATAAGATCTGATAGAGAAACTTCAGTCTGTCAGGACTTTCTCCGTGTAAGACACCGCCGTGAGACCACCACAGGATGTCTTTTGGATTCATATAAGTTTCTCCATGACCGGCGTATCCCCCTCTTAAGCTGGCTTCCCAGAATCTTCGAACCAGTTCCTTACCGCTTATATTTCCCCAGCCATGCTGAATGTTTCCTTCATAGGCTATCTCATCCAGCACCACCGGCTTTTGGTACCTCTCTCTCCATTCATCCACGTACTCCGCCGTTTTATAAACATCCTGCCTCTGTATGCTGCAGTGGGTAATCCATGGTCTGGTATAATCATAAAAAGCCATGCAGTTATGAATGGATCTCAAGTGATTGTATTTGTCCTTCCTGCAAATGATCCCTGCATAATTTTCCCAGTCCTCCACGGACTTTTGAGGCATAAGATCATATTCATTGGCAAGTGACCACCAGACATTCCTGTATGCAGAAAATCTGGCAATTACGTAGTTCCAGTATTGTTCATCCTGTTCTCTGTCCATAAGGCTGAATCCCCACCGATCGTAAGGATGCATAACAATTAAATCCGCTTCTATAGAAAGATTTCTCAGCTGTCTGATACATTGTTCAATATGCCGGAAATGATCCGGATTAAAACGGAAATAATCCCACTGGTTTCCTTCTGCCCTTCCATTAAACTCCATAAAATTATCACTGGTTAATTTTGTACTGTCGCAGGGAGTTCCTATGTATGGATAAGAGATCGGTTCGTTTAAATTGTAATCATAATGTTTCGGTAAAATACAGAAACGAATTTTGTTAAATGCGCTCTTCTTAAGAGTTTCAAGAGTCTGTTTCTGTAATTCTTCTGATTGCAGCTCCCAAACATAACAGGTCGTTCCTATGGAATAATAGGGAGCTCCGTCTTCATAGGCAAAATGATAGGTATTCGCTACATGAACAGGTCCATGATTGTTACCAGAAGCAGGAAGTACTAAAAAGGTTCCTTCCCATGTTTTCTCAGAAAAACTTCCGCAAATTAAAAATTTATAATTCCCCTCAAAAGAAGGCATGAACCGAACCACATAATTTCCGTCTCCATCGTAAAAACCATCCACTGTTTTGCATTCATGATCGCAGGTAAAGGTTCCGTGAATCTCGTAATCCACAAATGGATTTCTATCGGTGTGCCCGGAACAGGTAATTTCCCAGGTATCCCATTTTTCAAGTCTTTGAATAAATTCTGTCATATCTATTCCCCCATATGCATTTGTAAAAGAAACGTTCCCTTTTTATTATATTCGATTGTACAACCATCAGCAATACATATAATAATTACCAGACTATTAAAAACGAGGCATATATTCATATGCCTCGTTTTATCACATTACCATTAATCCTCATTCTTATTTCCTGTTTTGTAATCGTCTCTTGCCCAGTTTGGCGCATTGACGGGACCTGCTTTTTCACTGCTGTTTTTTGCAGCTCCCTGAATCTCAGGAACCTTGGCCTGTTCATTCTTAGGATGATGCATTTTTTCGTGATTTTCCGTTCCATGATTTTTGGGATCATAAGGACTTGGTCTTCTCATTCCTGCTTTTGCCATTTTCTTACCTCCTGTATGACATTAGTTTCTGTAGTCATCAGGAAAATATACGGACAAAAATTTTTATTTCATATTACGGAAACCACGGCTGGCTCCGTCTCCAATATATAAAATATCATCAAAAGCGGATATGTTTAGTCTTCCTTCCCTGTTTAAATATTCTTCCGCTACAAGACGGCCTTTTATTTTAGCCAGAATGTTGGTAATTCCTATATGATTTTCGCTTTCAATTACATCCGTCAGGCTGCATTCAATGGAAATGGGGCATTCTTTGATGACAGGAGCATGAATAACCTCAGATGCAATCGGTGTCAGACCGATGCTGTCAAACTTTTTGCACTCTGCTCCTGTGTTGCCTCCGCAAAAATTCACTGCCTCCTCCATGCTGATGTCAACAATATTTACCACAAAATCCGACGTCTCTTTAATCCGCTTTATGCCATATCCCTTTGAAGAAAAACCCAGCGCCATCATATCCTTTAAAGTATAGGATGAAGACACAGTAGTCACATTGGGAGTCCCATCTGTATCGTAATAACTTACAAGTACAACTGGAAATCCATAATACAGCTTCTCATAATTTACATTTACCTTTTTCATGTCTGCCTCCATATCGATTTGTATCATTTTAGTAAGTCAGCTCTTACTTTTCTATGATAGCAAAAAAAGTCCACCCAGGATGTTGCACACGCAACATCTGAGTGGAACCTGTCATCTAATACCTGGTTGTAAACAGAAAACGGCTTATCTCCTCCATCTGGGTAAAGCAGTTCTCAAATAACATCCGGTAGCTTTCGCAGAAATAATTGTCCTCCATACCATCTCTGCAGCGATAGCAGCCGCCGCGGCAGAGAGAAAACCAGCGGCACTTTCTGCAGTCTTCGGAATGATTCTGGGACCGCGCAATAAAGCCGATCTCCGATCTACGTTCCTGGATTTTCGCCATTGTATCCTGATTTAGATTTCCCAGTTTAAAATCATCCAGAACATAAAAATCACAGGGATAAACTCCGCCGTCCGCCTCTACCACATTCTGAATCCCGCATACCCCTCTTTGTTCACAGGATTCCGGTTCATATTTTAAGAGGATGCCGATATAGTTTTCAAACTGTCTGATATAGGGCTGTTTTCCCCGTTTCCAGTCCTTATACCACAGGTGAAAAAGCCTGACTAAGAACTCACCGTACGCCTTTGGAGTAAGGGAATATTCTCTTTGGCCGCGAATCTCCCCAATCGGGTCCAGGCAGGCAATAAACTGTAAATATTCCCAGCCATTCCTCTTGTATTCCTTATAAATGGAGTCAATATTTTCTGCCGTTTCTTTATTAACTACTGTAAGTATATTGAAATCTACACCGCTTTTCTTCATCAGCCTGGCTGCCTGAAGAACCTTCTGGTACGTTCCTTCGCCCTTTTTGTCATGCCTGTACTTATCATGTGTGGCTTCCGTTCCATCCACGGATAAGCCCACCAGAAAGTGGTTTTTTTTAAAGAATTCACACCATTCCTCTGTAATTGCATATCCATTGGTCTGAAGCGCAAACTCAATTTTTAAATTATATACGTTATACTGTTTTGCTAACCGGACTGCCTCTTCAAAAAAATCAATTCCACAAAGAGTTGGTTCACCCCCCTGGAAAGCGATTCCTACACTCTGTTCTGCATAAGAAAATGCTTTACGAATCACGTTGGCCAAGGTCTCTTTTGACATCAATCCGTAAGAAGCCTGCTTCCTTTTTTGTGTCTCATCACAATAAAAACAGTAATTACATTCCATATTACACAACCCGGAAGCTGGTTTTATCAATAAATTTACCGGCGGCATACCACCCTTTCCTCCTTGCCTTTTAAGATAACCTGAAAATAATTTTATCATAGTAAAGCAGGCCATGGCAAGCACTGTGTGTCCGAACAAAAACATCGTTTTATGATACTAATTTCATTATCTTTTATCAATAAATAATATCAATTACGTAATTTATTAACAATAATCTATCATTAATGCCTGTTTTCTATGTTTTAAACACAAATTGTGCTTTACAAATATGAATATGTACTATACCATATAGGCGTAATATGTTTGTAAATTAAAACACGGAGATCAGGAGGTGATTATTTTGAGATAAACAGTCCGCAATTTTAAAAATCGAATTGCAGATCATATAACCAGGGAGGTAACACTTGAAGATATACCGGGCAAAAAATACTTTCATTATTTTAACGGCAGCTATTATGATTTTAGATACATCAATGGTATCCAGAGCGGCTGGCTGGACAGAGACAGAATATGGCTGGCATTATGAAGAAAATGGGGAATATATAAAATCCGCATGGAAAAAAGGGGAAAAGGGGTATTATTATCTTGGTGAAAGTGGGAAGCTCTCCACTGCTGCCTGGATCTCTCATGGAGATGAAAAATACTATGTGGATTCCGATGGTCTTCGGGTGAAGAATACATGGATCAATACAGAACGCTGGGATGATTTCTCTGATAAAAATCAATATTGGTATTATTTTGATCGAAATGGAGAAATGATGACTGGTAAACAGCAGATCGGAGATAAAAAATATTTCTTTTCTGACACCGGTGAGATGCTGACCGGCTGGATTACATATACAGATGGAGAAGCGGCTGAACTGACAGACGAAATCAGCAGTAATTATACCTATTATTGCCTGGAAGACGGAACAAGAGCCAGTGGATGGCTTAAGTTAGCGCCTCCCTCTGACGAGGAAAATACCGGGGCAGAATACTGGTATCACTTTCGCAGTGATGGTAAAATACGGAGAAATACAACAGTAACCATTGGAGACCATGAATACTGCTTTGATACCGAAGGCAGAATGATGGCTGGCTGGGTTTATAATACGGGTGATACATACGTAAAGGTCGACGACCAGACTGACAGGGCATTGTTAGATAAGTATAATGAAGATACCAGCAAGTATATTTATTGTGGCGCAGAGAATGTGGGGGTTATCCAGAAAGATATATGGCTTTCTATCGTTCCCCCAGGATTAAATGGAGACCCGGATGAGGATGAATGCTGGTACTATTTTAATAAAAAAGGAAAAATAACCACTGCCTCAAAAAGCTCTGTATCATTAGCCACACAGTCAAATGCCAGCCGTACCACAGAAGTAAGGTCCGTTGATACAAAAGGAAAATACGGATTATCCGGGGGGGATGATGATCTGACCTATGTCCAGCTTGTAACAATTAAGGACGAGCAGTATCTTTTTAACTCCAAAGGAACGCTTGTTGATGGTTTAATTTATATCTATAACAAAGATGGATCCTTTCCTTTAAAAGAAGGCTATTATTATTTCGGATCAAAATCTGCTAAATCTACAGGAAAAGTGATATTAAAAAATGACGGGACGGAATATGAATATTATTTCTCAAAAAAGAGAGAGAATGGTTATTCACAAGGGCAGGGAGTCTCAGGAATCGTTAACGGAAAGTTGTACTACAAGGGACTTGCCGTCACAGCAGAGGAAGAAATGAAATACAAATTGGTATATATTCCGGAATTTTCTGGAGATCATGGAACAGGCCTGTTTCTCGTAGATGAAAACGGGAAAGTAAAAACCGGGGGCTTAACGTCTGAATCAGAGGCTGGATATCGGTATCGAATTATTAAAAATACGAATAATAGCAGCTCAGGTTTTCGTATATACCGGGCGGAAAAAGGCATGGAAGATGAAGAACTCTCTGAGGAGGATGCGGATCTGAAACTGGATATTTCCGATCCTGAACTCATTTTATAAAAGAAATCTGATAAAAAAAGTCCATGGACTGCTGCATCACCAACAGGTCCCATGGACTTTTAAACAGACTAATTATGCATTCATGAATAATGCGATATCATCATCCACTTCACCGATTCCTGCAATACCGAAGGTATCTACAAGCACATTTGCAACATTAGGAGACAAAAATCCTGGTAATGTCGGTCCTAAGTGAATGTTCTTTACGCCAAGGTGAAGGAGTGCAAGAAGTACGATAACTGCCTTCTGCTCATACCAGGCGATGTTGTAAGCGATAGGAAGCTCATTGATATCAGCCAGACCGAAGATTTCCTTTAACTTCATTGCAATGACTGCAAGAGAATAGGAATCGTTACACTGACCTGCATCAAGGACTCTTGGGATACCATTGATATCGCCTAAATTCAGCTTATTGTATTTATATTTTGCACAGCCTGCTGTCAGGATTACAGTATCCTTTGGAAGCTTCTCTGCAAACTCAGTATAGTAGTTTCTTGATTTAGCTCTGCCGTCGCAGCCTGCCATTACAAAGAATTTCTTGATAGCGCCGGATTTAACAGCATCAACCACCTGATCAGCCAGTGCAAATACCTGATTATGCGCGAAACCGCCTACGATGGAACCAGTTTCAATTTCTTCCGGACTTGGAAGTGTCTTTGCAAGCTCGATGATAGCTGAGAAATCTTTCTTTCCGTTCTCATCTGCTTCAATATGTGTGCATCCTGGGAAACCAGTAGCACCTGTGGTGAAGATTTTAGCTGCTGCTTCAGGAGTTCTTGGAGGAACGATACAGTTGGTTGTAAAGAGAACCGGACCATGGAAGGATTCAAATTCTTCTAACTGTTTCCACCAAGCATTTCCATAGTTACCTGCGAAATGATCATATTTCTTAAATGCAGGATAGTAATGAGCTGGAAGCATCTCGCCGTGGGTATAAACGTCTACTCCTGTTCCGGCAGTCTGCTCTAAAAGCTGTTCCATATCTGCTAAATCATGACCGGAAATTAAGATGGCTGGGTTCTTTCTTACACCAATGTTAACGGAAGTGATCTCCGGATTGCCGTAACGGGAAGTGTTGGCTTCATCAAGAAGAGCCATAGCAGTTACGCCAACTTCACCGGTCTGTAAGGTTAAAGCAACCAGATCATCTGCAGAAAGGGTATTGTCAAGGGTTGCTGCCATACCTTTGTACATAAATCCATAGACGTCAGTGTTTTCTTTGCCAAGGTTAATTGCGTGCTCTACATAAGCAGCCATACCTTTAATACCATAGATAATCAGCTCTCTTAAAGAACGTACATCCTCATTCTCTGTGGAAAGAACGCCTACTGTAGCTGCCTTATCAAGCATAGCTTCTCTGGTTGTTACATGGAAAGTTGCTGCATCGTTATTGCCTGTATAACCTTTTTTAGATGCCAGCTCATCTCTTAAGCCAAGTACCTTTAAAACCTGTGCTTCAATTGCTGCTGCATCGAAGTTTGCATTGGTAATGGTAATAAAAAGGCTCTTTACCACCTCATGATTGATCTGGGCGATATCAGCTGCGTTTGTTCCTGTCTTTACAACTACTTCAGAAATTCCTTTTACTGCATAGATCAGCAGATCCTGCAGCTTGGCAACCTCTTCTGTCTTGCCGCATACACCTTTCACTGTACATCCTGTGTTCTTTGCTGTCTCCTGACACTGATAGCAAAACATGCTCATATTCCTTACCTCCTAAAGTAAATTTATACACACCCCATTTGGGAGTTTGTGCGCGTTTCATATTTGTTTTTTCCCTGTTGCTCATTAAGAATATCATCGAACCTGATTTATGTCGGTTGTTATTACAACACAACTCAATCAATTTTAATTTTTTCGATTTTTTATTATTTTAAATGTGTTTCTGTCAAAATCAATGAGCCCTTCTGACCTCATCAGATTCAGCTCTCTTGTCAGCGCACTTCTGTTTACACAAAGGAATTCCGAGAGCTCCATTCTCCCCATATTCACAGTAAAATATCTGCTGTTATTCTTTTGCGCCTGTATGGAAAGAAAGCAGCTTATCTTTTCCCGAACTGATTTCTTTGTGGTCACCTCCAGCTTTTCAATCAGCTGAACATTCTTATCCGCAAGAAGGGAGATTAAATTTCCCATAAGCTTATGATGACAGGCACAGGATGTGGTACAGGAGTTCCATATTTTTTCAAAGGGAAGAAACAAAATCTTTGCTTCCTTACCGGCAACAAAGGTCACCGTCGACGTCTGTGCGTGGCTGCAGGTGAAAATTTCCCCAAACAGTCCCCCCTCTTCCATCACTGCCAGCAGTGTTTTATTTCCCCATATATCTTCCTTAATCATTTTTACGGATCCACTCAGAATAATGCCCAGACTTTTTACGGCATCCTCAGTGAGAATTATGATCTCACCGCTTTTATAGTTTTTTTTGTAGCTCCCCAAACAGTCCAGCATAGGGAGCAGTTCCTGATTACTGATTCCGGAAAATAACAGGACATGACTATAATCAATCATCTCGGACTCCAATTCTTATTTTTTCAATTCAATCATATCATAGGAATAATCACAAATACGTTGTATTTACAACTTATACTGGATTCGTTCTGAAAATAAGATAGAACGTAAAAACCGCATGGCTTCTGTAATACAATACAAAAGCCATGCGGCTGACTGACTATTCTGTTATATTTAAAACAGCTTACTAAGTTCTGTATTCATGATCAGCTGTCCGAGGGGAATATTCTTAAGAGGAAGCTTATCTACCCCCAGGCATGTCTTTGCTGCATTGATCAGAACCCGGATATCATATTGGGATGGGTAGACCGGATCCACTGCTTTCCCCAGATCCATCAGACCATATACCGCCATCATTGCGCTTCTGACTGAGTATTCCACA
>SVDT01000085.1 GCA_015057775.1 Paenibacillaceae bacterium | reverse complement strand
AAGGATGAGTCCTGCAGTGCGCTGGATCCGGAATCCACCATGCAGGTTGAGGGAGTAATGGAAGAGCTTGCTAAAAAATATACAATTCTTATCGTAACTCACAGCATGGAACAGGCAGCGAGAGTGTCTCATATGACTGCGTTTATGATGATGGACGAGGACAGAGCAGGAAACCTGGTGGAATATGCTCCTACAGAACAGATTTTTGCAAATCCCAAGGATAAACGCACCGAAGATTATATTACAGGCAGGTTTGGTTGAAAACTGGTTATTTCTATATTCAGAGAAATGGAGGAAATCAGGCATTGGAATTGAATGTTTGATTTTTGCGAAGATATGAAAAAAAGGATTAATACAAGCAAATTATTGAAAAGAATAAAAATATCCGCCTGTGCAGTGATGCTGACCCTTTCTATGGGCCTGCTGTCTGGCTGCACCCAGGAGACGGAGTCAGACACCATCGTTGCAGGATCGACTTCGGTACAGCCATATGCTGAGATTCTTGCTGAAGCATTTATGGCCAAAGATCCGGAGGCTGTGATTGATATTCAGGGAGGCGGATCCTCCGCTGGTATAACGGCAACCCAGACTCATAGTGCAGATATTGGTATGTCTTCCCGTTCTCTGGAAGAGGGTGAGAAAGACCTTTGGAGCGTGGAAATTGCCAAGGATGGTCTGGCAATCATTGTGAATCCGGAAAATCCCATAAAAAACCTTACCTCTGATCAGATCCGGGATATTTATGCGGCTGAAATTACCGACTGGAGTCAGGTGGGAGGCACAAAAGCCAAGATCAATATTATTGCAAGAGAAGAAGGATCCGGCACACGAAGTGCGTTTACAGAACTGCTGATGGGTAAGAAAGAGATAACTCCCAAATCCATTGTTCAGGACTCCAATGGCGCAGTACGCCAATTGGTTGCAGATGACCCCAATGCCATAGGATTTATATCCTTAGGGCTGGTTTCCAATGAAGTAAAAGCGCTTAACTTAGACGGCGTTGAGGCCACACGGGAAAATATCATGAATAACAGTTATAAACTTTCCAGACAGTTTTTGTTTGTCACCGATGGTGAACCAACAGGAATACAAAAGAGTTTTATTGATTTTACCCTTTCTTTAGAAGGGCAGAAATTACTGAGCAAAGAGGGACTTATCCCGTCAGCAGAGGGGGCATCAAAATGAAACGTTTTAAGGAAAAATTAACGGAGCGTGTGTTTCTCTTAATCGCTCTTTCGACTTTATCGGTATTGGCGCTCATCACTGTTTTTATATTTATAAAAGGTATGCCCATTATTGCCAAGGTAGGTATAATCAACTTTGTTTTTGGGATGAAATGGGCACCCAGCCAGGGCTACTACGGTATTTTCCCCATGATCGTTGGATCAGTATCAGTTACCATAGGAGCAGCCATTGTAGGAGTACCCATTGCCATATGCTGCAGTATATTTTTGGCTGAGTTTGCTCCGGCAAAGCTTCGGAATGTATTCCGGCCTGCCATTCAGTTACTGGCTGCCATTCCTTCCGTTGTTTATGGATTCTGGGGGGTTTTATTCGTTGTGCCTGCGATCCGTAAATATCTGGGAGGACCGGGCCTTAGCATACTGGCAGGTTCCATCATTCTGGGCATTATGATTCTGCCCACCATAATAAGCATTACTGAAGTATCCCTTCTTGCACTGCCGCGCCATTATAAAGACGGGGCCCTTGCACTGGGACTGACACAATGGCAGACAATCCGATCCTTGTTACTGCCAGCAGCCAAGTCTGGTATAGTGGCCGCTGTTATTTTAGGTTTAGGAAGAGCAATTGGTGAAACAATGGCAGTAATTATGGTTCTGGGTAATGCGGTTGCACTTCCCCATTCCGTTCTTGACCCGGTCAGAACACTGACCACCAATATCGGTATTGAAATGGGATATGCCTCGGGGGAACATCAGCAGGCGCTTTTTGCCACGGGTATTGTATTATTTGTTATTATCATGATTTTAAATGCCACTGCCCAGTACATTACACGAAAGAGGTGAGGTCACTATGAAAATGAATGCAAACACTTCTCAAAAGATAGCCAAGTTTACGATTTGGGCGGCAGCTCTTTTTGTTATTGCCATTCTTTTTTCCATCATTGCATATATTCTGGTAAAGGGCATCCCTATGCTCAGCTGGGAGTTTCTGACGGATATTCCCAGGGACATGGGACGTTCCGGCGGTATTTCCTCCTCCATTGTGGGAACACTGGTTGTAACTGCGGTGGCAGTAATTGTGGCAACACCATTTGGAATTGGAACAGCAATTTATCTTACAGAATACACAAGAGAGGGAAGGATTACCCGTATTATCCGTTTCAGCGCCGAATCTCTTGCGGGGATTCCTTCTATCGTATATGGACTTTTCGGATTTATCTTTTTTGTGATATACTTAAATATGGGCTGGTCAATTTTGTCAGGTGGATTAACTATGGCGATTATGATTCTGCCAACGATTATACGTACATCGGAAGAGTCCATCCGTACGGTTCCCCAGCTATACAGGGAGGTAGGCTTCTCTCTGGGATTGACGAAATTACAGACAATAACCAGGACGGTACTTCCATCAGCCCTTCCTGGTATTGTAAATGGAGTTATATTAAGTATCGGCAGATGTGTGGCTGAAACAGCAGCTGTCATTTTAACGGCTGGTTCCGCACTTCGTATGCCTGAATCACTGTTTTCACCGACCCGGACGATGGCAGTACATTTTTATATACTGGCGAGGGAGGGAATATCCATGGATAACGCTTACGGAACAGCAGCGCTACTCATTATTCTGATTCTTCTGCTTAATGTAGGATTTAATATGCTGGTCAATCGATTTATAGCGAAGGGCCGTTAAGAGGTGAAAAATGACACAGAAAGCAAAAATAGATATAAAGGGATTAAATTTCTTTTTTGAACAAAAACAGGTCATTAAAGAATTAAACTTAGAAATTCCTGAAAACCGGATTCTGGGTGTTTTCGGTCCGGCAGGCAGTGGTATTACTACGCTGCTTCGCACATTAAACCGTCTCAGTGATTTAACTGCAGGAGCCCGTCAGGAGGGTGAGATTCTGTTAGACGGAAAGAATATCTTTGATACAGATGTGAATGTAACAGAACTGCGCCGCAGGGTAGGGATGGTCTTTGATGTTCCAACACCTCTGCCTATGTCCATTTTTGACAATGTGGCTTTGGGACCCCGCATGGGAGGAATGAAATCTAAGACAGATCTGGAAGAAAAAGTGGAAACGTCACTTCGGATGTCAGCTCTGTGGGATGATGTAAAAGACAGACTGGATACGCCTGCAGCCAGATTATCCGGCGGTCAGCAGCAGCGTCTGTGCATTGCCAGAGTTCTGGCACTTGAACCAGAGGTGATTTTACTTGACCGGCCATGTTCGGCTCTTGACCCCATATCAACAGCCAAGATCGAAGAATCTTTAGTACAGCTGAAAGAGCAGTACACCATTGTCATTGCTCCCCACACGGTTCAACAGGCGGGACGTATAGCAGACCGGGTAGGGTTTATGCTGATGGGTGATTTAATAGAACAAGGTTACACCCAGGAAGTTTTTTCATTCCCTAAGGATAAGAGGACTAACGACTATCTCACCGGTAGATTCGGTTAAAAAGGAGACGAAAATTTTGGTTAGAGAACATTTTACACAGAAGATGACTGAAGTGAAGCAAAAAGTATTAGCAATGGGAGCGCTCGTTGATAATATTATTGATTCAGCAGTGACTTCCATACAGACACAGGATCTTGAGCTTGCAAGGAAAGTGAATGAACAGGATGATGAAATCGATCAGTTAGAAATGGAAATTGAAAAGGAATGTATTATGCTTCTTGCCCTTCAGCAGCCTCTTGCCAAGGATTTAAGAACAATTGCATCGGTTTTAAAGATTATAACGGATCTGGAAAGAATGGGCGACAACGCAGTAAATATTGCAAAGGTCACACTTGAGATAGGAAAAGAACCAATCATTGAATCCATTATTGATATTCCAAGGATGGCAGAAATAGGAAGAAACATGCTTAAGATGAGTCTTGATGCATTTGTAAAAGAGGACATTTCCCTGGCTCAGAAGGCGGCTGAGAGAGACGAAGAAGTTGACAGTCTCTATGAATCAGTGATCAATGATATCTTAAATATTATTACAGAAAAAAGGGAACTTACAAAACAGGGAACGAAACTTTTGTTCTTAGGACGTTATCTTGAGAGAATCGCAGATCATTCCACCAATATCTGTGAAAGAACCATATATATGATTACAGGTGAGTTAAAGGAAATAAATTAGAAGCGTGTATTTGGTTTCCATGGGGAAAGATCATTCTTTTGGTCTTTCCCTAAAAAAGCAGTTGAGTTTGGCAAATATCCCCATAAAAGGAAGGAGAATAAATGGACTTACTTGAACTATGCAGGATGCTGGAGATACAAAATGAGGTACAGGAAAAATTAATTGAGTTTGAGAAAGAGATCGATCTGAATGCTATAAAACAGGTTACAGAGCAGATGAAGCATAAGGAATCTTGGGAAAGTGGACTTCGGGATTTAAAAAACATCCTGGCTCCTGATGAAGATGGATTGAAAATTTTAACCTGTCAGCTCCAATGTGTGTGTGATGTTTACGATGAGTACATAAAGCTTGGAATATCTAAAAAAATTTTTATTGATACTATGAAATTTTTCACTAGATTTTTGCAGGATTATAAGGATAGAAACGGAAGCTATGGTTATATTTGGTCATGGTGGGCAGTTCGTCAGATTTCAATGGTGGAATATCGAATTGGCGTGCTTGAATATGAGATGAGAGTGGAAAATGATAAGAATTTAATTGATATACATATTCCGGCAGATGCTGATATGGAAAGAAGCAGTTTAAGGGAATCCTACCTGCAAGCGAAAGAATTTTTTGAAAAATATTATCCTGAATTTTCTAGAGCTGATATGGTGTGCAGCTCATGGCTGCTTGCACCATCATTAAAAAATGTTTTGCCTGAGAACTCCAGAATATTGAAATTTCAGAATGCGTTTGAAATTCAGGATATGGACGAGGATAGTCTGGGATTCATGGATTGGGTATATGGAAGCAGAGATATTCCCATAGAAGAATTGCCGGAAAATACTTCCTTACAGCGAAGGCTTAAACCCTATTTACGTAATAATGGGAAGATTGAATGGACTACCGGAAAGCTGGTTTCTAATCCATTCTGTGAGAGTTAAAAGAATGAGCAGGTTGAACCTTATTTCTGTTATAAGGTTTTGCCTGCTTATTTTATAAGTGCCTTTACAATGTTTTCCGCTTGACAAATAGTTTGTACGGCAATATACTTACTAAAAGTAATTACTAATAGTAACTAAGGAGGGGCTATGAATGTAGAATTAACCAAACAATTTTTAGAGACCTGCCATGAGGCGAAAAAGGTAGTTGAGCTTTTGCTCCAGTTACCAGAAGGAATGAAACCGAAGCATATTCAGGTCATTGATACAGTGCATGGTCTTAGTATGAAAAAGGAGTATGTAAGAGTAAGTGATGTGAGTGAAACTTTACGGGTAACGATGCCAAGTATTACAAAGTTAATTAATGAATTAGAAAGTCTGGATATAATTGTTAAGAATTCTATTCCATTTGATAAGCGTATTATTGTTCTGAAGCTGACACCGTTAGGTGAGAGATATTATGAGATTTATGTGGATAAGTATCATAATTGGCTGGCAGAGCAGTTTGCAGATATAGATGAAGAGGATCTTTTAATAACAATACAGACCATAAGCAAAGCTTACAGGATTATGGAGTCTCATAAAAAAGAAAGCGAAAAATTTATATTATAGAATAATTAAAAAGGGACATCAAAGATGGAAATTGAATATGAGAGAAACATAGATTTAAAATTAATATTATCGATTCTTGCAACAGGTTTAATGTCATTTACAGGTGTTGTTGTTGAAACAGCTATGAACATTACCTTTCCTACATTAATGCAGGAATTTAAAATAGGAATTTCAGCTGTACAGTGGATTACTACGGGTTATTTATTAATTTTGGCAGTAGTGATTCCGATATCATCATTCTTAAAGAAACGGTTTAAGACAAAAAGTTTATTTTTATTTGCCAATCTTGTGTTTTTTGCAGGGACGGTACTCTGTGCGGTGGCGCCGTCGTTTCAACTATTGCTGGCAGGACGACTATTACAGGGAATCGGCACAGGAATCGCATTGCCGCTTATGTTTAATATTGTATTAGAACAATCCCCATTGGATAAGTTAGGTCTTATGATGGGAATCGCTACCGTAATTACTGCTATTGCTCCGGCAGTAGGCCCCTCATTGGGGGGAGCCATTGTCAATTCTTTTGGATGGCGGATGATATTTGTGGTTTTATTGCCGGTTTTAATTTTGTCCTTTTTTGCGGGACTGTTTTCCATCAGACAAGTGAAACCAATTGAAACGGTAAAATTTGACTTGTTTGGATATCTATTTTTAGTTTTATGCTTTGTGAGTTTCATTTTTGCTACAAGCTTAGCCGGAACTGCAGGGTGGATCAGCATTCCAGTAGTTGGTTTATTTATATTGAGTGTTGTTACACTGATCATTTTTTGCAGGCATTCCATAAATAGCGATGCACCAGTGATCAATCTAAAGGTATTCAATTATAAACCTTTTTCATATAGTGTTGCTGCATTCCTGTTAATTCAATTTATTTGTTTGGGTTTAGGTTTTTTGATTCCTAACTATTCGCAGATTGTATCTGGTGAAAGTGCATTGATTGCTGGCTGTATTTTATTACCTGGCTGTATTTTGGGAGCGGTCTTTACCCCTTTCAGTGGGCGCCTGTTCGATAAACTGGGAGCAAAAAAGCCAATTATTGCAGGTAATATTTTAATTATAGTATCGACTTTGTGTTTCAGTATTTTTGCTGAGAACGTAACCTCACTTTACTTTGCTGTGTTCTATCTGTTTTTCGGAGCCGGACAAAGCTTCTCATCAGGAAACACAATGACAAATGGATTAAAGCAATTACCGGAAAAGTTAAATTCCGATGGTAATGCGGTGTTTACTACCTTACAGCAGCTGGCAGGTGCAATCGCAACTTCCATTGTATCGACGATCGTATCGACTGCACAGGCAAAAATGCCTGATAACATAGCCGCAGCTACCAGGTCGGGCAGTCATAATGCATTTATATTACTATTTTTACTTGCGCTTTTAATTATTTTATTGTCTATCAGGAGTTTTTCATATAGAGAGGGTAACAGGGAACGCTGATCCGTGGAAATAAGGCACTCTACGCTGTAATTTTGTAGAGTGCCTTATAGTTAATCCCGCTGCATGATTTCATTTGCCCACACAGTTGCTAAATGAACTGCTCCCCGATAACCCACCAATGGAGGTTCGTATGCATGATGCCACAAATTGTCGGGGGAAGCAATCTGTAAGTTTGGCTTTCTTTTTGACATGCGAAGCAATTCATCGTTTCCCATAAGAAAACCCTTGCTGTCTTTGGCTAATTCCAGCTTTATCTCATCTGTGGTGTATGGATTATCGTGAGAGTTCATGCAGCTGCAATCGCAAAAACAGATGGTTTGGTCAAATCCAAAGGCACTCCTGCCATACCTGGCTATCCCGGATGTTACATCGGCATGGCCGGCAAGGGTTAATTTTGATTCCGCTTTATGTGCCCGTAAGAACCGGGCAGCTATGGTCTGCATTACCGTTATTTGCTCTGCAGCTTTTTTGTACTCTTGCTGAACAAATTCTTTGTTTGCAGGGAGGTTAAATTCCTTTTCTAATTGTGTCAGCCAATCAAGAGTCCCATCGATCCCGTAGGGACGTGCCATAACGTAAGGGGTTCCAAAACGCTCTTTTAAATAGAGGGCTGTTGCTTCCCCCTCTCGTCTGATTACGAGATTGAAATGGGCTCCTCCCATAGCTTCTATTTCAGATACATGAGTGCCGGAGGTCATTGCACAAAGCAGGCTGGCTGAAAATGTATTTGATACTAACCGTTCTATTTCAGCAGCATCAGGCAGAAAGTTATACATATCCGCGCATGAACCGATGATATTAAATGTTAAAGATGGTGTTGGCGCAGTGCGTTTGGACAGAGTTTTTACAAGCTGCAGGAGGGTTAATTCGATTCCTTTATGTCCGCATAGGTCAAATCCCCCCACTGACAAAGGGATTAAGCTGCTATCGGGAAATTGGGGGGATAGTTCCTGTGCGATTGCAGCAAGGTCAATTCCGGTAATTTCCGGTACAGAGGATGGAAGTAAAAAGATTGTTTTGACGTCTTCTGTATCCAATATCTGCCGGATGACTTTTGTAAGGCGGCTCGTATCTCCCATGGCAATTTCAGTCTCTCCGATATGGGTTGAATACAATTTACTGCCGAACGCTCCCATGCGGTTAAGAAATGTTCTCCCATAGGCCATATGCCCCATACAGCCATATTCAACAACAGCCGAATTGGCAATCCCTGATAAGCACCAAAGTGCACCCATACGTCCGGAAAGAGGTGGTGTAGTTTTATATAATCCCATGGTCGTCAGTCTCCTTTGATCTGCATCGTATGGTTGTAATGCGATTGAGCAGTGAAATTGTCCGTTCGTAACCTGCCTGTCCGTAAAAATCCATTAATTGCAGGGTAGGAGGCTTTGTCTGGTTCCGTCCGCCCCAATCCCCGATCACAATATGGGGACATAACTCTTGTATAATGGTTTTATCAGCATGTTCATTAAACATCAGGCAAAGAATGGGGTTTTTATCTCTGGCCAGCAGCGATTCCTTCCACTTTGAATCAGACGGATAGTATTCTTCCATATGTATCATAATTGGAGACATCCCCAGTTCTGAAAAGTATACCGATAATGGAAGTGGTTGTAATGCTCCTATATTCGCCATAATGTAGCTGGTATCTTTTAGCTGCATTGCAGCTTGTGTCTGCAGCAAATCTGCTTCTTTTTTCAGATCCTTCATATCGGGTATGATTTTTAACTCCAGATGGTTTTCCAGTACCGTATACACCTCATTTATTTCTTTTACACTGTAGATATCATGTAAGCTGATGAATGGCACATCATGCTCCTTTTCCAGGTGTTCTGCCAAAGGATTCATAAAAGGGGAAAGGCTGATGCTCATCTGTGCATCACCTGCTGAAACAAAATCTTCCAAAGATGAATCCGGTGAAAGAAAACGGAGCGGTACTTGGTTCCGTCTCAGGACAGAAACAATTTCCGGCATGGGAATATGTTCTTCCAAAACGCTCCGGCCCAGAATGTTCACCGTTTTTGTCTTTATACTGGCTTTCTCTGTTAATGATCCAAGCTTTTTTAATGTTTTCCAATATCCCGGCTGATAACTTCCGCATTTAAAATTCCCCAGAGGGATGTGGAGAAGACGAGCTTTTATCTTGGGTTGAATTTCATAACAGATACTGTCAATATCTTCTCCAATCAGTTCCGGAACACAGGTAGCAAGAAGTAATATAATTTTTGCACCCGCAGCATCCATTTCCCTGATGGAATTTATTATGCCGTCACGAAAACCAAATACCACCTCCTTACTGTCTAATATATATGTCCAGTGTAAGCTCTGATCTGCATATGGAGAAGTAATGGCAATGTTACGGCTGTAATAACCACATTCGGAAGTCCCAATCACAAGTGTTGACACGCCTTTGATTCTTGTACCCAAGGATAAGGCGGTGTGCATGGGGCAATGATTGCCAGGGAAGGCAGCGGGTGTAAGAGGGTGTATGGTCTTCATGGATTTTACCGCTGAAAGACATTTGAGATGCTTAATACCAGTCATTCTTTCTCCTCCTCTAATAGCAGCCGGGCAAGATCCTGATAGCTTTTCGATATGCTGCTGTCAGGAAAAGCCTCCACTGCGGTTTTACCTTGTTTCTCTGCCATCTGGATATGAGTATCACGGGGAATATGAAATAAGATGTCTGTATCTATTTCCTCTGCTGATTTCTGCACAAGAGCTTCCTCTCCGTCAAAGTTTTTTGCATTGAATATGAGACCCCGCAGCCGTGCATAACCTCTCACGCCAAAGCTTTGAACTGCGTGAGCAATATTGGAAGCGGCATATAGGCTCATCATTTCACCTGAGGTTACAATACACACTTCATCTGCATATCCTCCCCGTATGGGCATAGCAAATCCCCCGCAGACCACATCGCCCAGTACATCATATAAAATTACATCTGGTGCGTATACCTGATATGCATTCAGCTCCTCCAGCTTTTCAAATGCTGTGATGATGCCGCGGCCGGCACAGCCGATGCCCGGTACCGGTCCCCCTGATTCCACACATAAAACACCGGTACTACTTTTGTATACAATATCGTCAAGTTCCACATCTCCGTTGTCTCTGATTACATCAAGGACAGTGGGAATATTTTCCCCACCTGTTAAGTTTCGGGTAGAATCCGCCTTCGGATCACATCCAATCTGCATTACAGTCAAACCCATTTTCGCCATTGCTGCCGAAAGATTAGAAACAGTTGTTGACTTACCAATACCACCTTTACCGTAAATGGCTATTCGTTTCATATAGATAACTCCTTTTCTTCAAATAGCCCCACTGACAGCATAAGAGTAAATAGAACTAAAAATATTTTTTTCAAAATTCATCCTCCTGATTTTAGTTAGGTCATACTAACTTACGATGATAATCATATCAGAGTTGTATTTTATTTTGAATATCACTATCCTTAATTCATATGGATTTTTCCTGAATCTCTTCGTTTATTGTCTGTAATTGCTTGGTGACATACCAAAATTCTTTTTAAATATGCGGCTGAAATATAATGCATCAGGATATCCAATTTGCTCTGCGATGACATTTATTGGTAATGAGCTGGTTACAAGCAGATCCCTCCCACGGTTTAAGCGGTATGTCCGCAAGTAGTCTCCTGGTCCTATCCCTGCATATTTTTGAAAAACATAGAATAATCGGTTTTCATTCACTCCATTTTGCTGTGCCAATGAACTGACCGACAGGCTTTCCATGTAGTGAGTATGAATGTACTCAGATACCGCTTCAAATAAGTCCTGAGCATCATGCTGCGTTTTATTTCGGGCACACAAAAACATTTCCTCCAGAATCCGGCGAAACAATGTTTCAACCTGAAATGCAGAAAATCCGCCGGGACGGTTGGAAGCAGCATGTATCTGGTGCAACAGTTCAAGAAGTTGGGGACTTTGCACAATTGATAAATCAAAATGTGTTTTTGCCAGCTTTAATCCTGCAGGTTCTTGATACGTTTCATACAAAATGGATATAAATTCCCAATTTTGTTCTCCCACAACCCGTTTACGCATTGCTACATCAGCTAAACCATGCACGATGGTTCCATCTTTCACAAGATATGGGGTGTTGTTAAACTGATACTCCGCACAACCGGAAAGCGGGAATATAAAGCCTGGATAAGGTGCGGCTTTTTGTTTGCCATTGGTTCCAGCGGAAATATTGTAACGATAAACGCCGCGTACCTGAAATAGTGTGGCCGCCATATGTTGTACAAGTCTATTCAGTTCTATCTCCAACTGCATCACATCCTTTGACGATTATTTATTTACCTGATTTTATCATAGACAGTATTTTTTTTCAAATAAGGCATGACAGATTCAAGGGTGATAAATTATAATCCTAGATAGCAGTACAATCAGCTATATTATTTAACCAGATATAATGCACATGTGGACATTATTACACACATGTTTTCCTCGTTATTCTATAAAAGTATGGTATATTTTTATCGACTGCTATGCAAACCTGGAAATGATTGGGGATCTTTGTGGTTAGATTCTTTAAACTTCAGCTTACATTTTATCCTCAGGTAAAATTTAAAATAAATATAATCCTAAGATTATTATAAAATCCGTAAAAAATGTCACAATATTATAATGTGACATTTTTTTTGTAAAAACAGGCAAACTATGTAAAAAAGAAATGTTATCTTTGGGAAGGATTCTTAAATAAGGAGGAACGCTTCTATTGCAGATCTTATTGGAAAAAAATATTTTTAATATAAATTCACCGTTTCTTCCGGTGGCTTTAGTAATACTTAGTTTATTAATCTGCCTGATTCTATTTATGTTATATTACCAGTTCTATCATTTTGATAAAAAAGTACGTTTTCCGTCCTGTTTTCAATTAACAGAAGATAAGCCGGGACCCGGGGAATGGGAAAAACAGATGCTTGAACTGGCAGAAGGTCACAGCCAGGTCCGACTAACCGGAAACAGCTTTGTTCTTAATGATTATAATCAGACCGCCTATAAAAAACTGAACCGGATCAGAGACAGGATTTCTGCCTTGTCTCCAGGTATCATTTCCCTCATTCCAGCCGCACGCTGGCTGTATGATAATTTCCAGCTGATGTACAGGGAGATGAAAAAAGTACGTACTTCCGGAACCAGCTATGCCGTGCTGCCAATTCTGAGGGCAAAAGAATACCATAATTTCCCCCGGATCTATATCGTAGCAAAAAAGATGGTGGCTCTTTCCGGCGGGCATCTAAGTGAAGAAAACATCTCAGTCATGTTAAATGCCTATCAACAAAAGATTGCGCTTACGGACAAAGAGATCTGGGTTTTACCGGAAATGCTGGGCTTTAGCATTCTGGAAGAAATCATTACTATTGCAGATGAAATTCTTCATATGATCGATGTAAAATCAAAGGCAGAAAAATTTCTAACTGAAAAGCTGGAACGCAAACGGGGATCTGCCGATTTATCAGCGCTGCTTTGCAAAACAGAGGATAACTTAAAGCATAACTATTCCTTTCATGCTCACGTGATCTATCTGATGAAAAATATGTCCTTTGATGAGGCTTCCATTCAAAAATATTTAAAATACCATTTTGCTTCAAAGGACAAACAGATGAAGACTTCTTCTGTATACCAGGAAGAAGGAAGAATACAATCCTTTCTTGAAACAAATATAAGGACCTTAATCGTCAGCTTACGAGATATCAATGAAGTTGATGAGGAAAAGTTTTTTGAAACCTATTCTGCTCTGGAACAGATTTTATCCCAGGATCCGGCAGGTGTTTATTCAAAAATGGATCTGGAGTCAAGAGGAATGTACCGGGGGATAATCGTTAAATTATCTCTCCGTTACCGGCTTCTGGAAGAAAAGATTGCAAAAGACTGTCTGGAGCTGGCTGTTCGGGGTCAGGATGGTCTCTATTGTTCTCATCACGTGGGGGCCTATCTCCTGGGGAAAGGGTATCCCCTTTTAAAAGCAAAGGCATTGGGAAAACCAATTCCGCGAAAGATCAGGAAAAAATGGAATGCAGTAGGGTTCCTTTATTTCTTATGCCTGATTCTTCTGTTTCTGGGACTGGAAGCCTGTTTGCTGTATCTGTTCAGTAATATTAGCGGTATCCGGTCTGCCGGAAGGTCTCTGATTATCGCTTTGACGGCTATGCCTCTGTTAATGGGCATCTCCATGGAAATAATTAATTTTATATTTACCAGAAGAATAACGGTGAGAAAGATACCTGCTCTTGACTATCTGGAAGAAATTCCGGAAGATGCAAGAACCTTTGTAGTCATGCCGGTTATTGTATCCTCAAAGGAGCAGGGAATTCAATATATGGAACGTCTGCAGAAGCATTATCTTGCAAACCGGCAGCCAAATCTTTTTTTTGCGTTACTCCTTGATTTTGAAGACTCTAAGGATCAGTCCATGCCAAAGGATGACGCAATCCGAAGTGCACTTGTGGAGCGAATGAAAGAGTTAAATGAGCTGTACCCGTCAAAGGACCAGCGCTTTTCCCTGTTTTTCCGGTGCCGTAAATGGAATCAGGCAGAGAACTGCTATATGGGCTGGGAGCGAAAACGAGGAAAACTGGAAGAGTTTAATAACCTTTTAGACGGGGCAGGAAAAGACAGTACCACATTTACTGACGTTTATTGTGATGAAAATCTTCTTACCACCTTTCAATATGTGATTACACTGGATGCAGATACCAACCTGATTCGTGACAATGCGGCAAAACTGGTGGGATTGATTGATCATCCGCTAAACAGACCGGTTCTTGACCCGTCAGGTCGGAAGGTAGAGGAAGGCTATGTCATCATCCAGCCCTCCGTCAGAAATCATATTGCGGATAAGAATGCCAGCTGGTTTACAAAAATATTTGGTGGAGAAACCGGACTTGCTCATTACGGAACTGTGATATCAGATATCTATCAGGATATCTTCAACCAGGGAATCTATATCGGGAAGGGAATCTATGACAGAAAAGCCTTCCGTACGGTACTTTATAACAAGGTACCGGAAAACAGGATTCTCAGCCATGACCTTTTTGAAAGCTGTTATGCTAGAACAGCTTTTTCCAGTACAGCCAGGATTATGGATAATTTTCCAAACAGCGTTTTATCATTTACAAAAAGAGAACACCGCTGGCTGAGGGGAGACTGGCAGCTGGTGCCTTGGCTGTTTATTAGTAAAACTGCGGATGGCAGAAGCTTAAGCCCTCTATCCAGGTGGAAAATTTTTGACAACTTAAGAAGAAGTCTGGTTCCCTTTAGTAAATCCTTGCTTATACTTCTGAACTTTTTGTGGCTGCCAGAAGCCTATTATCTTTGGCTGCCCCTTGTTTTCTTTAATGACCTGTTTAATCTGATTATTTTATTATTGGCCGTGATCACTCAAAAGCTCATCCGGCCAAAACTTGCATTTGTGTATAAAGGATTTTTAAAAGAACTGTCTGTGATGTTTGTCAGAGCATTTCTGGAATTTACAATTATGCCTTACCGCGCTTATGTGGCACTGGATGCAATTGTCAGAACTCTGTACCGGTTAATGATCAGCAAGAAAAATCTGCTCCGCTGGAATACGGCCGAATCCGTGGATGCCTCGGTGATCAATACCAGAAAAGGTTATTTCCTCACGATGTGGAGTTCTCTTCTCCCGGCATTTTGCCTTTTATTACTTTTGCTATCTGGAAATCTGTCCCTGATAGGTATGTGTCTGGCAGCTTTTATCATGTCAGACTGGTTTCTGGCATTTGAAACTGCTTATCGGATCAGCCAGCAAAAAATCATACACCATCAAAGAGATCAGGCGGAGAATCAGGAACTTCTCATGGATACTGCACGCAGAACCTGGCAGTTTTTTAAGGATTTTTCCACAAAGGAGACGAACTGGCTCTGTCCGGATAACTATAAAGCCTCAAAAGCTGAAAGAATCAGTGATAAAACATCTCCCACCAATATCGGGCTTCAGTTTCTGTCAATTCTTTCGGCCATGGATCTTGGATTTGAGACGTTAAACTCCACAGTGGGAGCAATTGAAAACCTGATGGAGACAGTGCAGAAAATGGAGAAATGGAAGGGACACCTCTATAACTGGTATCACATTGAAACCTTGGAGGTGCTTAACCCTGCCTATATATCAACGGTAGACAGCGGTAATTTCTGGGGGCATATGATCGCACTGAAAAATGGTCTGTTAGAGCAGCTTGACAAGCCGGTAAGCCCGGATGAGATGCTGACAGCCCGAATCAGAACCCTATGCAGTAAAATAGACAGCATGCTGGCAAATGTTGATTTTCGATTTTTATTTGATGAAAAGAGAATGCTGTTTCATATCGGATATC
>SVDT01000084.1 GCA_015057775.1 Paenibacillaceae bacterium | reverse complement strand
GCTGTTCAAACACAGCTTATTATTAGAATTTTCAGGGTTTTACATACTGTTCAATCTTCTGTTTTCAAAGTGCTTTTGTTGTTATCTTTCTCAACAGCAACCCGTTTAGTATATCATATCGTTTCTGTCTTGTCAACAACTTTTTTATTTTCTTTTTTGATTTCTTTCACTGTTTTTCGACAGCTGGTATATAATACCATGGTTTGCTTTATCTGTCAACCACTTTTTTTTCACTGTCTAAGAGAAAAAAATAATCATTTGGATTTGAGCGGAGAAAGAGGGATTTGAACCCTCGCGCCGGTCACCCGACCTACACCCTTAGCAGGGGCGCCTCTTCGGCCTCTTGAGTATTTCTCCGTAGTTCTTAATCTCCATATGATCCGTCTATCAAGTATATCTTTTCCAGACGCATTGACAATTATACAAAATATAATTCGACTTGTCAACCCATTTTTTGATTTATTTCTTCCTGTATTTTATCATGCACTAATTCTGCAATCTGAGTAGTCCTTAACTTCTGATAATCCTCGTAATACAGTGGTTTTAGAAAGCAGACTTCCACCTTCTGTTTTCTGGAAGAATTCTCATCAAAGGGTTTAAAACTGTCAATTAATGCAACGGGTACAATGGGACAGCTGGCATTAACCGCACTTTTAAAGGTACCTCCTTTAAATGGCAGCAATCGGTTCCCTTCCCTGCTGCGGGTCCCCTCTGGAAAGATAACATAGTTCTTCTTCTCTTTTACGCCTGCTGTCATTCTGGATATAATCTCTAATGAAGCTTTAATATCCTGACGGTCTATATAGAAACCATCCAGAGCTTTCACCACTTCCTTAACCAAAATCAGATTGGCTGCCTCTTTTTTAACTACCACGCTTAATGGTTTCGGACAAGCTTCCATGATTGCCAGCATATCAAACAATCCCTGATGATTGGGGAAGAGTATAAAACCGTTCTCGGATGGTATATTCTCAACGCCGTGGACAATGACTTCTACACGTCCTGACTTATTTACTTTCTTTACTACATTACGAATATATTCATAACGTTCTTTGTGAGGGTAATATTCTTCCCTAATACCCATCTTCCTTATGTTATAAAACCATAGGGGTACACGTAAAAAATTTCTTACTACCATATAGAAAATTCGGTTCATGGACTGGTCTATTCCTCTCTGTATTGTGTAAGTGCAGTTTCATATAGATTATTGCCTTCGCTGTCAATTACTACGATTACGGGGAAATCTTTTATTTCCAGACATCTGATTGCCTCTGTTCCCAGATCTTCATAAGCAATTACTTTGGATGAAACAATACATTTGGAAAGAAGAGCACCTGCCCCGCCTACTGCAGCAAAATAAACAGACTGGTTTCTTATAATTGCATCAATTACTTCTTTACTCCTTTTTCCTTTTCCGATCATGGCTCCAAGTCCCAGATCCAGAAGCTGTGGAGTGTATCGATCCATCCGGCTGGCTGTTGTGGGTCCTGCTGATCCGATGGGGCGCCCTTCTCTTGCCGGAGATGGTCCCATATAGTAAATTACATTTCCTTTTATGTCGAAAGGAAGATTTTCTTTCTTATCAAGGGTTTCTTTCATCCTTTTATGTGCAGCATCTCTGGCTGTATAGATGGTACCGGTAAGATAGATGTAATCCCCTGCTTTTAAATTCTGTGCATCTTCCTTACTGACTGGTGCATTTATATGATATTCCATGGTTTTCTCCCTTATATGATCCTATATAATTCGGTGAGCATGCCGGTTTACATGGCAACAAATATTAACTGCAACTGGAAGACCAGCTATGTGGGTAGGATAGGTTTCAATATTGACTGCAAGTGCAGTAACGGTTCCTCCTAATCCTCCTGGTCCGATTCCCAGTTTATTCACTTTTTCAAGCATCTCTTTTTCCAGTTCTCTTACATATGGAATGGAGGGCTCTTCATTTAAGTCTCTGGTAAGTGCATGTTTTGCCATCTGGGCACATTTTTCAAATGTACCTCCAATACCAACTCCTACAACCATGGGCGGACATGCATTGGGTCCGGCATCCTTTACAGCGGTTAAAATAGATTCTTTTACCCCTTCCAGTCCGTCTGCAGGCTTTAACATAAATATACGGCTCATATTCTCGCTTCCAAATCCTTTTGGTGCTACAGTTATATCAATCTGATCTCCCGGCACAATCTCGTAATGGATGATTGCAGGCGTATTATCCTTAGTGTTAATCCGCTCAATTGGTTCAACTACGGATTTTCTTAAATATCCTTCCATATAGCCTTCCCTCACACCCTGATTCACTGCATCAGACAATCCAGCTCCTTCTATATGTACATCCTGTCCTATTTTTAAAAATATGACTGCCATTCCCGTATCCTGACAAATGGGAATAAAATCCTCTCTGGCTATTTCTAAGTTTTCCTTCAGCTGACAAAGGATCTGTTTTCCCAATGTCGATTTCTCTTTTTCTGATGATTGTAAAAATACTTCTTCCATATCCTTTGACAGGATATGATTAGCTTCTATACACATATCCTTAATATTCTCAGTTATTTCCTCTGCTCTTATGGTTCTGATCATGATCTCCTCCAGATAAACGGTTACTACCTTTCCTTACTTAATCATATACGAATCAAATGATGAAATCAAGAAAAAAAAGTGGGAATGGCATTCACCACTCCCACTAACTTTCTTTCACTATATAATAAGCCGGCTCCGGATTAATTTTTCACGGATATCCTTTATCGTTATCTGCTCCATTCTCTCTTTGCATAACTCATTCAGTTCACCGTAAATTTCATCCATTACTCCCGCCATACCGGAAGCAACCATGCAGGGATTGTTTTCATCTCCTGATTTCCAGGAAGATGATACAAATGCCACATCAAGTGCATCGCTTATTTGTTTCAGACTTATTGTGTCCGGATCACCTATCAGATGATAGCCTCCCTCCAGACCTTCTTTTGTCGCAATAATACCTGCCTTTTTTAACTTCGCCATAACTTTTCTTACGCGGGCAGGATTGGTGCAGACATTGGAAGCCAGTTCTTCGCTGGATGTAGTAATCTTCCTTTGATCCAGATATACCAGTCCGTGAACGGCAACTGCAAATTCACTTGTCATGCTAATCCCCCATTCTGCTAAATCTTGCATCATCATCTGTAATAATTGTTGTTTCAGTTTGTATCTTACCAATTTGTATGCTGAATGTCAAGGGCATGAAGGGGAAATAAAGGACTATTCATTCTTATCTTTTATACGGATTATTACTTTTTTTATTACCCTGTCTTCTACTTCCAGAATGGAATAATGATTTGCATCATCTTCAAGCTCCATTGGAATCTGTGATTTCATAGGAATAAATCCAAGCAATTCAATTAAATATCCGGATAATGTATCACAGGAACTGTCAATTTTTTCATGAAGAACTTCATCAAGATCATAGAGAGAAATTCCGCCTGAAGCCTGAAACACAAAAGGTTCCAGTTCTGTAAGCAGCGGCTCAGATTCTTCATATTCATCATGAATATCTCCCACAATCTCTTCAATCAGATCCTCCAGGGTGATTAGGCCTGAAACCCCACCGTATTCATCAATTAAAATCGCCATCTTCAGCTTGTTTTTCTGCATCTCAAGAAACAGATTGTCCGTTTTTTTATTTTCTGGTATATAATACGGTTTTTGAAGGATGCCTTTAATATCAATGGCGTCAGGTTCCATCTTGCTCATTTTGATTGAAAAATCCTTCATGGATAATATTCCGATTATATTATCGATATCACCCTCATAAACGGGAATTCTGGAATGTCTCGTATTTAGAATATCATTCAGGACCTGTTCTACAGGCTGCTCAATATTGATTGTTACCATGTCCTGTCTTGGAGTCATTATCTCTCTTGCTCTTTTATCATCAAAGAGAAAAATAGACTTGATCATTTTCTCCTCTATTTTATTAAATACGCCACTTTCCCTACCGGTCTGCAGCATGGTTCTTATTTCTTCTTCGGAAACCTCTTCTTCCAGATTTTCCGTCTTCATACCAAGTAACTTTAATACACCGTTTGTGGATACAGATAGAAGTTTGATAAATGGACCCAGTACTTTTGAGATCGCATAAATGGGACTGACTGCAAACAGACTGAATTTTTCCGCCTTTTGCAAAGCAATCCGCTTGGGGACCAATTCACCAAAGACCAGATTAAAATAAGAGAGTAGGATGGTTACTGCCACCATGGCTAAACTTTTGCTATAAGGAATTCCAAGTAAGTAAAGCTTCGCTCCCAGAACCTGGGAAATTCCAGTTGCCGCTGAAGCACTTGAAAAGAATCCTGCAAATGTTATTGCTACCTGGATGGTTGATAAAAATCCCGTAGAGTCTTCTGAAAGCTTTTGAATCAAAATTGCTTTTTTATTTCCGCTGTCTGCTAACATGCGGATCCTGTTTTTATTAACTGATACAACAGCCATTTCTGCCCCTGAAAAAAATGCGTTCATTATGGTAAGGGCTATAAGCAGTAAAATCTGTGCGGATATCTGCGCCGCGCCTGGGTCAGTTTCCAAGCTGAATTTCCTCCTTTAATCTGGATTAATGAAAAAGTCTCAGGAAGCAGTAAAATAAAAATTGCTGCAGCCTGAGCCTTTTCACTGTCCTTTATTGTTGATTGGTATTATAAAATAAAGAACAATATTTATCTATATCGTTTGTGTTAAGATTTATTCTTCGGTCTCTGTTATATCTTCCGTCTCCGGAGCATCTTCCGTTTGAACAGGTTCTTCTACATCCTCAAGATCCAGTTCATCCAAACCTTCTCCTTCAGATTTGCTTCCATCATCCCGTACTTTTGCAATACTTGCAACCATGATATCGGAATCCTGATCAATGTTCATTAATTTTACACCGGAAGTGTTTCTTCCAATAACGGAGATATCATTAACGGAAATTCTGATTACAATTCCTTCTGTCGTGATAAGAAGAAGATCATGATCATCCTGTACCAGCTTGGCTCCTACTATATCACCGGTTTTTTCAGTGATCTTATAACACAGAACACCTTTACCGCCTCTTCTTTGTGGTGTAAATTCTTCAATAGGAGTTCTTTTACCCATTCCATTTTCAGAAACGATTAAAAGCTTCGGTCCCTGAGAGTCCATCTGCATTCCTACTACCTGATCATCATCATTTAACTTCATACCAATTACACCGATGGAGACACGGCCTGTAACACGTACGTCCTTTTCATGGAAACGGATACACTGTCCTTTCTTTGTCACCAGGAAGATATCATTGGTATCATCGGTAGATTTAACTTCAATCAGTTCATCATTCTCACGCAGAACAATTGCCTGAAGACCATTCTTTCTCACATTGGCATATTCCATCATCGGTGTTTTCTTAACCATACCGTTTTTGGTTGCCATAAATAAGAACTTGTCATCATCGTATTCTTTCATTGGAATAATGGCTGTAATGTTTTCACCTGGAAGCATCTGCAGAAGATTTACGATTGCAGTACCTCTGGAGGTCCGGCTTCCTTCCGGTATCATATAAGTCTTTAACCGGTAAACACGTCCTGTATTGGTAAAGAACATGAGATAGTGGTGGGTCGTAGTCATCATCAGATCTTCAATGTAATCCTGATCAATGGTCTGCATTCCCTTAATTCCTCTACCGCCACGATTCTGGTTCTTGAAATTGTCCACGGACATTCTCTTAATGTAACCAAGCTTTGTCATGGCAACGATAGTACTTTCATCAGGAATTAAGTCTTCCATTGACATATCAAACTCATCAAATCCGATGGAGGTTCTTCTATCATCTCCAAATTTAGCGGAAATGATACTGATTTCCTCTTTGATTACTCCGAGAAGCTTCTTTTCATCTGCAAGAATGGCCTTTAATTCTGCAATTCTCATTTCCAGTTCTTTGTATTCGTTTTCCAGCTTCTCTCTTTCCAGACCAGTAAGAGCTCTTAAACGCATATCAACGATTGCCTGGGACTGAGGATCACTTAAACCAAACCGGCTCATGAGTTCTGCTTTCGCTATCTGAACGTTCTGGGATGCCCGGATAATGTGAATCACTTCATCAATATTATCCAGCGCAATCAGCAGACCTTCCAAGATATGAGCCCGTTCTTCTGCTTTGTTTAAATCATAACGGGTTCTTCTTGTAACAACCTCTTTCTGATGTTCCAGATAATAATTTAACATCTGAACCAGATTTAATACTTTCGGTTCCAATGTACCAGACTGGTTTTTTACAAGTGCCAGCATGATTACGCCAAATGTATCCTGAAGCTGGGTATGTTTTAAAAGCTGGTTTAAAATAACGTTTGCGTTGGCATCTCGTCGAAGTTCTATACAGATTCTCATACCGGTACGGTCTGATTCATCCCTTAAGTCTGTAATGCCATCAATTTTTTTATCTTTTACCAGTTCTGCGATCTTTTCAATCAATCGGGCTTTATTGACCATGTAAGGAAGTTCCGTAACGATAATACGGCTCTTTCCATTGGGCATAGCCTCAATATCACTGACTGCTCTTACGCGGATCTTGCCTCTTCCTGTACGGTAAGCCTCTTCTATGCCCCGTTTTCCCAGGATGGTTGCACCTGTCGGAAAATCTGGTCCTTTTATAATTTCCAGAATTTCTTCCATGGTGGTTTCTCTATCTTCTTCAACCTGATTTTCTATGATCTTCAGAACGGCTCCAATGACCTCTCTTAAGTTATGAGGAGGAATATTGGTTGCCATACCTACTGCAATGCCTGATGTACCATTAACCAGAAGATTGGGGTAACGGGATGGAAGTACATCTGGTTCCCGCTCTGTCTCATCAAAGTTCGGACTGAAATCAACGGTATCTTTATTAATATCTGCAAGCATTTCCATGGAGATCTTGCTTAAACGGGCTTCTGTATATCGCATGGCAGCTGCGCCGTCTCCATCCACAGAACCGAAGTTTCCGTGCCCGTCTACCAGAGGATATCTGGTGGACCAATCCTGTGCTAAATTTACCAGGGCTCCGTAAATAGAGCTGTCACCATGAGGGTGATACTTACCCATGGTATCACCAACGATACGGGCACATTTACGATGTGGCTTATCCGGACCGTTGTTGAGCTCTATCATGGAATACAGGACTCTTCTCTGAACCGGTTTTAATCCGTCCCGGACATCCGGAAGCGCCCTGGAAACAATGACGCTCATGGCATAATCGATATACGATTTTTCCATGGTCTTTTTTAAGTCCACGTCATGAACTTTATCAAAGATATTTGGTTCCATTTTATTTCCTCCAATTAAATATCAAGATTCTGTACGTATTTGGCATTCGCATCGATAAATTCACGTCTTGGTTCTACCTGGTCACCCATAAGGGTTGAGAATGTTAAATCCATTTCAGACTGGGAATCTTCATCCATATTAACTCTTAAGAGAACTCGCCGCTCAGGATCCATGGTTGTTTCCCAAAGCTGCTCTGCGTCCATCTCTCCCAGACCTTTATATCGCTGAATCTTATTGTTGTTGTCTCTTCCCACCTCTTTTAAGATGGATTCCAGTTCTTCATCGCTGTAAGCATACCATACTCTTTTATTTTTCTCAATTTTATATAACGGCGGCTGTGCCAGATATACATAACCATTTTTGATCAGTCCCGGCATAAACCGGTATAAGAAGGTTAAAAGCAGGGTGCTGATATGGGCACCATCAACATCGGCATCGGTCATGATAATGATTTTATGGTATCTTAACTTGGATAAATCGAAATCGTCATGAATGCCGGTTCCGAACGCTGTAATCATGGCTCTGATTTCGGCATTTGCATAAATTTTATCAAGTCTTGCTTTCTCAACGTTTAAGATCTTTCCACGAAGTGGAAGAATGGCCTGGGTATTTCTGGAGCGGGCTGTCTTTGCAGAACCGCCGGCACTGTCTCCCTCTACGATATAGATCTCACAGTTCTCCGGATTCTTGTCAGAACAATCTGCAAGTTTTCCCGGAAGCGCCATTCCTTCAAGAGCTGTTTTTCTTCTGGTTAAATCTCTTGCCTTTCTGGCAGCCGCTCTTGCTCTCTGAGCCAGAATGGACTTATCACAGATGGTTTTTGAAATTCCAGGATTCTGCTCCAGGTAATAGGTCAGCTGCTCTCTGAGAAGACCATCGACTGCACCTCTTGCTTCACTGTTTCCCAGTTTCTGCTTGGTCTGTCCTTCAAACTGTGGTTCTTCAATCTTTACACTGATAATGGCTGTCATACCTTCCCGGATATCTTCACCGGACAAATTGGTTTCGCTTTCCCTTAACAGCTTATTTTTTCTTGCATAATCATTTAAGGTGGTTGTCAGTGCATTCTTAAATCCAACCAGATGGGTTCCACCTTCGGGCGTGTTGATGTTATTTACAAAGCTGTAAATATTTTCTGTATAGGAATCATTGTGCTGCAGAGCCACTTCCACATACACACCGTCTTTTGTTCCTTCACAGTAAAATACCTGGTCATAAAGCGGAGTTTTCCCTTTGTTTAAATAGGTGACAAATTCTTTAATTCCGCCTTCGTAATGAAATACGTGCTCATGGGAATCCTCCCTCTCATCACGAAGAACGATCTTTAAATTCTTAGTGAGGAAGGCAGTTTCTCTTAAACGTATTTTCAGTGTATCATAATCATAGATTGTTTCCTCGAAAATGTCCTTATCAGGAAGAAATGTAACCGTGGTTCCATGATCATCCGGATCACAATCACCGATTGTTTTTAACGGGTACATGGTTTTACCCTTCTCATAACGTTGCTTATAGATCTTTCCTTCTGTACGGATCTCTACTTCCAGCCACTGGGAAAGAGCATTTACAACGGATGCTCCAACTCCATGAAGTCCGCCGGAAACCTTATATCCTCCGCCACCAAATTTTCCGCCGGCATGGAGGATGGTAAATGCTACCTCAACTGCAGGAATACCTGCTTTCTTTTGAATACCTACGGGGATTCCGCGCCCATCATCCACTACTGTTATGGAGTTGTCACTATGAATGACTACTTCTATGCTGTCACAGTATCCTGCAAGAGCTTCATCCACCGCATTATCCACTATTTCGTATACCAGATGATGAAGTCCTCTGATGGATGTACTGCCGATATACATACCGGGTCTCTTTCTTACTGCCTCAAGCCCCTCTAATATCTGGATTTGATCTGCACCATATTCTTGACTCATATTCGTACGCTTCCTCCTGAATCGTTAATTTTCATTGTCTACGGTACCGTTTATTACCTTAAATATCTTATCAATATGGAACCGGTTATTTACAAAATCCTCCAGTCCCGTACAGGTAATTACAGTCTGTATATGATTAATTCCTGCCAGTAATTGATTCTGCCTGCTGTTATCCAGTTCAGACAGTACATCATCCAGCAAAAGAATGGGGTAATCATGCACAATGTTTTCTACCAGTTCTATTTCTGCCAGTTTTAAAGATAAAGCTGCAGTCCGTTGTTGCCCCTGAGAACCAAACCGCCTGATATCAATGCCATTCACCATGAAACTTAAATCGTCCCGATGGGGGCCTGTCAGAGTGGTTCTCTGCTTCAGATCCTGACTTCTGCTTCGTCTTAAGGTTTCTTCAAAAGAATCTGCCTCCACGTCCGGTTCATAAAGGATATGCAAAGATTCTTTATCCCCGGATAACTTACGGTGGATGGGTTCAATAATCCTTCCAAGTCTCTCTACAAATTCTTTTCTGTACAGTATGATTTCTTTCCCATACTGCACCAGCTGCATGTCCCAGATATCCAGTGTCTCCTCGTAATCCGGGCGAAATGCAAGATCTTTTAATAATTTATTACGCTGTGTCACAATCCGGTTATACTGGACTAATGAGTGTACATACAGCTTGTTAAGTTGACATAATTCCATGTCAACGAACCGACGCCTTTCTGCCGGTCCGTTTTTTATGAGATTTAAGTCTTCCGGAGAAAAAAATACAACGTTGACAATTCCAAATAATTCGCTGGCTTTGCGGATGGGCACACCATTAACCGCTACGCCTTTGGCTTTATTCTTTTTCAAATGCATGTCAATCCGGTATGGAATGTCATTCTTTCTGACGTTTAGCTTGATATGCGACTCATCCCTGTCAAACTGTATGATTTCCTTGTCCTTGCTGCCTCTGTGGGATTTTGTCGTAGCACAGACATAGATAGCTTCTAAGACATTTGTTTTTCCCTGGGCATTGTCCCCATAGAGTATATTGGTTCCCTGACTAAAATCCATATGTAATTCATCATAGTTGCGATAATTCTTAAGCTCTATCGATTCAATGATCATGGATGTTGTAATTTCCTCTCTATTGTCCATGCTTTTTGGACATAAGGGTATGTCCGCAGGGCGTTCCTCTCTATTGTCCATGCTTTTTGGACATAAGGGTATGCCCGCAGGGCGTTCCTCTCTATTGTCCACTCTTTCTGAACATAAAGGTATGCCCACAGGGCGTCCCTCTCTATTGTACACGCTTTTTGGACATAAAGGTATGGCTGTTTAGTATCACTCAATTTTAATGCTCTTACCATCGAATGTAACCATATCTCCGCTTCTTAATTTCTTCCCTCTCTGATACTCAGGCTGTCCATTTACGTAAACAAGACCATCCTCGATAACAAACTTGGCATCAACACCGGATCCTACCAGACCGGCAGCTTTTAAAGCCTGTCCTAACTTAATATACTCATCCCTTAATTTTATTGTTTCCATGGTTTCCTCTTTCTTGTCCACGCTTTCTGGACATAAAGGTATGTCCGTAAGGACGCTCCTCTTTCTTGTCCACGCTTTCTGGACATAAAGGTATGTCCGTAAGGACGCTCCTGCAGTTAATTTAAACAGATGCCGCGTTAAAGTTTACAGGAAGAATCAAATAAATGTATTTTCCTTCCTCATCCCGGATAAAGCAGGGGGATTTGGGATTTAACATGTAAATTGTCACTTCTTCGTCATCAATAATCCTTAATGCATCAATGAGGAATTTTGGATTGAATCCAATCATGATGTCACTTCCGGTTTTATGGGTTGGTACCTGGGCATTCATAGATCCAAAACTGGAATTCATACGAAGTTCCATCTCCTGATCTTCAATATTGATGATCAGAGGTTTTTTGTCATTTTCTCTTACCAGGATGGTTGCCCGGTCAAGACAGTCTAAAAGCTCTTTCTTATTTACACTGACTTTTGTCTCGTAATCACTGGAGAGCATCTGGTCAATACGGAAATAATCTCCTTCAATCAGACGGGATACAACGATTGTATGATCAAATTCAAAGAGGATGTGGTTTGTGCTGAAGAAAATAAGAACCTCTTTTTCGTTATCTCCGCCAAGTATCTTGCTGATTTCATTTAGAGTCTTGCCAGGAACTATGACTTTTATATCACGATAGGTATCTTTTAATTCAATATTTCGAATGGATATTCTGTGACCATCCAGAGAAACCACTTTTAACTGGTTACCTGTAACCTGAAACAGTTCTCCTGTCATCATCTTATTACTGTCATTGGGTGCGATGGAAAAAATAGTCTGCCTGATCACTTCTTTTAAGGAAAACTGGGATAAGCAGATATAGTGATCACGCTCAATATAAGGTAAGTATGCAAATTCTTCCCCATCCCGGCCCTGTATATGGAAAATAGAGTTGTCACAGGAAATTGTTGTTGTAAATTTTTCATCGCTTTCAATTGTTACCATGGAATCACCAGAAGAGGACATCTTTCTTACGATTTCTGAAAGAAGTTTGGCTTCTAAAGCAATCTTTCCCCGCTCCAGGATGGTTCCTTCCACCTTTGTTTCAATACCAAGCTCCATATCATTGGCAGTGAGTTTGATTTCAGAGCCACTGGCATCGATAAAGATGCATTCCAGGATGGACATGGTTGTTTTGCTGGGAACTGCTTTTAATACAATATTAATACCATTTAAAATGGCATCCTGCTTAAATGTCAGTTTCATAATTGTTGATAACTCCTTTGCTCTCAAAATAACAATAAATAGATAAATAATATAGATTAATTTCGTCGTATTAGTAGTAGGGGCTGTGGGTTTGTGTAAAAGCCCTCATAACCGTTATAAAGCCTAAAGTTGTCCTGTTCATAACAATGTGAATAACGTCCACAAAACGTGAGGAAAAATGAAAGGTTATCCACAGACTGATCAGAACACTTTTGAGAAGCTTAATTATCCACATGAGATTAACAGGTGATTCACACCCTATTGTGGATTAATTTTCTTCTTTAATATCTCAATGGTGTTGTTTAAGGTATCGTTCTTGTTAACCTCCACGGAGATCTTATCAATACCATGAATAATGGTGGTATGATCTCTTCCTCCAAGGAATTTTCCAATCATCTGCAGTGGAGTTCCAACCATCTCACGGCAAAGGTACATCACAATCTGGCGTGGATATACAATTTCCTTGTTACGCTTTTGAGAACAGATGTCAAGAGGTGTCAGACCATAATGATCAGCAACAACCTGAATCACCAGTTCTGGGGTTACTTCCCGTTTATCATTGGGTGATATAATATCTTTTAAGGCTTCTTCAGCCAGCTCAACGGTGATTTCCTTATTATCAAGGCGTGAGAGTGCTACGATTTTTGTCAGGGCGCCTTCCAGCTCCCGGATGTTGGATTTGATGTTGGTAGCTATGTATTTAATAACTTCGTTGTCAATATTGTAGCCTTCCATTTCCTCTTTTTTGCGAAGAATGGCCATTCTGGTTTCGTAATCGGGAGACTGTATGTCCACTGTTAAACCCCATTCAAAACGGGATCGGAGACGTTCCTCCAGTGTCTCAATTTCTTTTGGCGGTTTATCAGATGAAATAATAATCTGCTTTTTCGCTTCATATAATGCGTTAAATGTATGGAAGAATTCTTCCTGTGTACTTTCTTTACCGATGATAAACTGAATATCATCGATTAATAGAACATCGTTATTTCGGTACTTTTCCCTGAATTCAGTAGGAGAGAAGTTGTTCTTGTTTCGGATCGCATCGATCAGCTCGTTGGTGAACTTCTCACTGGTCACGTAGAGAACCTTTGCATTCGGATTATTCTTTAATATGAAATGACCGATGGAATGCATTAAGTGAGTTTTCCCCAGTCCCACACCTCCATAGATGAAAAGAGGGTTGTAAATTTCACCGGGGGATTCTGCAACTGCCAGGGATGCCGCATGCGCCAGATTATTATTGGCACCTACAACAAAGGTATCAAAGATGTATTTTGGATTTAAATTCGCGTTTATGATTGCGGACTGACTGACCGAATTTACCGTATTGGTTATCAGTGTATTTCCTGCAGGAGCGGGAGCTGCTTCTTTTTGAATCTGATTTTCCACAACAAAATCAACGCTACATTCAAAGCCAGTTACTTCTTCTATGGTTATTTTTAGAAGAAACCCGTATTTTTTGCGGATGTATCCCAAAAATTCTACATCCGGTACCGAGACGATTACCTTTTCTCCGTCAACGGCATGAACTTTAAGCGGGAGAAGCCAGGTTTTGAAAGAAACATCTGTAATTTCGTGCTCTTCTTTTAAATTCAATAAGATTTCGTCCCATTTTTCTTTTAACTTTTCTAACATTGTATGTCTCCTACATCTATTAAAATGCAAATATGCGCATTAGCCCAATCTACTGTTCATTCTATACTATTTTGTAATAATTTTCAATGATAATAGTAAAAAATTGTGGATAAGTGTGTGAAAGGGCTGTGAATTAGCTGTGTATGGATTGTTGATAAGCATCCGGAGGGAAAGTTGTCCACAAAAAACCCGATTTTAAAACTCTGGTTATTCACATCCGGGAAATATTGATTTTATCAAAATCTTTCGGACAGGCATGTGTACAAAAAAAGGTTATCAAGATACTATCCAGAGAGTTTTCCACAAGTTATCCCCATAATGTTGATAACTTTATGTAAATTAACAAAGAAATGTCGATTTAATAGACAGGATTGACGGATAAAGTTCAGTTATGTATAATGCAGTTGTAACCAGATGCATTGTATCTTATAAAAGAACAGTAGCACAGGAGGAAAAATATGAATACTGGAAACAAAACACGCGACATGGTACTGGCTGCAATCTTTGTTGCCCTTATCATCATCATGGCGTTTACGCCCTTTGGATATATTCCTTTGGGATTTATGAACGCCACCATCATTCACGTTCCGGTCATTATTGGAGCCATTATACTTGGACCAAAATATGGCGGATTTCTGGGAATGATTTTTGGGCTGACAAGTCTGTGGAAAAACACCAACATGCCCAATGCAACCTCATTTGTATTTTCACCATTTGTAAAGATGGGAGAGTACGGAGGCAATTTAGGAAGCCTGATTATCTGTATGGTGCCAAGAATTCTCATTGGAATCGTGGCATATTATGTATTCAGGGGAGTATTAAAAGCTTTAAAGGGAAGTAAGATGAAAACGACTGTGGCTCTTGCAGCGGCAGGCGTTGCCGGATCATTAACCAACACATTGCTGGTAATGAATCTGATTTATTTTCTTTTTGGCAAAGAGTACGGTCAGGCGGCTAAGGGGCTGACTGAGGGAATCTATTCCGTAATTATTGGTATCATCTGTATGAATGGGATTCCAGAGGCGATTGTAGCAGGAATTTTAACGGTTGCCATCACTCAGGCACTTTTTAAGGTTATGAGAAATTAAATAGATTACATTTGTACGCTTCATAATATATGTATATAAAAGTCTCCGGTTATTGAATGATACCGGAGACTTTGTTTTTTTAAGGGGATATTTTGAATGTTTTAATGCTCCTGATATCAGCGTCAGCAGAAAATTGCTTTATATAAAGAAGATTACCGGAAAGATCCGTTATAATTTTTAAGTCTTTTCCTGATTCAAAAACTTTTTTTCCGTCAACAAAAGCCTCAGCTGTTTTTTCATTATTTATTATTTTAAATGAATGATTCCCCCAGATTTGTTCATAGTCACTTTCATATCCTTTGCATGTTCCCCAAAAGATGTGATCCTGCTCTATATGGATTCCCAACATACGGGAGGTATATTCCATAACAGATAACATGGCGGGGCCATAGGAATCCTGGAGACCATCCAGAGATATCAGGGAAGGTGAGCCTGTAAAAGGATCATATTGCTGCACAAAAACGCAGGAATCTCCAATGGCGTGAAATAATTTTTTTCCCAGTTTTGGAATCAGATCATCATAGTCATAATTTTCAAAAGCCCGTATGGCTCTCTGGTAGGTGAGGGCTTCACATTGCCCACTCCAGTTATTTGTTTTTATGTTACGGAAAAGAGGATCATTTACCGCAACGGAGGGGAGGGGCATATACGTCCAGAATTCTTCTGGGTTTAATAAGTGTTGTTTGACAAAACGTTCTGCCATGGGCTTTGTAAAACTGTTCCAGTACATTGCTCTTAAATTGTTGTGATATAAAACATCAATAGATTTATGATTTTTATTCCGGTCAAAGCAGGCATCTCTTGATTCGACCCAGAGATAATCTTTTATGGTTTTCTGGATGGCCGATGCCTTTTGTTTCCAATGGTTTTTTCGGTCTTCATTACCTTGAATAGAGCTGATAATGGATAGGGTCTCTCTGGCAGAGTAGGAAAAACTCATAATATCCAGAGATGCCATGGGAACTGCTGTGCAATTTGTGGGAGGAGTTTCTTTACTCCAGGAGTCGGGAGCATCCTGGTATCGAAGTGCATGATCTTCCCCTGTATCATACTTGCACCAGCTTTCCAGGCAGCCATCGCCGTCTGAATCCCTGGTTTTCCATAAAT
>SVDT01000083.1 GCA_015057775.1 Paenibacillaceae bacterium | reverse complement strand
ACCATGGACCACACCTCCGGGACTTATGGCGTTTCTTTGCTCCGGCGGAAATATAGGGGCAGCAGTAACACAGATTATCTGTATCCTCCTGGCGTTTGTTGTGTATATCCCGTTTGTCCTGATTTCAAACAAACAGCAGGTTTTAACAGAAGAATAACAGCATGAAACATAAATGAGGTGATTATGAGTTTGACAAAAAGAGGAGGAGATCTTAACATGAAGGAAAAGCAGGAGCTTCAGGTGACGGATGTATTTACAAAATCAAGGATTTTTACTTATCTGTGGATTGTCTTTTGTCCGCCCTACGGACTTTACCGTGTTTTAAGTCCTTCGTCTGAATTTCGCAGACCGGAAAAATGGGTATGGACCATGATTGTCATCTGTACCCTGGTTACATTTGTGAAACTCATCATCACTGGTTAGGAGAGAGAGGCAGCAAAGAGATGGATATTGAAATGATTGTTATGAAACTTGTAGTAAACGGAGGGAATGCCAGAAGTACAGCAATTGAAGCCCTGCGTGCGGCCAAAGTGGGTAACTTTAAGAAAGCAGATGAACTCATGGAGGAGGCAGACACCATACTGAAGGAAGCTCACGAGATACAGACAGAGATGATCCAGAACGAATTAAACGGCAACAAAGTGGAGGTGGGGCTTTTAATGGTTCATGCCCAGGATCATTTGATGAATGCCATGACGGTCATGGATTTATGCAAAGAAATGATTGATATTTTAAGAAAATAAGTTAAAATATTCCAAGAAGGGAAGTTGCTAATATGAGAAATATTGTATTGTTTTGTGCCGCAGGCATGTCAACAAGCCTTTTAGTAAATAAGATGAAAGAAGCAGCTGCAAAAGAAAATTACGAATGTCAGATTAATGCTTATGCATTGGCAAGCGCGAGAGAGAAAGGACCGGATGCGGATATTATTCTCTTAGGTCCTCAGGTTCGTTTTGGTAAGGGAAAAGTGGAAAAAGAATGCCCTGGAAAAATCGTTGAATGTATCGATATGCAGGCTTATGGAACCATGAACGGAGCCAAAGTGATTGCCCAGGTTAAAAAGGCACTTGGAGATTAAGCTAAGACATAAGGGAGACTTGTGAAATAACAGGCAGCTGACAGAGGAGAAACATGGATCTGGCTTACATTACAGCAACTAAAATAATCGAAATGTTTATCATTCTGCTAATCGGCGCAGGCGCGTATAAAGCAGGAATTGCCGATGAGGAGACAGGCAGCAGGCTGACCCGTATCCTTCTCAATATTATTTCTCCCTGTGTAATACTTTTATCCTACCAGATTGATTTTGACAAAGAGCGTCTGTATGGTCTTGCGGTTACAGCCATTTTATCTTTCGCAAGCTTTGTGATCGCAATAGCAGTCTCAAAGATTGCAGTATGGAAGAAAACAGGCACTGATATGGCTGTGGAACGAATGTCCATTGTTTATTCTAATTGCGGTTTTATCGGGATTCCGTTAATTGATGGGATATTGGGAGGAGAAGGCGTATTTTATATGACGGCTTATCTGACTGTATTTAATCTGTTTGTCTGGTCTCATGGTCTCATGCTGATGAGCGGAAAATCAGAAAGCATGAAAAAGACTGTAAGAAGCCTGATGAATCCCTCCAATGCAGCTATTATTCTGGGAGTATTCCTGTTTTTAACAGGCATCAGACTACCTGAAATAATCAGGGAACCAGTTGGGTTAATCGGTGGTATGAATACACCGGCAGCTATGCTGATTTCCGGTATTAATCTGGCTCAAAGTGATTTCCTGGGGGGATTAAAGAATAAAAGAACCTACATAGTCAGCCTTTCAAAGCTGATTGTAGTTCCAGGTCTGACGCTGCTCCTTTTAATGGCAGCAGGAGCGGACAGAAGCATATCCATTACGATTTTAACTGCGGCAGCCTGTCCAAGCGGAGCCATGGGTACCATGTTTGCTCTCCAATATAAAAGAAACAGTCAGTACGCGTCAAATCTTTTAACCATAACAACAGCGCTGTCCTTAATTACCATACCTGCTATTATGGCGGCAGCCAGCGGAATTTTATAATAAAGGGGATAGAAATGATTATAGTTAACGCACCATTGAAACAGGAGACGTTTCAGAAGTATGCAGAGGATGAAGGACTTGTTTTTATAAAGAAATCAGGAATGAAGCTTTTTTTCGACAATCCGGAGGGAGAGGATGGGAAAAAAGCAGAAATATTAAAGAAGAAACTGAAGGGGGAAAAGGAACTGGCAGCTATTTATTTTTCAGTTCAGACCCAATAATAAGAGTATGAAAACCGTACTTCATTTATATCGTAATCCGGTATAAATGAAGTGCGTTTTTTTTATTGTTATGCTATACTGATTTTTGTTTATTTAATTGTTCACGACATAAAAACTTAAGAATATTCTAGAATAAGCAGGTGATTTGGCAACCCGGTAAAGTTTGATATGGACAGGAGGTGGCTTCCATCTTGGTACCTGATGATATCCGCAATATAGAAATTGAGAAACAATATCAGACCATAGATTTCGACTGGCTGAATCTGCATTATAAGACGACGGTAAGTATTGTTATTTTCACATTGGTTATAGAATGCCTGATGAGCGTGGTCTTTGCCCGATCCGGTCTGATTCATACCAGCACACACCGCTATGTGCTAAAATATATTATGATTCCTTCAGGGCTTAATCTGATCTGTATTCTGGCAGAAACTCTGATTATGAAATCAGGATTATTTTCTCAGAAACAGAAAATATATAGTGTATCGCTGATACTGGTTCTGATTTCATTTGTGCTGTTTACTGTTCACAGTGGTTTTACTGCCACCTATTATATTTTTCCGGGGGCAATCATGATGACGATTATCTATGCAGATCAGAGACTGACAGGAATTACAGCCATGTTCTGCATTGTATCAGTCTCATTTTCTGAAATATTCATCAAATGGGATTCCGATAAAGTTGGAATTTTTGACAGCAGCTTAAGCATGGGAAACTTTCTGGTTTCCACGGTAATACTGGTTATTTTTTCAGCTGCAAGTATGGTTGTAATCCGGTTTGAGCAAAAGAAAAACGATGCCAGCATCAGAACTGACCTGGAGAGACACCTGTTAAAGCAGAGCATTCAGGTAGATGAACTGACAGGGATTTTTAACCGCAAAGCGCTTGATGAAGCAATGTCTGTTATGGAGATTGAAAAGCCCTGTGAGGATCATATACTGGCTGTTGTTGATATTGATCATTTTAAAAGCATCAATGACCGGTTTGGACACTTTATGGGGGACAGATGCTTAATTGAGTTTGCCAGGGTATTGATGGAACATTCCTGTGTCTATACGCCATATCGTTACGGCGGAGATGAATTCTGCCTTTTGTTTCATAATATATCAATGGAAGAAGCGGTTCAGGTGTGTGAGGAGATCAGACGGCTGACGGAAGAGATAAGGATAGAGGAAGAAAAAGAAATCCGCTTTACTGCCAGTTTTGGATTGTCCGCATATTCCAGTCCGCTGAATGCATCCAGGCTTTTCGTTTTGTCTGATTATGCATTATATGATGCCAAAAAATTCCGTAACTCCGTAAGAGTATATGAAAAGGGGATGAAGATCGCAGAGTGATAGTGCGGTCGATTCCCTTTTTTTTATCTTGACATTACATAATGTGTAATGTTATAGTTTATGTAATGATAAGAGTAACAAGGAGGCAGAAAAATGGATCATATCAAACTATCTACCAAAAAGGAACTGGAAATTTATATGAACCCGGTGAGGCAGAATCTTCTCCGGTTACTGGAGCGTTCCAAACTGCCCATGACACCAAAGCAGCTCTCACTAAAGCTGGACATTTCCCCATCCAGTGTTCAGCATCATATTAAAAAACTGGAATCCCTTGGGGTCATTACGCTGGATCATACAGAGGTTATTAATGGAATCACTGCCAGATATTATTGTCCGACCTATGTCAATGTCCGGATTGGCCTGGACCACCCCGACGATACCCAGTTACAGAAAGAAGTTTTGGTTCAGGAGCAGATTGCAAGAACCTATGAAGGCTTTTTGACACAGAAGAAAAAATTTATAGAGCAGTTTAATAATGAGGAATTGGAGTCAAGATGGGATTTGGGGGATATTTTGACCGGAGTGGTACATTTATCGCCTGGAGAAGGGGAGGAATTATTGATGCTTATTAGGGATTTTCTGGATGCACATGCGGTACCTTCTTTAGAGAAGTCTCCGTGGGAATATGCCTTTATTCTTTATAACGCGGAGGAAAATCTTTATGAGTAAGACAAAACAGCTGATCATTTTTTTAAACTACGCTTCCCTGGGTATCCTTCTGCCGGTGCTTACTTTAATCCTTTTGAAAAAAGGAGCAGATCTTAAAACCCTTCCTTTGTTAATTGCCAGTTATTCAGCTGCGGTGCTATGCTTTGAACTGCCCAGTGGAATCTGTGCAGATTTGTATGGGAGAAAAACTGTTTTTCTCATATCCGGAGTTTGCCAGCTTTTATCGGTTAGTCTGCTTTTTTTCTCACAGAATCTGGTCTGGTTATTTTGCTGCCTGGTTCTCAATGGAATCAGCAGGGCTTTTTCTTCCGGAAGCCTGGATGCCTTAATTGTAGATCAGGCATTGGCCGAAAGAGGAGAGGAATGTCTGCCTGATGTGACCTCACGTCTTTCTATCATGGAACAGACAGGTCTGGCATTGGGGTGTATTCTTGGAGGTTTTCTTTCCTGTTTGGGAGATTCCTATAATGCTAATATTCTGCTTCGTATTACATTAACCGTGGTAACCATGGGACTTTGTATCTTTGGAATAAAAGAAGAACGGATATTTGGCAGTGGAATACAACGCCCCAACCTTGTCAGCCATTTAAAGAAAGGATTTGTTACTGTATTTTCCAAGCGGGATTTCCCATTTATTTTGGCGGGCATGTTATTCACCGGATTTTTTATAACTCCCATTGAGACATACTGGCAGCCGGTTTATCTGAAGCTGTCTGATTCATCACAGGGAACCTGGATGCTGGGAGTACTGTCCTTTGTGGGATTTTTTCTGGCAGCCGCAGGAAATTCTCTCTGTCGCAGGCTGCTCATAAAATATCCTGGAAGACAGTGGAGAATCTACAGCATCAGCCGTGTTTTGGGCGGCAGCGCTTTACTGATTCTGGCTCTTTTTCAATCGGCATGGATATTTGTTATTTTATATGGAGGTATTTACATGCTTCTTGGAACCGGCAGTGTAGCTGAAAATACTTTAATCAATCAGTATACGCCGGGTCCTTTAAGAGCCAGTGTTTTGTCAGTGGGATCATTTCTCTTACAGACAGGGTCCATGCTCGGTTCTCTTTACAGCAGCCTGACGGTGGGCTACATCGACGTAACAGGGCTCTGGCTTACTTCTGGCGGAGTTTTAATTGGATATACCGTTTTAATTACTTTGCTTTTAATGGCTCAAAAAAAGAAAATAAATTTATATGATATTGAATCATTTGAAAACTCCTGATATAAATAAAGGTACAGGCAATGAAAAGAAGCTGTATTTGCGGATTTCCGGAATAACCAGGTTCTCATGCCAGAAAAGGTACCGGAATCAGAAATGGCGACCCAGAGCTATGCTGGATCGTCATTTTTTGATTAATTAAAAAGGCCTTTTTAAAATTTGGAAATAATTGGATTATTTTCCAGAGATTAAACCGTCATATAATAAAATATTATAAGTAAAGGAGTTTTTACCATGCCAAGAAGAGGAGAAAATATTTATAAACGGAAAGATGGAAGATGGGAAGGAAGAACATTAAAACAAACGGGGAAATATCAGTATTTTTATTCCAAAAGCTATAAAGGCGTTAAGGAAAAAATGAAAAATTATAAGGAAAACCAGCCATCTGCCAAAGAAAAAAGATCTGGTGAGATAAAGGGAGGGGCTGCACTTTTTGAGGAATGGCTCATTGATGTTTCTATAAGAGTAAAGCCTTCAACTTATGAAAGCTATTACCGCTGCATAAATAAGTATGTGATCCCATTTTTTGAAAAAGAGAAAGATCAGCGTATTACCACGGGATCTGTCGCACGGTTTGTGAAGGAAATGTATGAAAAGGAGGATCTGGCAGATTCATCTAAAAAGAAGAATCTTACCATTTTTAAGATCGCAGTTAAGGAGATATTAAAGGGTTCCGCTGATTGCTTTGCAGTTATGGATTTAATTAAATATCCAAAGCCGGATGATAAAGAAGTTGAGGTTTTCTCCATGAAAGAGCAGCGTCAGATAGAACAGGCAGCTTTTCATTACAATGACAGGAGAGCAATGGGAATTCTTCTTTGTTTTTATACCGGTATCCGTCTTGGAGAACTATGCGCATTAAAATGGGAGGATATTGATATGGAAACAGGTACTTTATCCATCAGCAGGACTGTATCCCGAATTCGCCATTTTGAAGAGGAAGAACACAAGACCGCACTGTTTGTGGGGGCACCAAAAAGTCGTAAATCCATGAGAAAGATTCCTCTTCCCCAGTTTATACTTAACATGCCAGTACTGACTACATATAAAAGCAGAAATCAGGATAATTATATATTTACAGAGACAAACGTACCTTTTGACCCCAGGTGTTTTCAGAAACTGTATAAACGGCTATTAAAGGAAGCTCACGTCAAGGACCGGAAATTTCATGCGATCCGCCATACCTTTGCCACCCGGGCACTGGAGCTGGGAGTGGATATTAAGACGATCAGCGAGCTTCTGGGACATTCCAGCGTATCCATTACCTTAAATGTCTATGCCCACTCTCTGATGGAACAAAAAAAGGCTGCTATTGAAAAATTCAATGATATGTATCAGCTGAATGCTGATTTGAGCGGACCGTTAATAAAAAATAATTATGAAATTTTGGAAGATTCTTATGCCAGGTAGGTTATAAATGCATTTTTTTAATATTCGGTTACAATTTAAATGAACATTCCCCATTTTTCTGTCACAATTGACAAATATCTACATGTTGTTATATAATATTGATTAATTAAATGCTGTAAAAATTTTACATAAAATGCAATTTATTTCCAGAATGCAAATGATGAGTAGGAGGATATGGCTGTGGCGGGAAGGATTAAGGCATTTCAGAGAGTCATTAAAAAATCAGAGGAGGGTAATGATTCGGAAGGAAAGAAAAAATCCATAAAAGGTAGATTGTTATTTGGCATCATCGCCATGTGTATCACAATTTCCGTCCTCTTTGGACTTTTTAATGGTTATCTTTTCTATCGTGATGCAAAAAAAAGCACTGACATGAGACTGATGGAATCTGCAGAAGCTTATAGCCAGTCTGTTCAAAATGCAATTGATATTTATAAGATAAAGATAGAGGCTATCGCGCAATACACCTCTATTACAAATCAGAATAAGAATGCAGATCAAAGAAAAGATGCTATGGATAAGCTGGCGCAGGATTACGGCTTCCTGGAGATCACAACCGCAGATGTGAACGGGAAGGCGTCTAATGGAACAGATATGAGCCAGTTGGAGTTTTTCAACCGTGCGCTTAAGGGAGAAACCTATATTTCAACCACCATGAAAAACGAAGAACTTGGCAAAACTGTTCTGGTAATTGCAGCTAAGATAAATAACGGTCAATACAACGGAGTTGTAACCGGAACTCTGGATGCTGATGTATTCAGCAAAATGATAGATGGAGTATCCATTGGAAAATCAGGTTATGGATTTATAGTAGATAAAGAGGGAAAGGTAGTTGCCCATAAGGACAGAGCTACCGTTACCAATGAAACAAACTATATTGAGATGGGAAAAACTGATAAAACTTTTGCGGCAACTTCCAATAATATTAAGGATATGATTGCAGGCAATACCTCTATCCGCTCATCCCGTTTAAGGGGTAAAACGCTGGTAATGGGATATACACCAATTACTAATTCGGACGGCTGGTCCATCGCAGTAGTAGCAGAACAGTCGGAGATGATGGCTGGTTTTTATCAGTCTCTGGTTATAACCATCGTTCTGGCAGTTATCATGATTCTGGGTTCTCTGATTATGTCCTTCAGAATTGCAGCACCCATTGTGAAACCCATTGTAAATCTGGTAGAACGTATCAAAAAGCTTGACGAAGGAGACCTGCACTCTGAAGTACCTCAGATTGATACAGGAGATGAGCTGGAATCTCTTTCCCGGTCATTTACCGGAACCATCAATACCCTGAATAATTATATCAATGAGATTTCTTCGATATTAAGCGGGTTGGAAAAGGGAGATTGCACCGTTTTAGTAACCCAGGATTATAAAGGTGATTTTGTACAGATCAAAGATTCCTTAAACGGAATTACATACAACTTAAATTCTGTATTCACTAAGATAAAGGAGTCCTCCGACAAAGTAGCAGACGGATCCAGACAGATTTCCGATGCTTCCCAGGCACTTGCATCAGGAGCAGCTGAGCAGGCGGCGACAGTCGAGGAATTAAGCGCGTCTGTAAGTGGGGTATCAACCCGTGCCCAGGAGAATGCGGACAATGTTCAGAAAGCAACTGGATACGTAAGACAGGCTGTGAGCGGAATGGATGAAGGCAATGCCTATATGGAAAAGCTGGATCATTCCATGAAAGAAATCGGACTGGCTTCGGAGAAAATCTCAAGTATCACCAAGGTAATTGAAGACATCGCATTCCAGACCAACATACTGGCCCTTAATGCAGCAGTTGAATCAGCCAGAGCCGGAGAAGCAGGTAAGGGATTTGCAGTCGTTGCAGATGAAGTCCGCAATCTTGCCGGCAAATCAGCAGAGGCTGCCAAGCAGACGGCAGAACTTATCGGTCATTCCGTTGAGACTGTATCAGAAGGCGTGAAAATTGCCTATGAAACCACCCGGATTTTAAAATCTGCTGCCGAGAAGTCGGGACAGGTAGAACGAACCATTCAGGAGATTGCAGCTGCTTCCAATGAGCAGGTGGAGGCAATCGAGCAGATTAACCAGGGACTTAACCAGGTGTCTTCCGTAGTACAGACCAATGCCGCAACGGCAGAAGAAAGCTCCGCTTCCAGTGAAGAGTTAGATACCCAGGCACAGGTATTAAAACAGGAGGTTGAACGATTCAGGCTTCAGGGTGAATACACTCAGCCAGCAGAAGAACCTGTGTTTTATGAAGCTGCAGCTACAGCTGAGCTCCAGAATTATACAGAAGCTCAGGAAGAAACAGCACAAAAAGAAGAGACTGTATTACCGGTTTCCTATATACATGACTCAGCAAAATATTAATTAATCAGATCAGCCGCAAGATGGAAAAACATGTTGCGGCTGTTTTTTGTTTTGTGTCAGGTGAGTTCATGTTATAATAGCAAAAAAGGGGGACCTTGAGGTGAAAATTGACAGGCTGATCGGAATCATTTCTATATTGCTGCAAAAAGAAAAGGTGACAGCGCCTTATCTTGCTGAAAAGTTTGAAGTATCCAGAAGAACTATAAACCGTGATGTGGAGAATTTATGCAAGGCTGGAATACCAGTCGTCACAGAACAGGGTAAAAATGGCGGAATTTCCATTGCTGAGGGTTATAAGGTAGATAAGACCTTATTTACCTCTGGGGAGATACAGGCGATTCTTTCCGGGTTAAAGAGTCTGGACAGTGTATCAGGAAGCAACCGGTATCAGCTTTTAATGGATAAGCTTTCCATAGGCAGTAATGATTATGTAGGTGCCAGCGGTCCGGTTGTCATTAACTTAAGTTCCTGGTACCAGTCATCCCTTCCACCTAAATTTGAGCTGATTAAGGACGCAATTGAGAGAAAAAAGAGGATTGAGTTTCATTATTACGGTCCTGGTGGGGATAACATGCGAAAATTAGAGCCCTGTTTGTTGATATTTGAATGGTCTTCCTGGTATGTTTGGGGATATTGCCTGCTAAGAAATGATTTCCGTATGTTTAAATTAAACCGGATGGATCAGATCCGATGCACCAATGAGAACAATGAGAACAGGGACATTCCGCTCTATCAGATGGATCCCCGTAAGGTTCAGTGGACCAAAGGAGTGGAAGTAACGGCAGAATTTGATCAATCCATGAAATGGCGGCTGATAGAGGAATTCGGCATTAACAGCTTCAGTGAAAATGCAGATGGCAGGTTATTAATGCAAATTGGCTGGTCGGATCAAGAGTCTTTATTTAGCTGGCTGCTAGGATTTCGGGATTGCGTGCGGATTATTGAACCAGTGGAATACCAGAAGGATTTTCTGAGTATGCTGGAGCGGATTAAGAATCTATATTGATAAATAGAATCACATGACTCCATATTGACAATGTCCATAGAATCAATCATAATATACAGATACCCCTTATGGTATCGGGAGGTGCAAAATGAAACAGTGTATGGATGCAGATAATCTGCACCGGCGTTTAAAAAAGATCATCGGTCAGGTTCAGGCGATTGACCGTATGGTAGATGAAGATGTCCCCTGTGAAGACGTACTTGCCCAAATCAATGCAGCAAAATCTGCGCTGCACCGGGTTGGACAGGTAGTCTTGGAGGGGCATATTAATCATTGTGTCAGAGATGGAATTGAGCATGGAGATGCGGATAAAACCATAGAGAGTTTTACAAAAGCAGTCGAGCGTTTCGCCAACATGACATAAATGATACGTAGAAGCAGGACATCCGTTAAAACGGAGGCCCTGCTATTTTTTTTCCACAGCCACCCATATTTCGCAGGAATAGTCTGGATTATTTACATCGTCGGAAGGATAGACTTCAAAGTCCGTACCTCCGCAGGGCCTGTATTCACTGGCGGGGAAAAACTCACTGTAGATTTGCTGATACAGTCTGGTAAATGCATCTGGCATGGAACCGATGCACGGAAATACGGCATACGTATGAGCAGGAACTTCCCATATCATCAATTCTTTTTCTGCAGGCAGAGTACCGTTATAGTAAACCCCAATGGCATAAGGGCAGCCGGGATCAGCAGCATCTTTCCCAAAACCTGTTCCCGCTATGTTTTTCCCAAATATCGTATCAGAAGAAATATATTTTGCAAGCGTACCAATAGTTCCATCCATGCGGCATTGTTTCCAGAAATCAGATATTCTGGCAGAGGTCAGTTCATTTTTGCCGGATACCTCCATGGGTTTACCGATCATTTGAAAGCTGTTCCTCTTTTCAATCCTGTAATCAGTTACATTGGCTCCAGTCAGTATCAGCTTAACAGAAAGACGGGAAAATGATTTCAGACTGGCACCATTTCGCACCTGAGTAGGGGACACGCCATGAAAGCGTGTAAAAGCGCGGCTGAAGCTTTCCTGGGTGTCGTAACCATATTTTACTGCGATATCCAGAATGCGTGTGTCAGTGTCTGCCAGCTCACACCCTGCCAGAGTCAGCTTCCGCATACGGATATATTCTCCCAGAGTAAATCCGCATAGTATTCCAAATACCCGCTGAAAATGAAAGCTGGATGAACATGCCTGTTTTGCAATCTCACTAAAATCCAGTTCTGTGGTTATATGATCTTCCACGTAATCCACTGCTTTTTGAATGCCGCTAATCCAATCCATCTTTGTTTCTCCCCTTGTTTTATTCAAATAGTGGAATGATATCTCTGGTAATCAGTGTAGTCTGTATTTTAAAATTCGGTACAAACCGGGACGCAATTGCTACGACCATACTTTTTTCGGGATTCACATATATGAAGTTCCCGCTATCACCAATCGCCGCATAACAACGGTCTCCCTCACTGTCTGTAATCCACCATAAATAACCATATAAAAAATCTCCCCAGCGGTTCCTTACTTTTGTGCATTCATCAATCCATTTTGGTGATAGAATTTCTCTGCCTTTATAGCTGCCGCCGTTTAAATAAAGCTGTCCGATTTTTGCCATATCCCGTGGAGTAAGGCAAAGTCCCCATCCGGCTGTGTTCACACCCTGTGGATCCACCACCCATCCGTTTACAGATCTGCCAGATAGAAAGGCAAGATGTTCCTCTTTATTTCTGATTATTGTATTACCGGGAATTGTGATACCCAGTGGTGTAAACAAATTTTCTGTTGCAAAATCAAGTACGGATCTGCCTGTGGAGTTTACTATAATTCCGGATAAAATCTGTGTACCAACGGTGGAATACTTAAATTCTTCTGTTATACCAGATTTACCTCCCAATAAATCCAGGGCAGATTTAGTCCAGTCATCACTGGAATAGACCTTTGTGTAAGGTTCCGACTTATACTTGTATGGCGCAGTCATGGTAAGCATATTTTTTATGGTGACCTGCTTTATGGTATGTTCCCCGCGTTTAAGCTTGTAAGCCGGGAAAAAATCCAGAACTTTCTGATCGGGGCTTTTTATATAACCCTGATCAATGGCAATGCCAATCAGCGTCGCCATGATGCTTTTGGTTACCGACATTACGTGAACAGCATCCACTGAAGTATAGCCGTCAAAATATCGTTCATAAACAATTTCCCCCTTTTTTTGTACAACGATACCAGCTATATTATCGTAATCTGCTCCAATTATATTTTCTAACCGAATAATACCATCGTTCATGACATTTCCCCGCTTTCTTTTTCAATAATCCGTTACAATTCACAGATACTATGATACGGGAAAACAGACTTAACCGCCTGACATTTTGTGCGGAGCGGTGTCATATGCAACTATAGTACAGTATATCAGAATATGGTTTTTTTTCAATCGGAGTGAAAATGCATGTTTCTGCTTGACAATTGATACCTATGGGGGTATATTTGGTTATGAAAATACATATACCCCTATGGGTATAAAGGGGAGACAGATCATGAATCATATCAATAAGTTTTTAGAGTGGGGAGGACCCTTGAAAGAAAAAGTAAGTCTGGCAGTTTCTGTGATTGCCCTTATTATCAGCTTTTTTGATTTGGCACCAATCCCCTTTGATGCTGCCTGGATTGCAGTTCTTCTTTGCGGCATTCCAATTATTGTGGAAGCAGTAATTGGTTTAATCACCGAATTTGATATAAAAGCAGATGTTCTGGTATCCATTGCACTGATTGCTTCTGTCATAACGGGGGAGATCTTTGCTGCGGGAGAAATTGCTTTTATTATGCAGCTGGGGGCATTTCTTGAAGATTTTACAGTGAAACGGGCAAGAGACGGGATTGAAAAGCTGGTGCATTTAACTCCCCGCACAGCCAGGAGGCTTAGAGGGGCGCTGGAGACGATTATTCCGGCAGATGAGGTATTAAAGGGAGATCTTCTTCGAGTATTACCAGGAGAGACGGTTCCTGCAGACGGAGTCATCACAACTGGAAGAACCTCTGTAAATCAGGCTGTTATGACGGGGGAATCACTTCCGGTGGACAAAGGACCGGGAGATGAAGTTTCCAGTGGCACAGTCAATCAGTTTGGTTCCTTTGATATGGAGGCAACCAGGGTAGGAGAAGACAGTTCCATACAGAGAATGATACGTCTGGTTCAGTCTGCAGATGCACGAAAGGCTAAAATAGTGGGCATTGCAGACCGATGGGCGACGTGGATTGTGGTGATTGCTCTGGCAACTGCCGTGCTGACCTGGCTTTTTACAGGAGAGGCAATGCGAGCTGTTACCATACTGGTTGTATTTTGTCCCTGCGCACTTGTTCTGGCTACCCCAACCGCCATTATGGCGGCAATTGGCAATGCAACTAAGCACGGCTTCCTGGTCAGGGAGGGAGACGCACTGGAACGTTTGTCAGCAGTCAGGAAACTGACCTTTGACAAGACTGGTACTCTAACCTATGGGACCCCCCAGGTGGTGTCTGTAGTCAGTTTTACAAAAGAGTATGGGGAAGATGAAATATTTGAGCTGGCAGCAGCGGCAGAGTCCCGCTCGGAACACCCGCTGGGGAAAGCCGTAGTCCGCTCATTGAAAGAGCAAAAGAAAAAGGAGGTAATGCCCGCAGATGTATTTGAGATGATTCCCGGACGGGGGGTTAAGTCTGTTGTTAAGGGAAAGAAAATTCTGGCTGGCACCCCGGAGCTTTTGTCTGAAAACGGAATTCTGATGGAAGAATGGCATAGAAGAGAGGCAGAAATTTATCTTAATCAGGGCTGCACGGTTATCTATCTTTCAAAAGGCAATATTCCTGCTGGTTTTCTTGCATTATCGGATACCATCAGAAAGGAGGCTGGTGCGGTGATTGAACGAATTAAAGAAATTGGTTCAGAACCTGTGCTGCTTACAGGGGATCATAAAAGCGCAGCCATACATATTGCCGGCCAGCTTGGGATTATGGAGATTCATGCAGAGTGTCTGCCTGAAGATAAACTCAATTGGGTGAATACCTATGAGGAGGAAAAGAAACGGGTTTGCATGATTGGTGATGGTATCAATGATGCCCCGGCTTTAAAACGCGCTTTTGTGGGGATAGCCATGGGCGGGATCGGCAGTGATATAGCAGTGGAAGCCGCGGACATTGCCCTGGTCAGCGATGATATAAAAGAAATCCCCCATCTTCTGGCTCTGTCAAAGAAGATGATGAGTACCATACATTATAATCTGTTCTTTTCCATGTTCTTAAACTTTGCGGCTATTATACTGGCGGTAACCGGGATATTAAATCCGGTGGTAGGTGCACTGGTACATAATGCAGGGTCTCTGGCAGTAATCATTAACTCAGCGTTTCTTCTGAAATGGAGTGAAAAATAAATAAGCAGCATTGAAAAGCCGGACTTTTCAATGCTGCTTGTCTGTCAATCTTTTTGTTTGCCGTTTACAAAGGCTTTAATTGCTGCAAAACTTTCTGCACTGATTACATGTTCAATCCGGCATGCATCCTCTAATGCAATCTTACGCTCGACGCCCAGAGCCATAAGCCAGTCCGAAAGGAAGGTGTGGCGCTCGTACATCCGCTCTGCGATTTCCTGACCTTTTTCCAACAGCGTTATATGTCCATTTTCATCCATATCAATAAAACCATTCTCGCGAAGATTCTTCATTGCCACACTGACGCTGGGTTTGGAAAATTCCAACTCACCGGCTATATCAATTGAGCGTACATATCCGTTGCGTTTATGCAGCATTAAAATTGCTTCCAGATAATTTTCAGCAGATTCCTGTATTTTCGTAACAGCACCTTCTTTCAATGTTCTTTTTGTATCTGTTTATTGTAACACAAACAGGCTTATATTTTCAAGTCAGGTTATCCATTCCTTTTTCATGCTTTTTTATCATGGTACGGAACTGACTGATGGAGATACCAAGTTCTTTGCTGGCGGACCGTAAGGAGTATTCCCGGTTCAGCCATTTTTCATATACAGGAAAGAATTCATCCGGAAGGGGGGAGGGATATCTCCCCAGATGCTTTCCCTGTGCTTTTGCTATGGCAATTCCTTCTGCCTGCCTTTGTCTGATATTTTCTCTTTCCGCCTGGGCTACATAAGAAAGCAGCTGTAAGACAATATCAGAGATCAGCGTTCCGATTAAATCCTTATTGGTTCGTGTATCGAGAATTGGCATGTCAATAATCACGATGTCTGCTTTTGTGATTTTAACAATATCTCTCCATTCTTTCTGAATGTCTTCATAATTTCTTCCAAGACGGTCCAGACTTTTGACCACCAGTACATCGCCCTCTTTCAATTTCCGCTTCAATTTCTGGTACTGGGGCCGGTTAAAATCCTTTCCCGACAATTTATCACAGTAAATATTTTTCTCTAAAACCCCCCATTTAATCAACTCTACCAGCTGCCGTTCAACGTTCTGATCAAGCGTAGATACTCTGACGTAACCATAGAAATTATTCATATGTTATTAGACCTCCTGTCTTTTCTATTATGGCAGAAAGAGTAGATTTTAAAATGAGACAAGCATAAAGTATTGCTAAAAAGGTGTACCTTTTCGTCAATACTTTATGCTTGTTAAATTAGTATAATTAACCATAATATATTATAATAAAAAC
>SVDT01000082.1 GCA_015057775.1 Paenibacillaceae bacterium | reverse complement strand
GCTTTTTTGTCCCTCTTTTAATCTGCTGAATATGGAACTGAACAAAGAGGTTCTTCCTGAAATTACTAATCATATCTCGTCTTCGTCAGGCCATTTTCTTATGATGAGCCCGGAACAGGAAAAGATGCTTGTGGTGTACCACACCTCCTCCCTGACAAACTGGACCACATTAAGTGTGATTCCGGAAAAGGAGATCGTTACCGCATTTACCAGTACTCTGCACAATATAATCCTGATTACACTGATTCTTCTATTCCTGTTAATCGGAACCGTTTTTTTCATTACCACCTTACTCACCAGGCAGATCCGTATTCTTGCCAACGCCGTAAAGCAGATTGATGGGGATTATCTGGATTTTAATGTTTCCATTCAGACGAAAGATGAAATCGGCGCACTGTCCAGTCAGTTCCAGGCTATGCTTAAGCGGATAAAGCTTCTGCTTCTGGAGGTGAAAAAGGAGGAAGAAGGCAAACGCAGGGCAGAGATTTCGGCACTTCAGTTCCAGATGAATCCTCATTTCCTGTATAACACGTTAAACACCATCAAATTTCTTTCCTCTCTTCAGGGAGCAGAAAACATAGGAAACGTTGCACAGTCCCTGTCATCTCTCATGCATATTAACATGGATGGACGTTCTTTTCTGAAAGCAGAGGAAGATGGGGAATTTGTAACATCCTATCTGGAAATACAAAATTATCGTTATACCAATGCGTTTCAATCCCGCATCCGTGTTTCAGAAGAAGCCAGAAGCTGTATGGTCCCAAAACTGCTGGTTCAGCCGCTGGTTGAGAATTCCTTAAAGCATGGTTTAAAAGATAAGGCATCCGGCGGAATTCTGCTTGTAGATTATTTGCTTGATGAGGAGTTTTTGAAGATTATTGTAGAGGACAACGGTCTTGGAATGGATGATGAACGAATTCATGAAATCATGAATCACAACCAGAACGAGAATGCAGGACATATTGGAATCCACAACATCAGAGAACGCTTACATATGTACTTCGGCAATAATTATGAAATGGAAATTATCAGTCAGCCGGGAGTTTTTACCCGGTTTGAAATACTGCTCCCCATTATTACAGAAAATGAGGTATCCCACTATGTTCCGAATTTTAATCGTTGATGATGAACTGCTGGTACGCAACCATTTAAAGCTGCTGTTTACAGATTTATCCAGTGATTTTACCATATGCGCAGAAGCCGGGGATGGCATAACTGCTCTCGATAAAATCCATGAGACGAAACCCCACATTATTATTTCAGATATGAAAATGCCGGATATGGATGGACTGATGCTATGCCAACGGGTGAGGGAACAGTATCCGGACATTATCTTCATAGCACTGAGTAATTATGACGATTATACCTATGTGCGTGGCGCTTTAAAAAATGGAGCCCTGGATTATATGCTAAAACATAAGCTGAGCAAAGAATCACTTTTGTCTCTGTTGGAAGATTTAAAGAAAACTCTCAATATAAAAAATGATACAAAGGCATTTCCTGACCGCAGCTTATCTGCTTTAAGAGAAAAGTTTGTGGCAGATTTACTGGGTCAGCTTTTCCTGTCGGAAGAAGAAATTGAAGCCAATTTAAAAATCCTTGGTATCCGCCTGGATATGACGCAGGTCATTCCCATTATTCTTTCCATTGATGATTATGTGAAACTGGAACAGGAAAGCAATATGAAGAAACGAAACATTTTAAGTTTTTCCATCTGTAACATCGGCAATGAAATTTTAAGTAACTACCCAACAGGTATCCTCACTCATATGGAACAGGGAATCTACTGCATTCTCCTTTCCTTTGCCCACGAAGCAAGCGAGGCAAAGAGACAGGAAACCATTCATAGCCTTCTGCATCAGCTTTCATCCAATTACAAAAACTATTTAAACATTTCCGTTAGTTTCTGTGTAGGGGAACTTTCCCCCCAGATTTCGGGAATCGGACATTCCTATGCAAAAGCACTGGAGACTACAGAGCTTATTTTCTACTCCGGAAAGCAGTCCATTCTTCATTCCAGTCACTTGATTCCCCAGCCATCAGAATTAACCGGGCTTGATTATTCTATGGAAAAGACTCTCCTTACCCTGGTTTTAAAGGGAGAGACTATAAAAACGGAGACACTTATTAAAGATTTGTTTCAAACTATGATTGACCAGAAAGAGACCCGCTCCAACGTGCAGATGAAATGCACGGATCTGCTCAGCATTATCACCCGGATTTCCAAAAAGAATCAACTGGATCTGGGAAAAATTATTGCCGGAAAAGCAGCTCCTGATCAGATTTTTATTCAGCTTAATACTCTGCCCCAGCTTTGTCAGTGGTTCCTTGACTGCTTTATAAACATGTGCGGGGAACTTAAGCGTCAGATGCCAGGTGATTCCTCCTATGTAAAAGCTGCAATCGGATACATCAACCGGGATTATGGGGGATCTGTCTCATTGCAAAGTGTGGCAGAGGAAATAGGAATCAGTGCCGGATATTTAAGCACTATATTTAAAAACGAAACAGGTCAGGGTTTTACTGAATATTTAAACTCCATCCGGATCGCATCCGCCGTAGATATGCTGGAGCTTGGCGAACGGGACTTTCATAAAATCGCAGCGGAATCCGGATTCTGGGATTACGCATATTTCTTTAAAGTATTCAAAAAACGAATGGGCACTACGCCGAAAACCTATTTAGAAACGGTAATCGGACGGCGGTGACAGGCTGGAACATACCCCTCTATCCAGATCAGGGAAAATGTGGTACAATCTAAGTCAAAAAAACCAGGAGGAAATGCTTTGACTTACATAGAACGAACAATCCGTTATTTTTTCCTCATGCTTTTCTATAATCTGGTGCTGCTGTCTCCCATGATGCCAGACAAACTGATACGAGTTCTCTCCTGTACTGGTTTGATGCTTTTTTATCTTTACTGCCATATTATACCTGCGAATGCCAGCTGCAAGGGGCAAAAACTTAGAATTCTCCATGGAGGTTATGAGCTGGTGCTTGCATCAATCGTGACTTTTGTGATTGAAACAGCAATTTATCTATTTCTGATTTTTAGGACAGCTACACCGGCACGCCTTCTTATTATGAATGGAATCATATGCGCCATTCTACTTTATTTATTGTTTATGAATGGTATTATACGAATCTTTACCTGTTCCGGACAGCTTGGATTTTTCAAAAGGATTGCACTCTTGCTGTTTTGGTGGGTTCCGGGATTGAATCTGTTTCTGCTTCACAGTTTCATAGAAGTATCGCGGAAAGAATATGATTTCTCAATGGAAAAGCAGCAGTTCTACGAAAAATGGAAAGATGAAGAATTATGCAAAACCAAATACCCCATATTAATGGTTCACGGTATATTTTTCAGAGACTGGAAAAACTTTAACTATTGGGGACGAATTCCTGACGAACTAATCCGGCACGGTGCCATCATTTTTTACAGCAACCATCAGTCTTCCGCTTCTGTGGAACAATGTGCAGCAGAAATCAAAGCCTGCATTTTAAAGATTGTTAAAGATACTGGCTGTGAGAAGGTAAATATTATCGCCCATTCAAAAGGAGGGCTGGACAGCCGGTATGCCGTCAGCTGTCTTGGCATGGACCGGTATATCGCATCCATCACAACCATCAATACCCCTCACTACGGCTGCAATTATGTATGCCGGATTCTTGACCGTATCTCTCCTGAATTTGTTAAATTCATCGGGAAAAAATATGAATCCCTGTTTACTCTTCTTGGTGATGACAATCCAGACTTTTTAAGCGGATTAAGAGATTTAACTGACAGGGAATGTGCCCGGCTTAACAGGATTATGACTGATGCTCCCGGTGTATACTGTCAAAGTACAGGATCACAGATGGGTTCTGCAAAAAGTGCCATGTTTCCTTTGAATCTGGGTTATCTGATCATCCGGATTCTTGGGGGCGGTAAAAACGACGGCCTGGTTTCTACCAGTTCCATGGTTTGGGGAAAGGATTTAGGTGTACTGAAACCAAAAGGAAAACAAGGAATCTCTCATGGAGATGTCATTGACTTAACACGTAAGAACATAGAAGGCTTTGATGTGATGGGATTCTATACAGATCTGATACATAAGCTGAAAGAACGGGGATATTAACGGAAGGAATCCAGAAAGGAGGAGCCATGAATAAGGATACCATTATAAAAAGTTTAAAAATTGCAGTAGCCGCCGTGCTCTCCATCGCGATTGCCGGAGAACTGGGGCTTCGTTATTCCGCTACTGCCGGAATCATTACAGTACTCAGCATTCAGAATACAAAGAAAGAAACCATAAAAAGTGCCAGAAACCGGACACTGGCTTTTGTGTGTGCTCTCCTGATCGCCCGTTTCCTTTTTGGAATTCTGGGCTTCACCCTTCCTGCATTTGCGGGATATTTATTTCTCTTCGCTCTTTTGTGCTTCTATGCGGACTGGGGCGAAGCAATAGCCATGGATTCCGTACTCATCACACATTTTCTCACTGAGCGGTCTATGACTGCTGCACTGGTCGCCAACGAGGCAGCTCTCTTTCTGATCGGTACAACAGTTGGAATTTTAGTGAATCTGCACCTGCGAAGAAGGAAAGATGAATTTAAAAGACTTTCTGACGAAGTGGATACCCGCATAAAAGATACCTTAAGCCAGATGTCCTGTTTTCTTGATACGGAGGACAAAGACAGCTGCAGACCGGCGGACCTTCTTTCTCTGCAAAAGGCCCTCCGCTCAGCCAAAGCCTGTGCCTTAACGAATTATAACAATGCTCTGTTCAAAAAAGATACCTATGAAGTTGATTATATTGAAATGCGCAGGCAGCAAAGCCTCCTGCTTTATGAAATTTATGAAAATATCCGGTCAATTTCCTGTCTTCCAAAAGAAGCAATGGAGATTTCTGAGTTGCTGGCAAGAATCGAGCAGGGCTACCACAGAGATAACACCGTGGAGGGACTGTTAAAGGATTTAAATCTGCTACTGCTGGAATTAAAAGATCATGAGCTCCCCATAAGCAGAGAAGAATTTGAAGCAAGAGCCATACTCTTTTACATCTTAAAGCAATTGCACAGACTCCTTTTAATCAAACGGGAATTTATCTTAAACCACAGCAGTTAATCCTATCGGTTGTCCACCCGTTCCGGATAAAGATCGTGGGACTTAAGCCGCTCCCATGCCACCACTTCCCATCTGGTTCCCGGCTTTCCATAGTTACAATAGGGATCAATGGAAATGCCGCCTCTGGGAGTGAATTTTCCCCACACTTCAATATATTTGGGGTGCATTAATGCAATCAAATCTTTCATAATGATATTCATACAGTCCTCATGGAAATCTCCGTGATTTCTGAAGCTGAATAAATAAAGTTTTAAGGACTTACTCTCCACCATCTGTTCCCCTGGAACGTAAGAGATGGTTATGGAGGCGAAATCCGGCTGTCCGGTAATAGGGCAAAGGCTGGTAAATTCCGGACAGTTGAATTTTACAAAGTAATCGTTATTGGGGTGCTTGTTTAAAAAGGTCTCTAAAACGCCTTTATTATAATCCGTTTCATAAACAGTTCCCTGGCTTCCCAAATGGGTCAGTCCCTTAGTTTCTTCTGAATTTCTTCCTGACATCTTATTCTCCTCTCTTTAAAGCAGGATCTTTCATTCCATTCTTTGCAAAGGCCTCTGCACGGTCTATGCAGGTACCGCATTTTCCGCATGGTTCCTCTCCGCCTTCATAGCAGCTCCATGTAAGTTCATAAGGAACATGAAGCATCAATCCCCGCTCCACAACTTCTGCTTTGGTCCATAACACAAGAGGTGCTTTTATGGTAAGCTGATTTCCGCTTCCAATGTAGACGGCGCGGCTCATTGCTTCCTGAAAAGAACTGCTGCAGTCCGGATAGGCATTCCCTGCCGCATCATCGCTATGAGCTCCGTAATAGATCACGCTGCAGCCTTTTGACAGGGCGATACTGGCTGCTGAGGAAAGAAACAATCCGTTGCGGAAGGGAACGTAGGTAGATACCGGTTTTCCTTCGCTGCTTTCAAGCTGCTTTGCATAGCTTTCTCTTGGTATCTCTTGTTGAGACTGGGTTAATAAGGAACAGTCACTGTAAGCAAATATTGTGCTTAAATCCAGACTTATAAATTCTATCTCATAATAATCTGCAATCTTTTTTGCCGCTTCCAGCTCTTTTGCATGCTTTTGCCCGTAGGAAATGGACAAACCACATACATTCTTTCTGCCATATTCTTCAATTGCCATACCAAGGCAGGTGGCGCTGTCAACGCCCCCGCTTAATAATACCAGTGCTTTCATGATTCTCTCCGTTTCTTTTTTCTTATACAATTTTCATATCCGTAATTCCGGCTCCGTCTTAAAACGTCCTCTTAACGTGACTGTTTTCGTCCTGGCCGAAGAACTTTTAATTCCTCTGGCAGTCATACAGCTGTGGCTGCCTTCTATCACAACTTCTATATCCTCTGAGCCGGTAACTTCTGCCATGATTTCTGCTATATCTGAACCAATTCTCTCCTGAAGCTGAAGTCTCCTGGCTGCCATATCGGCAATTCTGGCAATTTTACTTAATCCAATCACTTTCCCATTTGGTATATAGGCCACAGCAACTTTCATATCGTACATCAGCGCCATATGGTGTTCACAGTAACTGAACACTTCTATGTCCTTTACTACCACCATGTCATCTCCTACACCGTTTGTATCCATATCCTCTTCAAAGGTTTTTCCAAACATCAGTGCAATTTCATGGTTGGAATAATTGATGCCTTCAAAAACTTCCCCGTACATCTTCGCAACCCTGGACGGCGTTTCTTTTAAGCCTTCCCTGTCCGGGTCCTCGCCCAATGCCTTTAATATTCCTCTCACATGGGTCTGAATTGCGTCTGTATCAATCGCCACTGCACATCTCTCCCTTCTGATTAAACGCCCACTGCATCGGATCCCCAGATGATTTTATGCATCTGCAGCTGAAGAGTCACATCATTTAACTGGTTCTGTTTCATAAATTCCACTACATCAGGCAATGAAAGGCTGCCAAAAACAGTGCTAAAATACAGATGACACCGGCCGGAAAGCTGATAGCGGTCTATCACCTCCACAGCTCTTCTCAGATCCGTTATACTTTCTGCAACAAATTTTACCGTATCCTTCAGTTTTAAATAATCAAAGTTAGAAAGCTTCATAGCAGTTTCCATTCCGCTTCCCGGAAGTTTATAATCCATGGTAAAGGTAAGTGCATTTGTTTCTCTCTGATAGGTTGAAATGTCTGCACTTCCGTTTGTTTCAACCTCCACACGAAGTTTTTCGTCTAATAAAAGAAGAGAAAGAAGATCTCCGATGCCAGGCTGGATCAGGGGCTCGCCTCCCGTGAGAGTTACATTTTTTATACCCGTTTCTTTTATGTATTCATAAATATCAAGCTCACTCATTATTTTTCCAGGTGTCAGGGCTTCTTTGGCCCAGGCGGTATCACAATAAGAGCAGGAAAGATTGCATCCATAAAAACGGATAAATACAGCCAGCTGACCAGCATATACCCCCTCTCCGTTGATGCTTACAAAGGTTTCTGCTACATTATAATCTGCCATGGCTATCCTCCCCGTAAGAAGCACAGTTTGCAGGAGTCTCATACACTTTGGCAGATTTCACGTCATAACCTCTCTGGCTCATTCTTTCATAAAAGTATCTTGAAAATTCTTCAGCTGTGGGGCGAAAATTCACTTCCACCAGTAAAAATCCCTCTTCTTTAAGGGCCGTAAGGGTATCAGGCTTTAACGTGCCTGTTTCCATGATCAGAGAATGGTCGAAATAATCGGTTTCTTCTTTCAAATCCTGTTTCAGCCTGGAGAAATCAACGATCATCCCCTGTGTCTGTCCTTCTTTTTGAAGTGTGGGGCTTTCAATTTCAATTACAACCCGCCATCTGTGACCGTGGATATTTTTGCATTTTCCATCATAGCCCTTTAGAAAATGAGCGGAGTCAAAACTTTGTTCTGTTTCCAGATAATACATTGTCTCTTTGTCCTTTCGAAATTCAGAGGCAGAATTTTAACTTTGCCGTATTATTGCAAAAAAAGCAGACATATGACTATGTCTGCTTTCTCTATCTGCACGAAAAAAAAGCTATAATAACTGCAATAACTTTTCGTTCCAACAATATTAAAATCAGCCCTAGTTTTGTTTATAGACAGGATGGTACTAATGAACTGTCTTCTATGCGGTTAAAAGTATAACACCGTTTTCTACTTGCGTCAAGTTAAGGAGCGTGTTACATGTTTGACCGTGATCGAGGGAGATTTTAAAGACTTATATAAAGTTTTTTTCCTACACCTGCCCCAGTTCTCTAATTCTATGATTTCTTTAATACCATTTGAGGCATGGCAGCTGATTGCGCTTCGCCTTTACCCCGCCGTTTTGCATTTGCGTGGCATAGATAAGTCTTTTTCCTACACCTGCCCCAGTTCTACAATTCTATGATTCATTTTTATACCATTTGAGGCATGGTAGCTGATTGCGCTTCGCCTTTGCCCCGCCGTTTCGCATTTGCGTGGCACAGATTAAATCTTTTCCCTACATCTGTCTCATTTCTTCAATTTCATAATTCCTTCCATAACATTTGAGGCATAGCCAAAGATAGCTCTTTACCTATGCCTCAAATAAAAACACCCAAGTCCAAAGCTACCCTGTAACAGCAAAAATCCTTACCCCTTTACCTGCTACCGGATCGCCTGAGGAAAACTGAATACATGAAGAGGATCATACCGACTCTCTGTCTGTCTTAATCTGCAGACATTCTCGCCGTAATACTCCTCTTCATAATCCGGCAGCCGGTTATAGGGGAAATTGACATAGGATCCCTCTGTCAATCCCTTTATATATTGAAACCTGGGATAAAGCCACTGCCTGTTAATCTCTCCATAGCAATCATCTTCCCACACGGACTGAATGCCCATGATATAAGACGCATCCCTGAAAAAATAAGCGGTGCTGACAGGGCTTACCTCCCGGATCTTACCGCCAAGTGCATAGACGGTAACTGCCGAATAAACCGAGCCTTCCGCCCGTTCTGCTATCAGACCCGCAATCTGCATCCGCTCTTTTGCCCCGTACATTCTTTGAACAAAACGTCCAGTGGACTGAAACTTTTCAGAATCCGGATAGGAAGACTGTATTTTTTCCATAGCCTGAAAAAACGACAATTCCTCATAAGATAAAACCGCTCCGTCCCTTTCAAAAGGGTTCAATATGAACGCGGCTTCCTCCGCTGATCCATAAAACAAACCTCTCCCGAAAATCCCAAGTCCGTCTTGGGGCGAATTATACATACTGATATTTATGGTAATCCGTGGATCTAAACCCACCAGCCATTTCTGCCAGACTCCTAAAAATCCGGCCATTTCTTCAAGTCCGGGGCTGATATACTCAAGATCCACCAGAGTTACTGCTGTTATTCTTGGTGGCAGCTTATACTTTAAAGAGGTAACAACACCAAAATTTCCTCCGCCTGCTCCTCTTAAAGCCCAGAACAGATCTGGGTTACAGGTTTCATCCGCAGTTAAGACCTTACCTTCATAATTAACTATTTCTGCAGCTTTTAAGCTGTCACAGCCAAGCCCCAGGAAACGGCTTGAATATCCCCATCCGCCTCCCAGCGTATAACCAGCTGCTCCCACAGTAGGGCAGGTCCCTCCCGGAAATGGATATCCCTTTTCTCCTACAAAATTGTACACTTCCCGGTTTTGAACACCACTTTCCATGACAATACACTGCCCGGAACCAGAAAGACGGATGCCCTTCATCGGACTCACATCAATCACCAGTACCCCATTTCCGGTGGAATAACCCTGATAATGATGACCGCCTGACCGGATTCGTATTCCCATCTCATGCCGTCTTGCATAATGTACTGCATTTTGTATATCAGAAACCTGGCTGCAATAAACAATTACCTCCGGGAATTTCTGAACTGCCCGGTTCCACTCCTGCCTTGCTTTTTCATATTCTTTCTGACAGGGAGTAATAATTACTCCCGTTAAACCATCTTTATACAGACTCACTTTTATCACCAGCATTTCTCAATTAATCAGATTCATACTGTATGATATGAGTTTGTCTATCAACAGGGTACTCTGGCTGTCCCGCTGATTATTTCCCTTCCGCTTCTAACTGGGCAATCTTTTCCTTAAACTGGGGAAGATGCTTTTTGTGAGCCACTAAAAGCTCATCAAGGATAGTTCCCGCGATCTTACCGCTTGGTACCAGTGGATTTAAGGTAAATGCCTGCTGTGCAGTTCCATAATCACCAGTTACTGCTGCTTTTATGGTAGTCAGTTCCATGTCCTTCATCAGCTGAAGCAGCCCTCTGGTGGAAGAATCAAAGCTGCCCCATGAGATAGGCACCGGACCGCCTGCTGTAATAATGCTGCTGACTTCAACAACCACGTCATCTGGCAGATCGGAGATTGCGCCGTTGTTTCTGGTGCTGACAACCATGGTGGTCTTCTTGTCATTATAAATGGATGCGATCAACTCACAGGCAGCATCGGAATAGAACGCTCCGCCTCGCTTTTCCAGCTGAACGGGCTTAATATTTAAATCAGGATCCTTATAAAGTTCAAATAGCTCTGCTTCCGTCTTCTTTACAAGCTCTGCTCTGGTTTCCCCTTTTGCATACGCCTCCAGTTCTTCCTTCAGCATATCATCCGTAATGTAGTAATACCGGTGATACATACATGGAATGATTCCAAGATTTCTGATCTGATCAGCTAAAAAGGCAATATTGGGAATGTTTTGAACTCCGGAACTTTTCAGCCCCTGCATGGCATTTTTAAGGCCATCCGGTTTTGTATATACCAACTCAAGAACTTCTCCTGTTTTTTCCACGCCCTCATGATTCCATACTCTGTGCCAGTGGAAATGGTTTAAGCCGCCAAAACGGAAAAACAAATCCTCTTCCTTTTCCTGTAAGGCTCCTGCCGCAATTTTTCTGCACATAATTGGAACGTTGCACAGCCCCACTACCTTATCCCATTTGCCGTAACGCATCACTGCTTCTGTTACCATGCCGGAGGGGTTTGTAAAGTTTACAAGCCATGCATCCGGACAGAGTTCCTTCATATCCTCCACAATTTCCAGAATGACTGGAACTGTACGAAACGCCTTAAACATGCCGCCTGCACCGTTGGTCTCCTGCCCGATTACACCGTGTGATAATGGAATCCGTTCGTCCTTTATCCGTGCATCCAAAAGCCCTACCCGAAACTGGGTGGAAACAAAATCTGCATCCTTTAAAGCCGCTCTCCGATCCAGAGTTAAATGAACCTCCCAGTCAAGACCTGCTGCTTTCACCATACGTTTTGCAAGGTTCCCTACAATTTCCAGCTTTTCTTTTCCCTCTTCAATATCCACCAGCCAGATTTCTCCAATGGGAAGTTCTTCTTTCCGTTTGATAAAGCCTTCTATCAGTTCGGGGGTATAACTGGACCCGCCTCCAATGGTTACTATTTTAATTTTCCCTTTCATCTGCTTACCTCCTGGTATTTGATAAAAAAAGCATACTCCAAAAATCTGGGAAAGGGAACGGATTTGCCTTCTTTGGGAACAAGCATGGGCGTTTTGGCATTTGTTCCACAAAAAAAACAGGGTGTTTTATCCCTGTTTCTTTTCCATGGTCAGCCTTGCCAGGGCTTCTACAATATAAACTGCCGGTATCTGAGAAGTGATATCCACCTTCATCTCTTCCAACTCTTTTCTTTCTTTTTGAATGTAATAGGAGATGTTGTAATCGGAGATTCTTGCCAGAGTGCTGTTCCTGCTGTTTGTAATGGATACCAGAGTGCTGCTGCTCTCCTTCAAAATAGAAGAATTCTCTATAATAATATTGGTCTCCCCTTCCACAGACAAAACAATAATGATACTTTCCTCCGGAAACTCCAGATTAATGGGAAACATGGGACCGTTAATCCCGGTTGAAAATATTCCGATATTGCAGAAATACCGGCTTGCATATTCAGCCATGATTCCCGAATTACCGGTTCCAATGAAAATAATCTGCCGTTTTCCTGCAATCACTCCGGCGATTGTATCCAGCTGTTTTTGAAACGCATCTGAGTTGACCCGCTCAAAAAAATCTGTGATGGAGGATAGATCAAACCGTTTCTTCACAGATCCCTTCTTTTCCTTTTCCAGCTTAAACCGCACCTTAAATTCAGAAAACCCGCTACACATGGCTTTCCTGCAAAACCGGGTAATGGTGGTGGTAGACACATGAGCTTCCTTCGCCACCTCCCGGATTGTCATATACGGTATTTTCTCACTGTTTTTTAATATATAATTGTAAACCTCGTAGTCCAGTTCCCCAAATTGCTCCATCACCTGACGGGAAAACAATGTCATTGCCAGTCACCTCTTACTAATCCTGCTTCATCTGTTTTTCTGGTACCAGGTAAAAATCTCATGAATATCCGCTGGCGTAGTCCGACAGCATCCGCCGATCAGACCTGCGCCTGCCTCATACCACTTTGCTGCCCACTGTCCGTACTGCCCCGGCTCCTTCACTCCATGCCAGGTCTTACAGCAGGCATCATAAGTCTCACCGCTGTTTGGATATGCAACAATGGGAAGGCTTGTATGTGATTGATATGTCTTTATAATATCTGTCACCAGATGGGGCTGGGTGCAGTTAACGCCAATCGCCTTTAGATGTTTGAATCCCCCTAAAGCCTTCACGCACGATTCAATGGTATCTCCCCCATTGATCTGATTGCTGTTTTTAAATGAAAAGCTGATGTAATAATCGGCGTTTAACTGTTCCATAATTCTGGCGCAGACAACTGCCTCATAAAGACACGGGAATGTCTCCAGTGCAAACAGCTCTGCCCCTGCCTCTTTTAATATGTCCATCCGGTCTTTGTGAAATGCTTCCAGTTCCGCCTCTGATACCTGATAATTGCCGGTGTATTCCGATCCGTCCGCCAGATAAGCGCCGTAAGGACCGATTGACCCCACAGCAAGAGGCAGACATCTTCCCGTACTTCTGCCCTCTTCCTCCCACCAGCGGCTTCTGGTTTCAAGGAGAAGTTCCATGGAGCGGGCGATAAAATCTTTTGCTTCCTGCTCCGAATAGCCTTTCTTTAAAAACCCGGCTATACTTGCCTGATAGCTGGCAGAGGTTCCTGCATCTGCTCCATTTTTAAAATAATCATAATGGACATCACTGATTGCCTGTGGCTGGCTCTCCAGCACTGTTGCACTCCAAAGCTCATCGTTTAAATCAAGCCCTTTCTTTTCAAGCTCTGTAGCCATGGCTCCGTCCAGAATAATTAAATCTTTCTCTTTTCTTATTTCATCAAAACTTGTTCTCATCTATTCTTCTCCTCCTTTTAAAACCACCGGCGGCGGATTTTCTCCCCTGTTTTTAGCTGGTAAAAACCGGTACCAGAAATCATCAAACAACCTGAAAATTTCTTTCTGCTTTGCATAAATAAAGATCAGCGTGATTACTACATAGGATGCCGTTAAAATATCAGTAAATGCCCATAATACATCGGCTTTGATATTATAAAAAATCAGGCATGGAATCAGATAGTAAACCATATATACGGGCATGGCAAGCTTATTAAGCTTAGTGTCTCCCAGAGCGTAGTTTACAGACTTTTCACAGGCATAATACATACCGATAATGGTTGTCCATGCAAAAACGGCAATTGCGAGAGAAATGATCACTCCGCCTCCGCTTCCGTATGCCTTCTTAAAGGCTATGGTGGTAAGCGCACCAGAAGTTGCATCTGCCGTAATATAGGCATCTGTGGATAGTATGGAAAATGCCGTGATGCTGCAGATTACAATGGTATCTAAAAAAATCTCGCCCCAGCCCCAGGAAGACTGTCTTACGGGATGATCCGTCTTTGCAGATGCGTGGGCAATAATCCCGTAACCGGTTCCTGCATCGTTGGAATACAGCCCTCTTGCCACACCGTATTGAATGGCGTCCCGGACAGTCGCCCCGGCAAATCCACCGGCAGCCGCTGTGGGAGTAAATGCAGAACGGAAAACAAGCAGAACGATCTCTGGAACTCTCTGATAATTTAAAATCATAATGCCAATTCCGGCCGCCACATAAAAAAGAGCCATGATGGGAATTACTTTCTCCATAAAACTGGATATTCTCTTTAACCCACCGGCGATTGTGACAAAGCAGGTAATGCCAATGAGTATTACCGTGATCCATGGGGCGATTCCCAGCCCTTCTTTTATGGAGCTGGTGACTGCCTCTGTCTGAACACAGCAGGTCCATGGTCCGAACACCAGGCAGAACACGGCCAGTATAACGGCGCCTTTCTTCCAGCCAAATGCATTCTTCATAACAAAGGAACGGTCGCATACATATTCATCCATGGATTTCTCATATTTCTGGCGGTACCTTTGACCAATCATAATTTCACTTGCCTTAATTGACATTCCAAAAAAGGCGGAAACCCACATCCAGAACAGTGCTCCCGGTCCGCCGCTGACGATGGCAGTGGCCACACCGCTGATATTGCCTGTACCTATGGTGTTGGCAAGTGCCGTACATGCAGCTGCAAAGCCGGAAACCGTTCCCTCTCCTTCCGCTTTATGAAACATCTTTCCGTAGGTGTTTTTAAAATGAAAAAGCACTTTTCTCTGGTAAATGAAACGGAAACGAACCGTTAAATAGATCCCGGTTCCCACCAGGATAAGAATCATTGGCAGTCCCCAGATCAGATCATCCAGCCAGTATAGTATATCTGACAGCGATTTCATGACGATGGTCCTCTCTCTTCTTTTGTTTATTGACTCATTTGCAGTTAATATCAGTATTATAAGTCACATTCCCTGGATTGAGCAACCTGTTTTGTATTTTCACAACAATTCCATGAAAAAATGCTTTCTTTGAAGAATTTACCTCAAAGAAAGCATCACTTAAAAGCTTTTCTGACCTATGCAAATCCAAAATACCGTAAAAGCCCCAGATAGATTCCGTAAGCAAATCCATACTGATCGTTACGAAGCTTTTCTGCATCCGATGGATTGCTTATATATCCCAGTTCTACTAAATTAGCGGGCATATCTGCATTCCTAAGTACGTACAAAGAAGGGTTTTCCCGGATCCCGTTGTTTTTGGTTCCAACCATATCGTTAATTCCGCCCATAATCTGTTCCGCCAGCCACTGTCCCTGAGTAAAATACTGATAAATGTATACTTCCGTTCCGTTTATTTCGGGATTAGGATTTAAATTGCAGTGGATGCTGATAAAATAATCTGCCGGCCACTGGTTTGCCATGGCAACCCTGGCAGCCAGGCTGGTAGTATTGTTGGTACCCAGAACGGTATCCGGCTGTGGCCTTGAGACTCTTGCCTCAAACCGGGGGTCACTGTTTAAGAGGTTTTGAAGGTAAATTCCCACCTGGTAATTAATTTCTGATTCCTGTAATCCATTGGCCTCTGCACCGCTGTTAAAATATCCGCTGGGATTATGCCCCTGATCAATAAATATTTTAATTGCCATCTCGCATTTCCTTTCCTGCTTCACTATAATAAATATATTCAGGGAAATGGTAAATGCTACATATTTTGGACTTTTTTGTATATTTTTGAATGTATCTTATTTGATTTGTGAATAAAGAACCTTTTCCCCATGCCTTCCAAGCCAGTATGGCAAACCGGGATATTTAATGGTTATATAATCTTCAAAACGGTCAGGGTCCTCCTGATTGCTGGAAAACATCTCATAATGACCGGGAACCGTAAGCCCCGGTTTCATTGCTCCTGCCAGATCCACTGCTTCCTGATACGTCATGTTTCCGATGATATTGGAGCGGTAGCGTACTCCATCCCTTCCATTAATAGGAAGAAACATCACATCCATATCTCCGAAACTTCTTAATTTGCCGTACAGTCCTTCATAAATACAGGTATCTCCTGAATGATACAGCTTAACGCCCATTCCTTCCAGCACAACTCCTGTGTACGGATATTGACCGGTAACCGGATCCT